>JBGSBN010000017.1:0-27944 GCA_041730515.1 Methylacidiphilales bacterium | reverse complement strand
ACTTTAGGTAAAAATGTAGGTGTAAAAAATGCTGACCCAAATATGAAATTTGTAATGGGAGGTTTGGCTGCATTAAACATTGAATTTATAAAAGGCATGAAACTTTGGAGCGATTATAACCGAACCAAAACTCAAAAATTCCCAGCCGATGTGCTTAATTTTCACCATTATTGTAATTCAAACGAAGGAAAAGGCCAACCTATTTTAGGCATTAGTCCTGAACAAGATGGACTAAAAAACAAATTGAAAGAAGTAGTAGCTTACCGCAATACACATTTACCCAACCTTGAAATTTGGCTTACTGAATTTGGATACGATACCCACGAAGGTTCAACGCAAGCTGCTCCTGCCATTGGTAATACCAGTAGTTTTGAAGTTCAAGGCCGTTGGTTAATGCGCAGCTATTTAGAAATAGCAGCCTCAGGAATAGACCGCGCATTTTTATATAACTTTGAAGATTATGGATTTGAAACCACCATGCAATACATGACAAGCGGCATGGTAAAAGGAGCGCCTGGCAATGAAAAGAAAATTTCGTGGTATTATATGGCTTGTTTAAAAAATGTATTGAAGGGTTATTCGTTTTTAAAAGAAATTTCTTCGGGCCAAGCCAATGTAAATGTATATTGCTTCAAATCAAACACTAACAACAAATTGATGTATGTAGTTTGGTGCAATACTTCAAATAATTTAGAGGTATTTGACTTTAACTTAAATGTAAAAGAAGGGAAAACAGCTACTATTTTTACGCCTTTAGCAAACGATAATTTATTCAGCACACAAACTATTCAAAAAGAAAACAATGGCTTTTACATAAATAAAGTTACCGAATTACCTCAATTTATTGAAATTAACCAATAAGATTATACCAATTATAAGGTTATAACTGCCTTTTATAAAACCAAAACAAGGTTTCATAAAAACTGGTAGAATGTTAACCTAAATTGATTGATTTTTGTATTCGTTAATCAAATATAATATGTCAATTAGTCTATTTGGCTTAAATAATTCGGAAAAGAAAAAACCTAAAGTTAACTGTAAAAGTAAGTTTGAAATAGAAAAACTTACCATAAAAGTAGGGAAAGATGCAAAACAAAACATTACTGAATTACTATTTTCCTTTCAGCTTAGTTTTAAAAGAGGGCAAATAGCTTTTTCAATAATTGAAACCAATTTAATCGATAAAAATTACCAACATCAACCTATTTATATTTACCCAACATTTAATGAAAAAGCCAATTATTTCAATGGCTCCATTACTTTAAACAATAGCGAAGCGGTAAATTATAAATTAAACGGAATAAAAATAAAAATTGTAAATCTATGTAACGATACCACCGTGTTTAGGTTAAAAAACGAAGAATATATTGAAATAAATAATAGCGAAATAGCCATCGAAATTGAAAAACAAGGCGAAAAGTCACTACCATTTAATACATAAAAAAACAGCCATTCAACTTTAAGTTAAATGGCTGTTTAATTTTATTGTTCAAAATGAATTATTCAAATTCAGCTTGTAATATGCGTTTTACTTCTACCACTGTTTCTTCCTCTAGTTCAGTTCTACGCACTAAATCTTCGTTGCTAATTTCTAATACTGCTTTAGCTGTATCTAAACCAATGTTTTTCAACTCATCAATAATCCAAGTATCAATTTCATCTGTAAATTCATCTAAATCAATATCGTCACCTTCGCTTTCGCCATCGCGGTAAACATCAATTTCGTAACCAACCATTTTACCAGCTAGTTTAATATTATTACCACCATTTCCAATAGCTAAACTTACTTGATCTGGTTTTAAGAAAACAGAAACACGTTTTTCTGCTTCTTCCACTTTTATACTGGTAATTTTAGCAGGGCTTAAAGCACGTGTAACTAATAATTGTAAATTATTGGTGTAGTTTATTACATCAATATTTTCGTTACGTAATTCGCGTACAATACCATGAATACGGCTACCTTTCATACCTACACAAGCTCCAACAGGATCAATTCTATCATCGTAACTTTCCACGGCTACTTTAGCACGTTTACCTGGTTCACGAACAATTTTCTTGATATTGATTAAGCCATCAATAATTTCAGGAACCTCTAATTCAAATAAACGTTCTAAGAACATTGGCGAGGTTCTAGAAAGAATAATTCTTGGGCTGCCATTGTGCATTTCTACACGCAATACAATTGCTTTAATTGCCTCACCTTTTTTATAATGATCAGCAGGAATCATTTCAGTTTTTGGAAGTAATAATTCGTTGCCTTCTTCATCAAGCACCATAATTTCTTTTTTCCAAATTTGATAAACTTCACCACTAACAATTTCGCCAACTTTATCTTTATATTTTTTGTAAAGTTCGTCTTTTTCAAGTTCTAAAACTTTACCTAATAAGGTTTGACGAGCAGAAAGAATAGCTCTTCTACCAAAAACCGACATACCTACCTCTTCTGTTACGTCTTCACCAATTTCAAAATCAGGTTCAATTTTAATGGCATCGCTATAAGCAATTTGAGTCCTTGGGTTTTCTACTTCTCCATCGTGTACAATGTTTCTGTTTTGCCAAATTTCTAAGTCACCACTTTTATCATTGATAATAACATCAAAGTTATCATCAGTAATAAATTTTTTGCGCAACATGGTTCTAAACACATCTTCTAACACACGTTGAAGTGTTGCCCTGTCAATATTTTTAAATTCTTTAAACTCGCCAAACGAGTCTATCAGTCCTGCACTATGCATAATTTTTGTTGTATTATTTTATTTTTATTTATCAAGTTATACCGCTTATAGTTTGTTTTTAGTCCAATTTTGTAATGAGAGCGGCATTAACTTCCGATTTATCGGAATTATTTACGAAATAGTTTTGGTCTATTTCGTAAATACAATTGGTATTATTTAAAACTTAACTGAACTACACTTTCTTTTATATCACTAAAATTAATATCTTTCAGTATGGTTTCTTTGGCTTTATAATCTTTCTTTTTATCTTTCAAATGTAAGGTAATAACTTCACCATCAATTTTTTCTAATCTGCCTAATAATTCAGTATTTTGGTTCAAGGTTACCTTTAGTTCTCTTCCAATATGTTTATTATATTGTCTAAATAACAACAAAGGATTTTCAGCTCCTGGCGATGAAATTTCCAAAGTGTATGGTTCTTCGCCATATTCCATTTCGTCTAATTGGTTTGATAAATGTTTGCTAAGTAATCTACATTCATCAATAGTTACTCCATTATCACCATCTACAAAAACACTTACTTTTCGGCTTCCAACTTTTTGTTCAATTGCCACCAAAAATAAGTGAGAAGCCAAATATTCATTGGTCCAATTTGTTAATTTTTCTACTATATCCATTTTAAAATAAAAGAGGGGACTTTTGTCCCCTCTTCAATGTTACTAATACAGTTTCAAAAGTAAGATTTAATTTTAAAAATACAAATTTAAAAGTTTAATATTTAAAAATGATTGTACTTTATGAACTATCTTAACAAAGTAACAGAACCAGAGTATTGGTATTTTTTACCACTGAAACTAGTTGCAAATATTTGATATACGTATGCATCTTGTTGGCAATCTCCTCCACCTGATTTGGTATCTGTTCCATCCCAACCTTCTTTTACATTTTTGGTTGAAAACACCAACTTGCCCCAACGATTATAAACATATATTTCTATTTGTTCATATCCTGTAGCTTGTAAAAAGAAGTGACGGTTACACGGAACGCCTTCTATCATACAATCTGTCATTTGCGATCCTGTTTTTGAATCTCCACCAGTTGATGGATAAAATACATTCGGTATAAAAACTGCTATATCTGGGTTAATTCTGATGTATTTTGTTATCGAATCTATACATCCTTTATCGCTTGTGGCTATTAAGGTTATTGGTATCCTTGCTGTATCTGCCGCAAATGCTATATCTGTTGGATCTACCAATACTGAAGTTCTAGGTCCAGATGTTACTGGGTCAATTCCTAATCTCCAAAAGTAACTATTGTTTGCCTTTGGTGTGGATGCGTTGGTAAAACTAAAATATGGTCTTGCTATGGTAGTTTCTGTTTTATCAGGGTTAAAATCAGCAGTTGGGGTTTCCCAAGCTGTTGAATTTTGACTAGCTGAAGTATCTACACATCCTGTAATTGCATTACGAACAATGAGGCGCATATTGTATGTTTTTGGTGTGCTAAATGATTTACTAAACATTGTTTTGTTGATGCTATCTGCTTCTACTGTGCCATCTACTGACCATATATAATTACAATCTGCTACTGCATTTGGACCTGCCACTAAATTTATATTTAATGGTATTCCTGCTCTTACACATCCACTATCTACTCCACTAAAGCTTGCGCTTGGTTTTGGATGGATTATAAATATAGATGTATCGCTTGCTGCGGCACATAAGCCATTATTATTCGTTATGATCATTACATTTACTCTTCCTGCTGCTTTTTCTGCTGCCGATGGACTGTAAATCAATTTGCTATTATCCTGACTTACTATGGTGCCTGTTCCATCTATTACCGACCATGTTAATCCATATGGATGGCTTGAACTTGGACTTTTTAATAAATCTATCTGGAAAGAACCTCCATACTCGCAAGCTGAGCCATTTTTACTCAACTGCACATCTGGTGGAAACTGCACCCTTATTGCTCTGCTAGCTTCGTTTTTGCATCCTTCAGGCGATCTATAATAATACTTTAAATTATAAACCTGTTCTTGTATTGCTGTGTTGCTATTGATATCTAAATAAGCCAAGGCATTGCCTATGCTTGCATTGATATTTGGCGCTCCTGTTAACGATATCGAATCTAATGGCGATAAAAACGCTGGGCTTGGTGTTAAACTAAAGAACATTCTATTCTGTGTTTTACAAACTGCTGTATCAGAATTTGGTGTTGTTAGTATATTTACTTCTGGTATTCCATTTACTCGTATATCGGCTGTATCGGCTGCTCTGCAGCCTGTGGCTGTATCGGCATATACTAGGCTATAGGTGTTTTGTTGGTCGTTTGGCACTACTATGTCTGAGTGGAATGGCATAAATACTTGTCCTCTGGCTATGGCTTTAAAGTTGCGGTTTGGTGCCGCAAAATACCAATACGATGTGGCTGGGTTTACAGCTGTTGTTGAATTGGTGCCTGCTAATGCTCGTGAACTGATATATACACTATCATCGCCTATACATACTGTTGGTAATAAACCTGCGCGTAATTTTGGCGATTTGGTTACTCTAAATATTACGGTATCGCTCGATGCACATCCGCCTTGGGGTGATGACATAGATACAGTTCCTGTTCTTGCTGGTAAAAAATCTACATTCACTGTTGGTGGAAATTGTAAATAGAACTCATACCTTAATATATTACTATCGGTGGCTAAACTTAAGCCTGCTCGGGTACTTTTTAGTGGGTCTGCATTATTGGTATCGCTTGGGTTAAACCTATATTTTGTTGTTGGACTAAAGCTCAATCCTCTTCCATACCATATTTCTGTACTTCCTGAACTGCTATAACTTGTGGTTAAAGTAGATAATGAAAATGGTTTATCAAAATCACACATTTTTGGTGGATTTGGTAAGGTAATTGGTGTTACTGGAAATAGTCCTATTAACAATGAATCGTATCTAAAACAGCCCGTGGTATTAGCCTTTACCGACAAATACATGTAGTTTCCAAATGCTTTTCCTATATAGTTACTGCCTGGTATGTATTTTAAACTATCTATTCGTACCACATTGCCCGAGGTAATGGCGGTTGGATTTGGTGGATAGCTCCATACCTGAACTGTTTGTGAGGTGGATGGGTTACTTGTTTGAACGCCTCCTAAATTATACAATCCTTGATCTCGGCACAATGGCACTGCTGCTGGTCTATTTAATATATTAGGCAAGCCGTTTATTTTTAAACTTGCACTATCATCGCTATAACATGTTTTACTATCGTAAGTATAATATCCTCGTAGTATATACCGGGTAGTTCCTGCAGTGGCTGTTGGCAATAAAAAGGTGTCGTTTTCTGCTAAACGGGTGCTTAAAGTACTATTATACCATACAAAACTATCAATATACATCGTGCTATATCTTGCCCTCAGTGGAAAGGTTGGATCGTTTTGACATGCCGAATCGCGTGGACTGGTAAACGCCACAGGGGTATTAATAAATAACCTAGTGGTATCTAATGTGCTACATCCATGTACATCTATTTTTCGTAATACATAAGTGGCCGAGTCGGATGGCTTTACTTTGTTTATTGCATAGGTTGCTTGCGAATCTAAGGCGGTTGACAAGTTTGGTGCTTGGTACCAAAGTGATTTTAAAACCGGGGTGGTACCATTTAATCCTACAAATAAACTCGTATCGTCTCCCGGACATAAACGTATTTTGGGTGTTAACTCACGTAATGGTAAAGCTCGAGTTAATACATTAAATGTAGCAGAGTCTAAACATCCATCTGAATCTCTTACTTTTACTTTAAATATGGTATTGTTTCCTATATTACTTGGACTTACTGTTACAAATGAATCGATAGTGATTCCGGAGCCTATATTAGGGTCTAGGTTTCCTTTTATTACCGTTTGGCTTGCTAAGCCGCCTTGGAAAAACTGATATCCTGCTTGATTGCCTATTCGGGTTCCACCTGTAGCACGGGCTTTTAGGGTTACATTCGATCCAACACAATTATATGTATCGCGTACACTTACATCTAGCGGTTCTCCTACTACTACCGTACCCGAATCTAAACTTGGGCAGCCTAGTGGTGCTGGGGCTATACTGTTTAAAGCTAATCGGTATTTATAGGTACCGGCTTGGCTAAAATAATGCCTATATCCTGTTCCTATAGGTCCAGGACTTGCATTTACTACTGTGTAAACTCCGGAGTTAGGAAAACTCTCTATCTGCCATTTACTCTTACTGGCATCTAAGCTGGTTTGACTCGGATTATTTAACATAAAACTAAATGTTCTGTATCCACAAAAATTATCTTGTGCATTGGCTGTAGGCTCAGGTATTGCGATTACCCTGATGTTAACGCCTTTGGTAACAAAAGCGGGTAATGGACAAAAACGATCTTTTCCTGTAACGGTAAAAGAATGTGGAAGTGAGCGAGCCGCACTTTTTGGAGGAGTCCAACAAAATCTAAAACTATCGGCTTTGGGACCTTGAATACCACGCTGACTAATAATATAATTAGCAATAAAGGTAGCATTAGACATTATAGGATTGTATAATCCAGGATTATTCCATTTTAAGTCAGTGGTATCTGCTTGTATTTGAGGAGTTGCCGCTAAATCTTGTTGATCTTCGGCTACTATATCTAAACATATTTGGGTATTTGCACAAACGGTAAAACTTTGTACACCTACTTGCAAAACCCCATTTCGGTAAATTTTAACAATTGGTACTTTATTGGAAGTACATAGTTTGGTTTGAAACTGAACATCGCGCCTTGTTAAGCCAACAACGGTCCAAACACCATTTATCAATTTCCATTGAGTAACCTCAATTACTAACATTGCCACAAACGAGCCTAAAGGCCTAAACATAACATCGCCAGTGGCTGGATCTATTCTTAAACCAGCCGGAGGCGCTGCATTTATATTAGGAGCTCCAAAAAAAGGAAATGGGTAACCTGCATTGTAAGGAACAATATAAGATACGGAAGCACCAGAACCTACCAATGATTCACCAAATGCATAACTTAACGAATCGCCATCAGGATCTATTGCCCCTAAATTATACACAAAATCAACACCTGAACAAACCAATGCAGCAGCATCGTTTGTAAATGTTGGTGCTGAGTTACATGGAGTTTGACATCTATTTACAATGGCCTCAGTAAAATATTGTGCAGATGAAATAGTATTTAATGCAGTATTGCGGCAACAGGTGCTAAAACCTAATGATACCTTACAACATGAAGATGGTAGCCCGTTTAAATTAACATTACCTTCAAAAGTATATACTTCAATACCTGGACTATAAGTTCCAGGTGTGCGGCTTCCACAGTTGGTACAAATGGTTTTTACAGCTGTACATGTTTGAATAATATCAATACCACTAGTGGCGGAAACAGCTGTTAAGGTAAAACTTCCAAAGTTAACTCCTAAACAAGATAAATCTTTTCCAATAATGGTATTATTAAACCCACAACAAGCATTTGCTGTAGTACAACCAGCTGTACTTCCAGGATTACTTGCACAACCAGGACACATTTGGGCCCCTGCGCAATCTCTATAAATTTTTAAAATAACCTTATAAACACCAGGAGTGGATGTACATTGATAACTGATATCGCTTCCTACCAAGTGATCGGCTGTGGCATTTAAATTATTAAAAAAAATAAATACAAATAGTATCAATAATACCTTTATTGTTTTTGAGTATATTTTTCTTGGTTTCATACTATTAATTTAATTATTGTTGAACAAACATAACACAGTATATTCTAAATTTTTTGTTAACAAAGTATTACTTGGCATAAATAAATCAATTTTAAGTAAAAACCACCATTAATTGAATTTAAAAAAAATAATGACATTAGTAGATAATATTAGCCAAAAAACATATTCTATAGATGAACCAATATGGATTAGCCCAAATGACGGGTTGTTAGATATTGAATTTGAGGGGAAATTTGATTTAAATAAAATAAAAAATATGCCTCCAAACTTATGGCGATATGCTGATGCCATTGCCATAGACCAATCAAAAGGCATAGTGTCTTTTAACGAAGGGTTTACACCAATTGAAAAAATATTGATAAATAAAAAAACTGTATTTATTAAACACGAGCAATTATTTAGCACAGGAAGTTATAAGGATAGGGGTGCAACCACATTAATTAGTAAAGCCAAACAATTAGGAATTAATAAGGTAGTGCAAGATAGTAGCGGTAATGCTGGCTGTGCTATTGCTGCTTATGCAGCTAAAGCCAAAATAGCTTGCGAAATATTTTTACCTGCTACCACTAGTGATAGCAAAACAAGTCAAATGCAGGCCTATGGTGCAACAATTACGAAAGTAGCAGGAGTTAGAAAAGATGCTGCAAATGCTGCTTTAATTGCTGCAAAAACCAACTATTATGCAAGCCATTGTTATAATCCATGGTTTTTTGAAGGAACTAAAACATTTGCTTTTGAAGTATGTGAACAGTTAAACTGGAAAAGCCCTGATTACGTAATTTTACCTGCAGGTAATGGCACCTTAATATTAGGCTGTTATATTGGTTTTAAACAATTAGCCAATGCTGGAATAATTAATAAAATTCCAAAACTAATAGCTGTGCAAACAGAAGTTTGTGCGCCATTGTATCATACATTTTTTGATATTAATCCTAATGAACCATTTAGCAATAATACACTGGCAGAGGGAATTGCAATTGAAAATCCACCAAGGGCAAAGCAAATAATAGAAGCCATAAAAAACACCAATGGTACATTTATAAAGGTGAACGATTTGGAAACAAAAAAAGCATGGAAACAAATGGCTTTAGAAGGACATTATATAGAACCAACCAGCGCTGCTACCATAGCTGGAGTTGAAAAATTTGTAGCAAACTTTGATACCAATAACGAAATAATTGTTTCATTATTTAGTGGCCATGGACTAAAAAGTAAAAGCTTATTTTGAAACTAAACCTAAATATTTGTTCCAAAATGAAACAATCAAAACAGATCCAATAATTCAATACACTGAAAATCATTAAATTGAAAATTTGGTCAGTAGTTTGTATAATAAATCTAGTTGAAATAATTAATTTCACAATTTTTAATGCTAAACAGATTATTAAACATATTAAATAACTTAAGCACTGGTTCCAGATCGGCAATTAGTTATTTTACCATTATATTTTTTGCACTATTGGCAAGTATAACGGCTATTGTATTATTGCAATTCAGTAAAAATATTGACGAAAGATTATCAAAAAATTTCGCTCCTGCTATTAATGCTACTAAAGATATTCATTTAATTATTGATGAAAGTAATCGCCATAGCTCGGCTATTGTTGGACAAAACGATAATGCAAGTAGGTTAAAACTTCAAAAAATTCTTGATAAACAATACCGAAGAAGAAAAATATTTTTAATTGAACTTTTTCAAGAACCGGGCCTAGATAAAGCTAAAAAAATGTTTATTACCGTTGACCAAGCATATGCTAATGTAATGGTTAAACAAAGAGAGTTACTGAAAATTACAACTATTCCAAATAACAACGAAGCAGCTCAAAAACTTTTGGCTGAAATAAAAGAAGAGATTAGGCGTTTAGAACTTAATATAGACGAAATAGAACGTAATGTTATTGATGCCAGTAATTTTCTTCAGTCTGAAAAATATAAAAGTTATAGAACTTTAAGATTTTCACTCCTTATTATGATGATTATATTGGTTTTAATTGCTGGTATTTCATTAATAATTACAAATGAAACAATCGTAAATCCGGTTAAACAAGTAAGCGAATTACTTAAAATAATGGGTAAGGGTGAAATTGTGAAATTTGACGATATCGTTGATAGAAAAGATGAGATTGGAGACATGATTGAATCGGCCAAAAACTTATCGTTAGGTATGAAAAATAAAGCAGATGTAGCCTTTCAGATTGGTAAAGGAAATTACCAAATAGATGTTCCATTACAAGGTAAAAACGATAAACTAGGACGTGCCTTATTAGAAATGAGAAACAACCTAATACAAAGCAAAAAAACGGAAGCTAAAAATTTACATGAACTAGAATTATATACCAAAAATTTAGAAAAGCGAAACAAAGAATTAGATCAATTTGCTTATATTACCTCTCACGATTTAAAAAGTCCACTAAGGGGAATAAATAATTTAGCAGAGTGGATTGAGGAAGAAATGCACGAAAGCATGACCGAAGATTCTAAAAAGTATTTTCAAATGCTTAGAGGCCGTGTACATAGAATGGAAGCATTAATCAATTCGTTATTAAAATACAGCCGTGCAGGAAGAATAAGCAATGAAATTGAATTGGTAAATATAAATACTGTGGTTACCGATGTACTAAAACGATTAAGTCCAGCAAGTAAATTTGCCATTTATATTGATAATAATTTTCCGAATGTAATGGCAAATTACCAAGACATGGACGATATTTTTTATGAATTATTATCGAATGCAGTTAAATATAATGATAATGATTCCCCAATAATAAATGTTACCTATAAAACTGAAAATAAGTATCTAGTATTTTGCGTAGCAGATAATGGTAGCGGTATTTCAAAAGAATACCATCAAAAAATATTTACCATTTTCCAAACTTTAGAAACACGCGATAAGGTAGAAAGTGTAGGCGCAGGTTTGGCCATTGTTAAAAAAATTGTTGAGGAAAATAATGGGTCAATTTGGGTAGAATCGGAAGAAGGCACTGGAGCTAAATTTTACTTTAAATGGCTATTGCCAGAACCAGAAAACGCTTAAATCAAAGGTTCAAAACCTATTAAATTCATTACTTTATTGGCTTTTGCCTTTACCTCATCTATTGAACTGGCTAAAATAGTAACATGCCCCATTTTACGAACAGGCTTACTTTCTTTTTTATCGTATAAGTGTAAGTAAGCACCTTCAATTTGATGTATTTGATTTAAATTTTTAATTACATACGGCCCACTAAATGATTTATCGCCTAATAAGTTAATCATGGCTGCTGGTTTTACCATAGTAGTGCAACCTACAGGTAAACCTAATAAAATTCTTGCTAATTGTTCGTATTGCGAAGTATAACAAGCTTCAATTCCATGATGACCTGAATTATGCGGACGAGGGGCAATTTCGTTTACTAAAATTTCGCCACCGTTTGTCAAAAACATTTCAACTGCAAAAACACCTGCACTTTTAAAATGATTGATGGTTTGAATAGCCACTATTTTGGCTTTTTCTGCCAATGGTTTACTAATTTCGGCAGGACTAAACAAAAAAGTAACCAAGTTTGCTTCAGGGTCAAACTCCATTTCAACTGCATCATAAGCAACTGTTTTCCCAAAAATATCCTTAGCTACAATAATAGAAATTTCTTTTTCGCATGGAATAAATGCCTCTAAAACACAAGGTGTTTCAAATGGAATTAGTTCATTATTTTCCAAAACATCGGCCGAATTTAAAATGGCAACTCCTTTTCCATCATAGCCATCTGTTCTGGTTTTAGCCACAAATTTTTCTGTTCCAAGTTGCTGAATAGCCTCGTTCCAATCTGTTTTATTATTTACCAAAAAGTAGGGCGCTGTTGGAACCAAATGGTCGGAATAAAATTGCTTTTGTAACCCTTTATCCTGAATTATTTGCAGTACGCGAGGCGAAGGAATAATTGTTTTCCCCTCATCTTCTAATTTAATTAACGCATCGGTATTTACGTGTTCAATTTCAAAAGTCAATACATCGCTGATAGCTGCCAATTCATTTATTTTAGCTTCATCTTGCAATGAACCCTCAATAAAATTAGTTGCCAAATGAAAGCAGGGACAATCTTTTGAATTTTCCAAAATATTCACACTTACGTTTAACCTAAGTGTTTCTTCTACCAACATGCGACCTAATTGCCCACCTCCAATAATACCAATTTTTTGTTTTAGTAAATTCATAATAGGGTGCAAATTAAGCAATTTGTGCGCTTAAAACCTTCGCATAAAATTTTTCATAAATAGGAACAATATTATTTATATCAAACTCAAGGGCACGGGCCAATGCATTTGCTTTAAATTGAAGTAATCGCTCTTCATTTTCTAAAATATAAATTCCTTTTTCGGCCATTTCGTTAACATTACCAACTTCGGCCATAAAACCTGAAATGCCATTTTGTACCAACTCCGGTATTCCACCTGCATTACTGGCTATCACTGGCACTTCGCAAGCCATAGCCTCTAATGCCGCCAAACCAAAACTTTCTGTTTCTGATGGCATTAAAAACAAATCGCAAACACTCAAAATTTCTTCCACCGGATTTTGTTTTCCTAAAAATAAGGTATTATTACATAAATCTAATTCCCGGCAAAGCATTTCAGCATTATGTCTTTCTGGCCCATCGCCAACCAATAATAATTTAGCAGGGATTTGTGAACTTATTTTACCAAATATTTTAATTACATCCTCCACCCTTTTTACTTTTCTAAAGTTGGAAGTATGTACAATCAATTTTTCCTTTTGAGGTGCAATGGCTTTTTTAAAATGTTCTTTTGATTGCTTTTGAAACCGGGTAACATCAATAAAATTGGGAATTACCTCAATGTGTTTTTTAGTTTTAAAATGTCGATAAGTATCTTGCTTTAAAAAATCGGAAACAGCAGTTACTGCATCCGACTGATTGATAGAATAAGTTACCACAGGCTCAAAGGCAGCATCTTTACCTACTAAGGTTATATCTGTTCCATGCAAGGTAGTAATTACCGGAATATTAATTCCTTCGGTAGCCAATATATGTTTTGCCATAATAGCTGCCGAGGCATGCGGAATGGCATAATGAACGTGTAGTAAATCTAATTTTTCAAATTTAACCACATCCACCAAAGTACTAGCCAATGAGGTTTCGTAAGGAGGAAAATCAAATAATGGATAAGTACTTACATTTACTTCGTGATAAAATATATTACTCATAAACGAATCGAGCCTTGCAGGTTGCTTGTAGGCAATAAAATGTACTTGATGGCCTCTTTGCGCTAACGCTTTTCCTAATTCAGTAGCAACTACACCACTGCCTCCATAGGTTGGATAACACACAATTCCTATTTTCATTTGATTAAAACTTATATATTTTAAAGTACAAATGTTAGCCTTTTGTTTTTATTAATTTCAATTATTTTATTGATATATTTTTCATTGTCTCTAAGTAGTTAATCAATAGGTTTTTGCCAATTTCGAAAAATAAAAAAACCAACCTTTTGATGGTTGGTTTTAAGTATTATGCATTAACTGCTAATTGATCAACAAATTTGTATCCTACGCCTCTTGATGAGTGAAGAAATACTGGATTTTTAGGGTCAACTTCAAAATATTTGCGCAAGCTTAACATAAAATTATCAACGGTGCGTGTGTTTGGAATTACGTTATAATCCCATACTACCTTTAAAATATGTTCTCTGCTGACTACGGTATTTTTATTTTCAATTAAAAGTTTTAGTAAAAGCGTTTCTTTTTTAGTTAAATCAATAATACCATCCACTCCTAATGCTTGATGACTATCGAAGTTGATCCAAAAATTACCAAAATTAAAAATATTAGGCAATGCTTTATCTAAAGCCTTTATTTTATCGCGTTTATCTAATAATTTTTTTATGCGAAGTAAAAGTTCCTCTAAATCAAATGGTTTGGTTAAGTAATCGTCACCACCTTTTTTTAAACCTTCTACTCTTTCGGCAGGTGTGCTTTTGGCTGAAAGAAAAAGAATAGGAATATTTTGGTCGTGTAATCTAATGTTTTCGCAAACCATGTATCCATCCATTTCAGGTAGCATTATATCTAGTACCACTAAGTCGAACTTACGCTCTCTAAAAGCATCAATGGCTTTTTTACCATCGCCAACTGCTATTACATGATATTTTTCTAATTCTAAATTTAATTTAAGTGCATGTTGAAGATTTTCTTCATCTTCCACTAATAAAATATTATTCATAAGGTAATTTATAGTTTTTAATAATAGGTTAAACGATGAAACTAACCTCAAAGTTGGTTCCATTAGGATGATTATTTTTCACATCAATAGTTGCATCATGAAATTTAACCAACTTCTTCACTATAAACAAACCTAAACCTGTTCCTTTTGTTTTTCGGGTTTGCTCTTTTCCTACTCTAAAAAACTTATCGAAAAGCCTTTGTTTATCGGCATCGGCAATTCCTATACCCAAATCTAAAATACTTAAAACAGCATGCTTATTATCACTCTTTAACAGAATTGTAATGTTTTGGTCAGAATATTTTTCAGCATTACTCAAAAGGTTTACTACAATGCTTTCCAAAGCAAATTCATCTCCAGTTATGTATACTTCTTGCTCAATATTTTTGATAAGCCTTGCTTCTAAATTTCGTGGCTTTGCATAACTATCAACCACTTTGTTTAACAATTGACTTAAATTAACCTTGGCCATAAGTGGCTCGTAGTGATTGGTTTCCAATTGGGCTGATAATAGTAAATTATCGACCAAAGTACGCAACCTATTAGTATCGTTGATAGAGTTTTGTAAAATGGATTTTTGCTGTTCTTTGTCTAAATCGCGCTTTAAAAGTGTTTCTAAATATAGCTTCACCGATGCTATAGGCGTTTTAAGCTCATGAGTTACAGCCAATAAAAAATTATTTTGTTGTTGATTTAAAGCAATGCTTTTTTCAAACGTTTTATATACCCATAAAATGCCCCAAATCAATAAACCTATCATTACAAAACCTTCGCCAGCATACATCCATTTTTTACGTACCAATTTTTTATTAGATAAAAAGGATTCGTTTTCTAACTTAATATACGATTCTTCTTTTGGTCTAATCAAGTAACCATTAAATGGATTAATGGTATCAACAAAAACTAACTCTAAAGTGCTAAATTTTTCTTTAAAATAATTTTGCATTTGAATTGTATCCAAAAAATTGTCTTCTCGCAATTCTTCTTCCATTAAAGAGGATGCCTTATAGCATAAAATTTCGTCAGCCTCTGTTCTGAGCTTGCTGTTCTCTACCTCTAAGTTATGAATGGTTCTAGAGTTCCTAAAATGCTCGTAACCCCACCACCCAAAAGCCGCAACAATATAAATAGATAAAAAAATGAAAATTAAACGTGGTTTATTCATTTTGCAAAAAAAACAATAAAAATAGTGAATTGATTTAAATTAAAGCTCCCAAGTATTTTTACGTTTTGGATTGATGTACTTTTTAATATTTAACCAAAAAGCTAAAATTAAGTACACCAATACCGGAGAGGCTGCAGTTATAAAAGAAGTGTAAATAAAATACATACGTATAATATTTGAGCTAATACCAAGGCGTTCGCCAAGGTATGTGCAAACTCCAAACACATTTTTTTCTACGTAATATTTAATTTTTTCCATGGATTTTATATTTCAAATATAAAAATAATGTTCATTCAAAATAATATTATTTATTTTTTAGTTCAAAATTACTAATTTTTGAAATGCTTCATCGGTTTTGCCTTGCGCCTTTACTTTAATTTTATAAACATAAACTCCTTTTCCTATTGCATCGCCATAATCGTCTTTTCCATCCCATTCTATTCCATCCATGTGGCCTGTGGCAGCTAATACATCTTTTTGAATAGATTTTACCAACTTACCACTTACGGTAAATATTTGAACCAACACTTGCATGTCTTGTCCTGCTTTGTTATGATCAAATTGAAACGAAGTTTTTGATGTAAATGGATTGGGATAATTTAAAACATTTTGCAAAGCTACTTTGCTATCGTTAGCCACTAAAAATTCAATCTCTGCTTCGCCAATATTGTTAAAAATATCGTATGCTTGGAACTTAATTTTATTTACTCCCAAAGGCAATGCTTTATAGTTATAATTTACGGTTCCAAACTGATAGGTATTTAAACCCGAACGGTAAAAATCGTTCATAAAAATGGTATTGGTATTTTGATTATTCATTACTGCATTTAAATCTCGGCCAACACCACGGCTGGTAGTATTTATTCCATTTTCATCAAAAATTTTAGCAATAAATAACGAGTTTTCGGGAACTAAACCTCCATTTACAAACTTTTCATCGTTCATATATAATTTTATTTCAGGTCCTTTATTATCAACAAAAACAGAATCAGAAGTTCCACCAAATAAAGCTTTGCCTTCATATCCGCTTGCATCTACTGTGTCGTTATTGGCATAATAACTTATTTTACCATACCCATACTGATAATCAATATCTTTTGGAACAATAAAACTAAAGGTAAACAAACCATTGGTAACAGTAGCCGAACCTTTGTAAATAATATTATTTTGTAGTTTAAAACTATTGATACTGATTGGTTTTTCCTTATCTACAATTGGGTATTCCGATTCTTTGTCAAATACTGTTGGGTAAACAATTCCATTAAAACCAGTCATCAAATTATTGTTTTCGTCTAATACTTGGCCTGTAACTGTAACCTTACTTAAAGCTTTTAAAGTATCGGCAAAAGTAGTAATTTGTTTATTATTGATAGTGGATGTTTTTACTGTGTATTTAGGCAAAGCCAATTGCAACATTGGGTCGCCAAGTAGTGTAAAGTTTCTTGTATTTTCATTTGGAAAATTATTTTTGGTTTGCATTAATAATTGACCAAAAGTTTTTGGGTTCATAATGGCATTTGAATCCAATCCAATTTGACTGTTAAAAATTCTGTTTAACTCATCATTAGCACTGCTATAAACCAACCTAACTGTGGTAAATAAAGCAATTGGACCACCATTTGGATTTATTAATGCCAATTCACCAGCCGCCAATCTATCAGGGTCGTCAAATCTACTAAACTCGCAGGTTGCGGTCATTAACAGTGGCATATTTTCTTTACCGTTCCAAGCATTAATTTCATCTACATTTAAAATTCTACGTGCACTCCATCCTACCTCGCCTCCATGGCCTATATAATTTATAATTAAACTTCCTTTATTTACCGAATTGGTAATGGCATTATTTACCTGAGGAAATCTTTTTCCACCTGCAGTGGCCAAAGGTTCGTAAGCATTGGAATAAATTTTATTGATATTGAACTTTTTAAAAGGCTTGATGTAGTTATTTGCAAAACCCTCAGCAGCCTGGTTAAAGTCAATTGGATATTCAGTCCATTCATCATCAGTAATAAAAGTTAACTTATTACGCCAATCGCCATAACTGCTTTTTGTTTCGTAATAAATTACTTTATCTACTACGGCTTTAGCTTGGTCAATATTATCAATTGGAAAACGACCAATACCTAAATCCATTAAATCGTTTGTATTGGCATTTTCTAAAAAATTACCTTCGTTATCGTCCAAACAAACAAAAAAATCATCAGTACAATAAGATTGAGGATGAGCACTATAAAACTGCTCGTAAGTTGGAATATAATTAGTATTTACAAAACCCGTTTGAGTTTTACTTAAATTGCCTTTGTAATCGTAACTAGCGCGGCCCATAAAGGTAACATATTTTAACTTATCAGCTGTTGAGGTATATTTTTTGTAAAACATACGTAACATGTCTCTAATAGCAGTAATATCCTGACTACCACAACTGAATTCATTATAAATATCGGTAATATTCAATACATGAATTTTCAATCCATTTTTTTGTGTATGATATGCCGCTAATCTATTGGCTTCAATTAAAAAATTAGGGTGAGTAATAATAATTCCTTGTGCTGCGGCTAATCCATGAATATTTTGATTGGCTATTTTACCAAAACTAATTGGTTTAATAAAGTTGGTTCCATCAAAAGCTATGAACCATTTTAAACTATCAGTATTTGCGGTAAATGAACTTAATCTGTTAGTGGCATCAAAATTGGTTTGAATGGCAAAAACTTGAGTAGGATTGGAAACATCCCAAATGGTTAAAGCGCGCGAGGAAGTAAATTGAAATGCAGTAATTTTACCTACATCTACACTGTTTTTATCACTAAATAAAATTTGCTTTCCGCTATTGCGTAAAAATGCACGGGCATTAATAGTAAAAAAATCTAACCAACCATTTGCACCTTGCGCTATGGGTCCGTTATAAGAATAAGAAATATCTAACCTGTTTAGTTTTGACTTGAAAAATGCCTGTTTATAGCTAATATCGGCAAATGTTCCATCATAAGTTAAAGGTAAACCAGAACAAAGATGATTCAACACAAAATTACCATTAACAGATACATCAAAACCATTGATTTGAGATGACCTTCCTGCAATATTTGATTGAAATAAAATATCAGCCGTAGTATCCAAATCACTAATAATTTGGGTAAAAGTTCTTTGTGGTTGACGGTTAAAATCCTCTCCATACCAGTTTCTACCTGTTTTAACAAAATTAACCAAATCCTCTTCGTGATGCACCAACGCATCGAATGAATTGCTGGTATAATTGCTATTGGCCGGAGAGGCAGTGGTTGTTATTCTTTTTCCATTTGAATTGGCAACCGTTAAATAATAATACGTGGTATCGGAATATAAATTAGGATTGTTGTTATAAACTTTATTTGCAGGGTTAAAAGTCCAAACTTCTTTTTGATTTTGACCATAAAATAAAATAAAATCGTTCGAATTGAATTTACCATCGGTTTCGCCTTGCACAAAAATGGCATTTTCTTGTAAATCATCGTACCTAAACTTAGCGATTTTTTCGGGCAACATACCAGCGCCATTTCCATATATTTTTATATTTCGAGGGTCAATAGCATCTACATTAATTCCTAACTCTTTTAAAAAGGTATAATCAATTCTATGAACAGAATTATTTAAAGTAGCTATTTTAAACCAATTTCCTTGTGCTAATACAGAGGTATTTGCAAAGTCTTTTTTAGCTAAACTTTTAGGTAATTCAAAAATATCGTTGGTCTCAATTTCAATATTACACGAAATCAATTTCTTTAACGAATTGCCTTGTTTGATGTAAGGTGAAAAACTCACCATTAAAAATGCTTGCCTTTGTTCAAAGGCTATTTCGGTGGTTACAGTTAATTTTTGATTGGAAACATTATTCAACGAATTATTTTCAATTTTCTCTTCTTCATAAACTTCATCAAAAATTTTTACATCCAATATTTGGGTTCCACTTTTTCCTAGTTTTTTTTGGTAAAAAGGAAGCAAACCAAATTGATTTTTTAGCGCTGAATTTTCGAAAAAAGTTTGCATTTCGCCACTTTTAGTCAATTTAGGAGCCTTCCAATCAATTTTGACAAAAGTTTTAATTTTGTATGCAAATGCATGATTTACAAACAATAAACACATTAACAGAACGATTGAATTGATATTTTTTTTGATTTGTTTGAATAAAAATTGCATAAAAAATTTGAAATTAATTATAATTGAAAAATTGTTGTTATAGAAAAACAACGAACAAACATACTAAAAAAGTATTTTAACACTTAATATATTTTATTAAATAACTTTTATTTTACAAAAGACAAACTATAGAACGATGACATTTACAAAAGCTGCACTGTGCAGATTACTTACATACATATTACCGCTGTTAATAAGTGTGCGAGCATATGCTCAGGACCCACAATTTTCGCAGTTTTATGCAAGTCCGGTTTATACCAATCCTGCTTTTGCTGGTTCTAGCACTGTTGGTCGTTTGGTTTTAAATACGCGTAATCAATGGCCATCAGTTTCGGGTTCATTTACCACGGTAAATGCTAGTTACGATGAACATTTTGAAGCAATAAATGGTGGAATAGGAATTCAGGCACATTATGATGAACAAGGTACTGGAACTTTAAGAACTGTTGGCTTAAATGTGGCTTATGCCTATTTAATTCCAGTAAGCCGAAAATTTTCTATTAGACTCTCGTTACAAGCAGGTTATATGCAAAAAACAGTTGATTTTTCAAAATTTTTATGGCGTTCTCAATTAGGAATCAATGGTTTTCAAGGTGGTTCAGCTGGACAGCCAATGCCTGAGGAAGGAAAAGCTAATGTAACCAATTTTGCGGCAGGTTTTTTAGGATATAGTAAAAACTTTTATTTTGGTTTTGCTACTCACAATATTTTTGAACCTGACCAATCGTTTGCTATTACCAACCCTGCCGTGGTAGCCCCAATTTTCAGGCGTTATACAGGTCACGTTGGCGCTATTTATCCATTGGTAGAAAGCAGGTCTAAAAGTAGATCATCCTACTTATATCCAAATGTAATTTATATGCAACAAGGTTTTGCTGGTAAACCATTTTGGCAATTAAACCTAGGTATGTATGTAAGCAAAGGCTCATTGGTTGGAGGCTTGTATCTCCGCCAAACAAGCGTAAATACTGATGCTATTATTGCTATAATTGGATTAAGAACAGAAAAAGTGAAAATTGGCTTTTCTTACGATGGTACAGTTTCTACCGCAAATGCTGGTGCAGCAAGTTCTTATGAAGTATCTTTAGCGTTTGAATTACGTAAAAAAGTGAGAAGAAGAAATCCAAGACCAATGACTTGTCCTGATTTTTAATACATTTGAAACATGAAAACCTCATTGACAAAACTGCTTTTTAGTGCTATACTTGTTATGGTTCTAATTGATGCTTCAGCGCAAGATCCGCAGTTGAGTCAATTTTATGCCTCACCCATTTATACCAATCCCGCATTTGCTGGTGCTGCAAAAAAAATTAGATTCTCAAGTAATGCCCGAAATCAATACACGGGACTAAACAAAACCTATAGAACTGTTGTAGCTTCGTTAGATGCCTATTTGCCAAATATGCAAAGTGGTTTGGGTTTATTGGTTTCAGCCGATCAAGCCGGTGATGGTTACCTAACTACTATTAACGTAGGCGGTGTTTATGCATATAATTTGCAAATTAATAGAAACTGGAATGCCAATTTTGGTTTATTAGCCGAAATTAAGCAACGTTCTTACGATTTCAATCGTTTCACATTTGGCGATCAACTTGATCCTGTTTACGGAAAACAATACCCAACAGCAGAAATTGCAGGGCAAGAGCAACGAACTTTTCCTAACTTTTCTACTGGAGCATTGCTTTACAGTGAATATTTTTATGCTGGAATGGCTGTAAATAATTTATTAGAACCAAATCAATCATTTATTTTAACCGACAATACTGGCCAAGCTTTTATTTTACCACGCAGATACACTGCCCACATGGGGGCAAATATTAGTTTAACAAACGCTAGATTTGAAACAAATAGGGTGTATTTATCGCCTAATATTTTGTTCATGAGTCAACGCGATTTTTACCAAATAAATGTAGGAACTTACATTAAAAAACAAGCATTAACGGTTGGATTTTGGTACAGACAAACGAGCAGGAATGCCGATGCAGTTATTTTATTAGCAGGCTTAAGATTTAAAAATTTTAGAATTGGATACAGTTACGATTTAACCATATCGAATGCTAGAACAGCCACAGTGGGAAGCCACGAGTTGTCGTTAAGTTTCGATATCAATACCCCACAACGCAGCAGATCGAGAATTGGAAAACCAATTAGATGTCCTGATTTATAAAAATTAGGTATTCATTTTCAGCAAATAAAAACTTTTTGAAAAAAAAAGTAATTTTATACACTTAATTGTCAATTTTCGTTATATTTGGAAACTTTAAAGTAATTAACTACAACCATGAAATTAGTAAATCAATTATTGTTTGCATCATTTACAGCTACTGTGCTGTTCTCGGCATGTACGCAAAAATCAAGCACTACTGGCTGGAAATATAATGACACCAAATGGGGTGGATTTGAAAAGCACAAGTTTAAAGATCAAGAAACTGGGCCAGGTCTAGTATTTATTTAAGGAGGTACTTTTGTAATGGGTGCATCTGAACAAGATGTAACTTATGACAGAAACAACCTAAAAAGACGTATGTCTGTTAACAGTTTCTATATGGATGAAACTGAAGTAACCAATTTACAATACTTAGAGTATGTTTATTGGTTAAATAGAGCGTACGGTGCCGAAAATCCAATTATTGCTCAAAAAGCCTTGCCAGATACTTTGGTTTGGAGAAATAAACTTTCGTACAACGAGCCAATGGTTAATTACTATTTACGTTACCCTGCTTACCGCGATTACCCAGTTGTTGGTGTAAACTGGTTGCAAGCTTCAGAGTTTTGTAAATGGAGATCTGATCGTGTGAACGAAATGATTATGATTAGAGAGGGTTTAATGAAAAACAGTAACTTAAATAAACAAAACGAAGAAACTTTTAATACAGAAGCTTATTTGTTAGGTTTAACTACTGTTGATATAAAAAAACAACTAAAAGACTTCACTCCTGGTGGAAAAAAACGTGATGTTAAAATGGAAGATGGTATTTTATTGCCAATTTACCGTTTGCCAACAGAAGCTGAATGGGAATATGCAAGTGTGGCTTACAGAACTGCTTCATACAATGAGAACGTAGATTCAAGAAAAGTTTACCCTTGGGCTGGTTTAACATTACGCAGAAGCGATGTTGAAAAAACACGTGGAAGAATGTATGCTAACTATGTAAGAGGACGTGGTGATTACAAAGGTATTGCTGGTAATTTAAATGATAATTCATCTTACACTTCGGCTGTTAAAGACCAATTTTACATTCCTAACGATTTTGGTTTATACCACATGGCAGGAAACGTAAGTGAGTGGGTTATGGATGTTTACCGTCCTTTATCGTTAGAAGATAATATTGATAATAATTCATTTAGAGGTAACAATTACCAAACTCAGGTTAGAGATGCTGATGGTAATGTTACAGAAAAAGATTCAATGGGTAGAATTGTTTACAGAGATGTAACTGAAGCTGAAAATATTAAAAGACGTAACTACAAAAAAGCTGATAATATTGGATTTAAGGATGAATTGAGCTATAATAGTGATATTGACCAAAAATACGAATACGGAGTTACTTCATTAATTGATAATGCTGCAAGAGTTTACAAAGGTGGTAGTTGGAATGACAGAGCGTATTGGTTAAGTCCAGGTAACAGACGTTACTTAGACCAAGAACAAGCTACTGCTACTATTGGTTTCCGTTGTGTAATGGATAGATTAGGCAGCCAAACAAAAAAGGGTAGAAAATAATTAAAACCTAAAATAAAAAAATCCGAATCATGAAAATGGTTCGGATTTTTTGTTTAACACGATTTAGAATAATTTAAATCGTAGAAAAAATATATAAATGTTCACAGTCGTTTGATGAAGTCCATTAGGAATCGAGTGTCAATTACAATAAAATGCTTAAGAATCTTTTATTGTAAAATAGTTCTTAAATGGAATCTAATTCTTCCACCTTTCGGCTACTTTTAAGTTAAAATCAATAAAATCTACAATACCTTTATCAAAAAGCGCATTGCCTTGAGATAATCCGTTTTCATCGAGTACTTCTTTGGTAAAATGCGATTCAAATATTTTAGGAGAAATAAATGATTGACTATTGCTAAAACTAACCAATTTGCCTACTACTTGAATTAACTGCAAACAAGGCATTTTCCCTCCTTTTCCAGTCGATACGCCAACAAATGCAAAGGTTTTCTCATTAAATAAATCCATAAAATCTCGAACACCTAATGCATTATACATATTTAATAATTCGGGTGTGGAACTCCAATTATATTCGGGCGAAATGGTAATAACCAAATCAGAATTGCGCCAATTGGTAATCAAATCATTTTGAAAAGTAGAAAGGCTATTGCTGTTAATTGTTCCTTGATTTATTAAAGGTAAATCATAATGGGTAAAATCAACAATATTGGCTTGGTGCTGATTACTTTCAAGGTATAACTTAATTGCTTTTGCTACCCTTAATGTGTTGTTATTTGCTCGTGCAGAGCCACTAATAATTGCTATATTCATTTACTTAAAACTATGTTGTATATTTTTTAACATAGCGATAGATATTAAAGTTTTGCATCTTGCTAATTTCTTTTAGGTCGTTAAAAACATTTTCGAAAATAATATCCTTAACTCGTTGATTTTTAATTAACACAATCGCTTTTTCGGTTAAAAGTAAATTCTTTTTATCCGATAAATTATTGGCAGCTTGATGTTTTTCAATGGCATCTTGTAAATTTTGTAAACCTTCGTATTTATGGGCAATGGTTTTTACCACTGGGCTTTCCCACTCATTAGAAGCATGACTATGTGTTAAAGCACAAAGATTTTTATAAAATGTGTCTGCTCCGCTCCTATCCGATTTGTTCAACACGTAAACATCGGCAATTTCCATTACACCACTTTTTATGGTTTGTATTTCATCGCCCGCCTCAGGAACTAAAACAAGCACTGTAGTATCAGCTAAACTGGCAATTTCTACCTCACTTTGCCCAACACCTACTGTTTCAATTATTACATAATCAAATTGCGCTGCACGAATTAAATCAGCTACTTCAAAAATTTTAGGAGCAAGGCCACCCAAACTTCCTCGGCTGGCCATGCTTCTAATAAAAATATTGGGATTTAAAAAATGTTCACCCATTCTCAGCCTATCGCCCATTAATGAACCTTTGTTAAAAGGAGAACTTGGGTCGATGGCGATAATTGCTACTTTTTTATTTTGATCTAATAAATGTTTTGCAAAGGCATTAATCAAAGTACTTTTACCTGCACCTGGCGGACCAGTAATACCAATTAAAGGTACTTTTTTGTTGAAATTTAAATTTTCTAAAAGTGATTCGTAACCGTTGCTATCGTTTTCTACTAATGAAATGGCTCGAGCCAAAGCACGTTTATTTCCATTTTGTAAATCAGATAATAGCTGCGAATACATATTTTACTTTCTAAATAAATTTAGCAAACTAATGTTCCAACAGAATTGTCGCCTTCACATACTTTTAAGAAATTGCCTTCCTTATTCATATCAAAAACCACAATTGCTAATTTATTTTCTTGGCAAAGCGTAATTGCAGTCATATCCATTACATTTAAACCACGCTCATACACTTCTTGGTAACTAATGGTTTCAAAGCGCGTTGCATTTTTATCTTTTTCGGGGTCAGCAGTATAAATACCATCTACACGAGTACCTTTTAAAACCAATTCTGCACCAACTTCAACTGCTCTTAACGATGCAGCTGAATCGGTTGTAAAATAAGGATTACCAGTACCAGCGCCAAAAATAACTACACGGCCTTTTTCTAAGTGTCTAATAGCTCTTCTGCGTATAAAAGGCTCACTAATTTGCTCCATTTTTATAGCAGAAAGCAATCGAGTTTTCAAACCATATTTTTCAAAGGCACCTTGCAAAGCCATTGCATTTATTACTGTGGCTAACATGCCCATATAATCGCCTTGTGCTCTATCTACAATTCCACCTGATACACCTTGAACACCTCTAAAAATATTACCACCGCCAATTACAACAGCTACCTCTACACCCATTTCTACCACACGTTTTACTTCGCGAGCATATTGCTCCAATATTTTAGGATCAATGCCATATTGTTGATCACCCATCAGAGACTCACCACTTAATTTAAGGAGTACACGTTTGTATTTCATTTTAGTTATTTTAAAATTTAACAATAATTTATTACTTGCAATAATAGCACAAAAAAAAAGTCCCTAAAAAGGGACTTTTAAAGATTTTATTAACTTAACCTAAAGCAACGCGTTTAAACGATGTTACAGTTAAACCTTTTTCTACACCATCTAACATTTGCGAAATGGTTTTTGAACTATCTTTAACAAACTCTTGGTTCAATAAAGTATTTTCTTTGTAGAACTTACTTAATTTACCTTGAGCAATTTTTTCTAACATAGCTTCTGGCTTACCTTCAGAAGCTGCTTGCTCTTTACCAATTTGAATTTCACGTTCTACAATTGTAGCATCTACACCATCTTTATCAACAGCAATTGGGTTCATAGCTGCAATTTGCATTGCTACATCTTTACCAGCAGCTAAACTACCTTCGCTAGGAGCATTGGTCAATGATACCAAAACGCCTAAACGATTTGCACCATGGATATAAGGAACGATATTATCGCCTTCCATGATTACATAATTGATAACATCAATTTTTTCACCAATTTTACCTACTTGTTCAATTAATTTTTCAGATAATGGTAAACCATCAACTGTAATTGCTTTTAAAGCTTCTACATTAGCACTTTTATTAGCTAAGGCTAAATCGGCAATTTGGTTAGCAAAAGCTACAAAATCTTCATTTTTAGCAACGAAATCAGTTTCGCAAGTTAATTGAATAATAACCCCTAATTTATTATCAGAAGAAGTTTTAGCAATAACTGCACCTTCTTTAGCTTCTCTATCTGCGCGAGCCGCAGAAACTTTAGCTCCTTTTTTACGTAAAAAATCTACTGCTGCTTCAAAATCACCGTTAGTTTCGGTTAAAGCTTTTTTACAATCCATCATACCTGCACCAGTCATTTGGCGCAATTTGTTTACATCTGCTGCTGTAATCGACATATTTTTATTTTGTTATATTATTTTTCTGAAAAGGATAGAAACAGTATTTAATGTTATCAAATAGCTATTTCCATTTTGTAAAAAAGAGAATTTGAACCTAAATTCAAATTCTCTTTTCGTTATATTTTGTTATAAAAGTGTTATTAATTAAGCTTCAGTAGTTGCTTCAACTGCTACTGTTTCTTTATCACTTTCTTTTTCTTTATCGCTCTTACGTTCAGCCATACCTTCAACGATTGCATCGGTTAGGTATTTAGTAATTAAAGCAATTGATTTAGCTGCATCATCATTAGCAGGAATTGGATAATCAATATTGTTTGGATCTGTATTGGTATCAACTAATGCAAATGTAGGTATATTTAAGCGCATAGCTTCTGCTACTGCCAAGTGTTCTCTTTTTGCATCAACAATAATTAATGCAGCAGGAGTACGATTCATATCAGCAATACCACCAACTAAACGGTTTAATTTTTCTTTTTCTCTATCTAACATCAAACGCTCTTTTTTATTGATATTGGTATAAGTACCATCAATACCCATTTTTTCAATGGTTTGCATTTTTTTGATAGATTTACGAACAGTTTGGAAGTTAGTTAACATTCCACCTAACCAACGCTCAGTTACGTAAGGCATATTAACACGTTTTGCTTCTGCTTCAATAATTTCTTTAGCCTGTTTTTTGGTTGCCACAAACATTACTTTGCGACCAGAACGGATAATATTTTTTAAAGCGTTAGCAGCTTCTTCTAATTTAACTGCGGTTTTATTTAAATCTATTAAGTGGATACCGTTCTTTTCCATGAAAATGTACTGTCGGTATGGCAGCTCTGCGACTGGATGCAGCCGAGCGCAAACATGAAGCCGCGTGCCGAGTTGCACCAGTCGGCCCCCAGTGCCAGCGTGCGCGCAATGTCGAAGGCGGTG
>JBGSBN010000016.1:0-28598 GCA_041730515.1 Methylacidiphilales bacterium | reverse complement strand
GCCAGCATCGGCCAGCCCTGCCAGGTATTGAGCTTGACCATGCGGTCATTCCCAGCCGGGTCGAATCCGACCTGGTCGAGATAAAACGCGCCGCGTTCGATCCATACCGGGTGCCGCTTGATGTCATCGCCACGCACGCCGGCCGGCAGCAGCGTGATCATCTATACCATTCCAACCAATTTGGTAATTTCAGGTAGTGCTAATGATATTTGGATTTTTCAAATTTCGGGTGATTTGTTAATGAGTACAGCTACAAATATTACTTTAGTAGGTGGCGCACAAGCCAAAAATATATTTTGGCAAATAGCAGGTCAGGCTACAATGGGCGCTAATAGTCATTTTGAAGGAAATATATTGTCGAAAACTGGAATTTCATTACAAACAAAGGCTACTTTAAAAGGCCGAGCTTTAGCTCAAACAGCAGTGATTTTAGATGCAAATAGCATTACAAATCCTTAAAATTATTTTTCAGTTCTGAAGCAAATTCAACCTTATCAACGGATTTAATCAATGATGTGATATTCTTAATTACTTATGAAAAGCCCTAAATATTTATTGAAATATTTAGGGCTTTTTTATGCACTTTTTTGTAGTTCCATCGAGCTTTCAGCTTGCTATTTAAACATAACTTCCTCCAATTTGTTAACCCATTTTTTTGTAATACATTATTCATCAAACCAATCTTTTGGTCATTTTTTGAAAAACCGGCACTAAGAATGTCAGAAAAAAATTTAAACTGACTTTAGACTGGAATTTTTAGCAGCCAATAAGTTATACCATTTTGATTTACAAATTAGGCCAATGCATTTGGCGTAAATCTTAGATGGTATTATGCCGCAAAAAATAAATTGGACTAAACAACACATCAAAGCGGTATTATCAATAGCATAGAAATAATTATTATCTAAAAACATGACATAGGTAATTATTTGATTAAGAGTTATACTATACAATTGCACATCAACAATTTTTATAATTTATATGGAGTTAATTTAGGATTGTAAAAAAATGCTATATTGCAACACTAAAAATTTTACTAAAATATGAAAAACAAAAAAGTTATTTAAGTTTAAGCACTCATCTATAAAATAAAATTTAGCTATTAAACTAACAATTCGATTTATAATAAAACTAAACTAACTAAAAATATTTTAAAAAATTACAATAAGATATTTTATAAAAAATAAATCTTACATTCTTGTTTCACCATTTTCAAAACTTTAATATTATAATAATTATGTACAACAAAAAATCAAAACCAAGGCTAATAAAATCAGCCTACTTACTTTTAAGCTTAAACTTGGTTTTCGCTACATCAAACGTCATTGCGTTTTCAACAAAAAAGCAACATGCAATGTCAAACTTGGGCTTCTCGAAAATTAAATCATTTAACAATAACCCCAATTTTTCTGAAAACCCTATTGAAGGTTCGTGGACTTTAGGTTATTCGGATGTTAATATTAAAGTTTATTACCAAAAATTTAATTGTGACGGAAAAGATTCGTATAAGTTATGGATAGTAAACCTTACTAAATCAGAATTTAAAATAAGTTATCAATTTTGGAAAACGTCAACGGCTAAAACTATTGAATTAACTCCTTTTGCAAATTTGGAAGGTATTTGTGCAAGTGGTTATGACTACAAGTTAATAGAAACTATTCCGTTAGACAAAAAAAATCAACAAGTTAAATTAACAATTAATTATTTAAAATAAACATATGAAAAGTAATCTACTCAAATTAAAGTTAGTAATACTCAGTTTAGTATTATTATATTCAACAAACACTTATTCTCAGTTATATACCAGAGTTTTGGTTAGCGATAGTGGCGCCAATAACAATATTGGGCAAGGAAGTACTAGTAGAAATATTGCAGTAGCACCAAATGGTGTGATAGGTGTAGTATTTATTGGTAGTTCTGGACTCAGATTTGCAAAAAGTAATAATAGAGGTGCTTCCTTTTTACCTAGTATTCAATTAAGCACAGCCACAAGTGGAGAGTGTGAAATAAATTTAGCAGCAAATGGCAATTTTTATATTGTGCATAGCAATAAAATTTATATAAGTACAGATGGTGGTGAAACATTTACTTCAAACACAACTGCTACGGGAAGCACACCGCATGTTACAAGCTTTGGGGATGATGTATATATAAATTTTAGTGGAAATGGTAAAGTTTATAGAAACTCCAATAATGGTAGTGGAAATTTTTTAAACACCACTTTATTCAGTTCAAATGCCTTCTCAGATATTTTTGTGGACGATGCAACAGGAAATGTTTTTGTAGCCGCTGATAATCCGACAATCTCATTATATAAAAGTACTACTGCGGCAGACACCTTTGCTAGTATTCCATTTTCACCTTCAAGAAGTGTTTACTATTCAAGTTATGTAACCAGTGTAGGTTCATTAGGTTCCTATCTTTTTGCAGCTGGTGGTTCCATTGGTAGTAATGTCACTTCACTCGGTATTAAAGTTGATATGACAACTGGTGTTTCATCATTAATGACCTACTCAACTAATCCTGGATCAACATCAAGAACACTAGCTGCAGATGATTTGGGTGATTTAGTGGATGGCTACTCCATTAATTCAACAAAGGTAGCTTTTAAAGTAAGTAAGAATTTGGGGACTAGTTTTGAGAGCACAGAATATATTATTGACTCAGCATCATCGCATAACGTAGCCATTAATACTTTTACACAAGATGTTGTGGTGGCTTATACAGGTACAAATGGACAAGTATATATCAATGTTTTTCCTACTTTATTATTACCAAGAACAGTAATACTACCAAAAGTAACAACTTACGGAACAATAGATACGTTTAAAACTTGTATCGGTAGCAATAGTATTATTAAAAACTTTGCAATTAAAGGTGATGATTTAAAACAAAAACTAGTCATCAAAGCACCATCTGGGTTTCAAGTTTCGCTTAATAGCAGCTCTGGTTTTGATTCTATAATTAATATTAACCAAACCGCTGGAAAAGTTGATTCCACAATCATTTATGTTCGCATGAACACAGCTAACACAGGAACTATATCTGGCAGAATTGCTTGTTCATCTATTGGTGCCCTTACTCAATACATAGCTGTAAATGGCACTGTTAATACATTGCCAACAATCACTACTAGTGCTATTGCAGATATTTATTCAAATGCTACATCATTTACTATTCCATATACCGCCACTACTGAAAATCCCAATTCATTTTCAATTGCTGTGGGCTCGCCAAATCCTATGCCTGGTCTTACAGCAGTAACTAACGCTAGTTTGCCGGCATCACCCATTTTGATTACAGTTCCTGCAAGTGCAGTAAACACATATAATTTTAACTTAACTGTTAAGAATAGTAACACGGGTTGTTCAAGTTCAAATGTTGGAGTAACTTTAGTGGTTATTCCTGCTCCTGCATCAGCACCAACAGTTTCAACTACAAAAGCTACCCTAATTGGTATTACCAATGCTACTTTAAGCGGAAATGTTAGCGATTCAGGAACTGCCACAGTTACTGAAAGAGGTGTAGTTTATGCTACAACTATAAACCCAACTACAGCTAATACAAAAGTAATTATAGGTTCGGGCTTAGGTACTTTCTCTCAAAACGTAACAGGTTTATTAGCTGCTGCTACTTACCATGTGCGTGCTTATGCCATTAATAGTGTGGGTACAAGCTATGGTGCTGATAGTACATTTACTACTTTACCTGCTCCAACTGTTGCCAATGTTATAACCAGTAATGTTACTGCTATTTCAAATACTTCGGCTACATTGGCTGGTAATGTTGTTTCCGATGGAAATGCTACAGTTACTGAACGTGGTATTGTGTTAGCCACAAGTGTTAACCCTACTACTTCTAATACCAAAGTAACTATTGGTTCAGGTTTAGGTAATTTCTCACAAAATATAACTGCTTTAACTCCTAATACTGTATACCATTACCGTGCTTATGCCATAAATAATGTAGGAACTGGTTATGGCATTGATAGTGTATTTACAACTTTACCTAATCCTGAGTTTAATAAAAACATTACCAATGCTTTCTCACCTGATGGCAATGGTACCAACGATACTTGGGTAATTGATAATGCAGATATGTTAGACGGACATGAAATAACCATTTACAATATTTTTGGTCAAGTAATATTTAGCCAAACTGGTTACAATACGCCTTGGGATGGTAAAAAAGATGGAAACCTTGTTCCTTCTGGCGAGTACTACTACCAAATAAAAGGCAGTAAAGTAAATATCAAAGGCGCATTACTAATTAAAACACATCAATAATTTAACCCTATTTATTACAACATCATGAAAAAGATAAATATACTTTTGATATTAACATTGGTAATGAAAATATCAGCAATGGCACAACAGCCAATTCCTTACAATTTATATCCACAGAATTCGTTTTTGTTAAACCCTGCTACCATGGTAGAGGATGATTGTTTCCATGCATTTATCAATCGCCAAAGCAAATGGTCGGATGTAAATTCACTAACTGCCAATACCTTTGGTGCCCATGGCAATATTGCTAAAAACTCGTACTTAGGTGGTATGATAGTTGGCGATAACCGCGCTATGGTTAGTTATTTAACGGGTAACTTAATGTATGCTCAAAAAATAATTTTTAAACAAAACAACTTCCTTGCTTTAGGCCTTGGTGTTGGTTTTGCTAATAACTCGCTTAATACCGATATGGTTAATACACAAGTTAAAAACGACAATGCTTTTGATGTATTTAACACTACTCGATTAGATGTAAGTTTTGGTGCTGCTTATTACCTAAACAAATGGCGTTTGGGCGTTTCTGCTCCTCACATTTTTGACCAATTTGGCGAATTATCTAATCAATACAATGCCAATTTAGGTTACAGCTTTAATACCAAAAATAACGATTGGAAGTTTATTCCATCTGTTATGTTGCGTAACTATAAAAATGTAGGCATTTTATACGATTTAATGGGAATGGCTACTTGGAAAGAAAAAGTTACCGGGCAAGTAGGTTACCGTACCGATAAAAGTATCATTGCAGGAGTTGGCTTTAATTGGCGTATGCTAACCATTGCTTACGCTTACCAATACCATGTGGGCGAAGCTTACAATGCATTTTCGGCTAATGGAACTCAAGAAATTCAGTTGGCTATAAAATTATGTAAAAAAGATAAACCTGCTGTACAAGAAAAACCTTTTGCTGAAGAAAAAAAACCTGTTGATGAAAACGCTGATAAAGTAGCTACTACTGTTATTATGCTTGACGAAAAATATGGCAATCCTGTAGCTGGAAATATAGTAATTAAAAAAGGTAAAATAGAAGTATATGCTGGTAAGGGTGATGCGAGTGGTACAAGTAATTTTTACTTACCACCTAGTAAATACGAAGTTTTAGTTACTGCTCCAGGTTATTTACCCCAACAAGAAGTGTTGGATTTAAGCACACAAGCCAAAGGTTCGAAATATGAAATTAAACTAAAACCAATTAAATTAGAAAAAGGATTGGTATTTAAATTTAAGACTGTAAATTTTGAAACTGGTTCCGATAAACTTAAAACTTCATCGTACCAAATATTGGATAAAATGGCTGATATTATGCTTGAAAATCCTAACATGGTAATTGAAATAGCAGGTTATACCGACAATGTTGGCGATGATGCCAAAAACAAAGCATTATCTGAAAAACGCGCACAATCGGTATTGGCTTACTTAATAGCTAAAGGAGTTAAAACTAGCCAAATGAAAGCAGTTGGTTATGGCGAAGCAAACCCAATTGCTACCAATGATACTGAAGAAGGTAGGTTACAAAACCGCAGGGTAATGTTTACCGTTTTAGAATTTTAATTAATAACTTAAGCTGAACTTTATTTAAAGCCCAACCGAAATATTTCGGTTGGGCTTTTTTATGGATTATAGATATGTTTGTGCAACATGAAAACCTTAAAATTCAGTTTCACAGTACTTGTTTTCTGTGGTAAAACCTAAACAAACATGAGATTTAAAACCAAAACCATAATTATATTTTCTATAATAACATTCTTTTTAATAGTAGGAGGATTATCTTTTTTAGCAGCTTTTATAAGTGATAAATTGGGTCAAAATTATCTTTACCTTGGATTTGGCGTACTTGTTTTTGTTTCATTAATTTTCCTGATTAAAGATGAAATAAAAGAAACAAATGGAATGAAAAGTAAAATGAAAGAATACCTTGAAATTGGTAAACTTTTATTTGAAAACAATAGGGAAGAATTTGAAACATTTTATAATTCAAGGCTTCAAAAAAATAGAGTAAATATAAGGCCAATTGAAATAATTCAAGAGTTCTCCTCTCTAAAAAAACTATCATTAATAGTTGATTCGTATGGCGAAGAAAACGAAGGAGAAGTTAAAGCATTTGTTTCATTATTAATCAATCAAGATATTACATGGAACAATACCAACAATGTAAATGAAGAAAATATTGATTACTCTGAAGATGAATTTTACATACTAAAACTCTTTAAAGCCATAGATAAAGACTTAGTTGAACTAAACAAAAAACTACTTTTTTTTGATTTAGGAACTGATTCTTATATTTTCACAGTGACAGATAAAAGAAAATACCATATAATTTGTAAATGCAAAGACTTTCATGGAAGTGAAAAACTAAACTAAATAGTTGAATCTCAAGAATAACTTAATACCTTTAAAATCAAAAAAGCTAACTCAAATTTATGAATAAAAATTATGAAAATCTTTATTCCATTAGCGATGTGGGTTGGGTCGGCAAAAAAGCGGGCCAGCCTAGGCCCGAGCGTGGAAGCATTTTTTTGCCTTGATTTTTTGTTTCTTTTTCATCTAAGGAAAAAGAAAGAAGAAAGACTTTTTGAAGATTAACTAAATATACCATTTACTTATTACTATAGTTCAGAACTGTTGCCCTTGTCGCGCGCAACCACCACGGGTAATATTTCCTTCTTGCAATACTATATCTGGGTGAAGAAACCTTTTGCAGTTAACCAAACTTGACGTAAATATTCCACATGACTTAAGAGTTAAAAATAATGGTATTCATAAACTCGATTAAACTTCAATTTTCCTTTGGCATTATACATTTGGTAACTATTTTCTAAACCAGTAGGTGTGTAGCCATAGTTACTGGTATTTTTTAATTTTCCATTTCTGTAAGTTGCTATGGTTTTATAGTTTTTATTTTCGTAGGTATAAACATATTTGCGTGTTTCTTTGTCATTTTCATCAAAGTAAATATCTTCTATTTGCATGCTATCTTTACTGAATTTTGCTATTCTGCGCGAGGCATGACCTTTGTTATCTCGGCCTTCATAAATTTCAAAATAAGAACTATCAGCATTATAAGTTCTTTTTTTGCATACGTTTTGTTGGGTAACTTTCTTTTCTACTACTCCCGTTGGCTCACAAGTATAATTGTATACTTTTTTCAATTTGCCATTTCTATAGTAGCGAGATTCTTCTCTACTACCATTTTCAAAATATTTGTATTCATACTTGGTGGTTTCTTTACCCTTTTTATCAAACCAAGTATTGTTAGCCATTTTACCTTTTTCGTTATAACTATACTTACCTACACTGGTTAATTCATGTTTTTTGTTATAGTAAGATACTTCCACTAGTAAACCTTTATTATCAAATTTATTTAGCATCAAAAAAGTATCTTTTTTATAAACTGAAAACGCTTTATCGTATTTAAAACTATCAATTAAATGGTAATAATACGATGAAGTTAAAATTCCTTTTTTATTAAAATAATTGTATTGGTACCTCACCCCATTTTTATTTATTAAATAACTAATGCTGCGTTTAATACTGTTTGTTTTAGGATCAAGCATTTTCATGTTCACCTGCTTTACCCCATTTTTTTGATAGCTTGGAGTGGCAAAAAGACGATTGCTATACATGGTATAATCATATTCATAAAAATCAATTCTAGAGCCAAATAGCTGAGCATTGGCAACATTCAAAATCGTAATAATTGATAAAAACACAAACGTTACTTTTTTCATCCTATTTATATTAAAAATTTAAAACGAATATAAATTAGTTTTGGTATAAAATAACCAATTATTAAAAAGGGTAGCAAAAAAATAAATTCCTTTAAAAGAATAAAATTTGTTCGTTTTGAAGTTTTATTTTATTCCTTGGGCAGATAATAGTTTTCTGTAATTCAACTGCTTCGGAGCTGTTTGTATAAATCAATTTATTCATTTGATTTTATTTGTTCAAGAAAGAAATTTTTAGAAAAACAAGAGTTGTTATTTTTTCGATTTCGACAAAATTATTCACTACAGAAGAGTTTAATATTAATAGCCCTGAATGAAATACTGGGATAATTAAAGTGAATGAAAGCATCTCTAAAAGCGTTCAATATCTACAACAGTTTTTTTCCATCACACTCAATACCGTGTTCATGCAATAATTCCATCAACTCTTCTTTATAGGTTTTCTTTTTGTGATGCTCCTCTTGACTTTTAATGCAATTAATTAAATTGCAAATATTGTTTCACCATAAACTTTAAATCTGTTTACAATAAAATGCATTAATGAATAGCAATTAAATCCGTTATTCAACGTTTTTCTTTTTAGTAAGCGATTTAATAACCGGTATGCTTGTTACCACTATAAATCCAATGATGATATAGTTTAAATAATCGATGGCTTGAGGAAATATTTGCCCAACATAAAAGCCTGCACCACAAATAACTATTGGCCATAAAATAGCACCAATTACGGTATAAATAAAAAATATAAAAGGATTTACCCTTACAATTCCAGCTAAAATAGGCGCAAATGTTCTAACAATGGGTAAGAATCTACCTAAAATTAATGCTATTCCACCATATTTTTTATAAAAGGTTTCAGCAGTTTCAATGTATTTTTTTTTGAAAAATATACTTTCTTTTCGTTTGTAAATATTATCGCCCGTTTTCCAGCCAAACCAATAGCCAAAATAGTAGCCTGCTATAGCAGCTAACGCAATACCTATAATAAGCTTACTTAAGGTTAATTTTAAAATGGTAGTACATAATAAACCTGCTGTAAATAACAATGAATCGCCAGGTAGAAAGAAGCCAAAGAAAACACCATTTTCTAAAAAAATAATGACCAATACCAACGCAAATCCGCCAAACTCAATTAACTCTTGTGGTTTAAATAAATCCCAAAAACTATTCATTGTTTAATAATTAATTTTTTACGAATTAAACCTTTTTATGCATGAATGCAACGATATGTTTGGTTATAAAAAGCTAAAAAAACATTATTTCCTCAAATGCATTTGTTAAAAACGATTCGCTTTGCAATGCATAATACTCGCTAAATGCCTCTTTGTCAAATACATTAAAGTCTAATCGCTCTAATCTTAAAAACTCCAAGGCATTTACGCTTTCTTCCATTTTACCATTTACACTCAAGCCAATTTTAAACTTTTTAACGGTATCGCCAACGCAAAAATCTTTATTGGCCAATATTGGCTTTTGGTAATAGGCAGCCTTTGTTAGTAAATTATTTGAAGAAACATAATTGTAAAAATACAAATAGCTAATGTCTATTTCTTTATAAATTTGGTTTATTTCTTCTTCGTTTAAAGGATTTAAAATAAAAAGAATATTTGGCTCATGGTGATTCATAAACAATTCAACTTCTTGACGCTGCTTATCATCCATAATACTAAAATCGAGCTTGCCTGCGAATACAAAAAAGTACTTGTCAATATCCACTTTTTTTATCAGTCTAATTAATGCTGTTATTCCCTCATTTTGTTCTACACCAAGTAACCCAACTACCATACGGCTTTTGGCCATTTCCTTTATTTGTTTGCTATAAACGGATTCTTTTTTTTGAATACTTACATTACTTATTTCAGGAAAAACAACCACCTTTTTATACACCCTGCTTTTTAATGGCTCAGTTATAAATCTATCTAAAACACAAACGCCTACACAGTTTTCTGACCTAAATAAATAATCAGGTTCTAAAAACTTAGGGTCCACATTTAACTTCAACTGTTTTAGCCTGTAAGGTTTTGGGTTAAAATAAATGCCACTCCATTTATATTTAAACACAAAATCAAGCAAAAATAAATGAACAGATTCACGAATAAATGGATCGATAGGAGAGAAGAAGGCAAAATCAACTTCGGCCTTTACCACTTTTTCGGCTTGTTTAATTTTACTATTAATGGCGTTCCAACGGCCTAAAAGTTCAAAATAGTTGGGTTTGTTATCGCTAAATATTTTTTCATCAAGTGGTAAAGCGGTAAAATTATCCAAATAGTGAGGAACTTTTAGCTTTACATATTCCGCTATTTCAAAAAACTCCGGACTTATTACAATTACCTTTTTACCTTTTTTTAGTAAATTTTCGGCATAGTAATTTAAATAGGTGGCAAACCTATTACCTGAATAAGGCGAAATGAGCGCTATGGTTAATATGTTGTTCAATGGAAAGTAATTATAATTACAACTACAAAAGTTCTATTATTATTGCAGTGTTTAGCCACAATATTTGCACAGCCGTAATTTTTTTTATACGCTGGTTTTTATTTAGTTGCTTTTTATCAATAAATTTTTTTCAAAAAATGCTTTAAAATTTGTAAAAAGATTTTACATTTGCACTCCTCAAATCGAAAGAATTGAGAAATTGTCTGATGGTGTAACTGGCAACACAACTGATTTTGGTTCAGTAGAGTCTAGGTTCGAGCCCTAGTCGGACAACAATTTAGTGTAAATTTCCAATTAGCTTACTTAACAGTGTTTAGGTAAGCTAATTGTTTACTTAAGGGTTTCATACATTTAAAATCATGGCAAATAATAATCAAGTCAAATTATTTTCAGGCACAAATTCTCGTTATTTAGCCGAAAAAATTGCTGACGCTTTTGGTCAACCGCTTGGTGATTGTACTACTGCCCGATTTAGTGATGGCGAGTTTCAGCCTAGTTTTAACGAAAGTGTTCGTGGATGCGATGTGTTTTTAATTCAATCTACTTTTGCCAATTCTGATAATTTAATGGAGTTATTATTAATGATAGATGCTGCTAAACGTGCATCGGCTCATTATATTACTGCTGTAATTCCATATTTTGGTATGGCTCGTCAGGATAGAAAAGACAAACCGCGTGTGGCTATTGGTTCAAAAGTAGTGGCCGATATGCTAACTGCTGTTGGGGCTAGCCGTGTAATGACCATGGATTTACATGCTCCACAAATTCAAGGATTTTTTGAAATTCCGGTTGATCACATGGATCCATCGGTAATATTTTTACCATATATTAAAAAATTGGCAGACGTTGGTAATTTAATTATTGCCTCGCCCGATATGGGTTCAACCACAAGAGCCAGAACTTATGCAAAAGCATTAGGAATTGATATGGTAATTTGCGATAAAGAAAGAAGAAGAGCTAATGAAATAGCTGCCATGACTTTAATTGGTGATGTAAGTGGAAAGCATGTAGTAATGGTTGATGATATTATTGATACCGGAAGTACATTGGCCAAAGCTGCTCAATTAATGAAAGATAAAGGTGCTTTAAGTGTTAGGGCTTTTTGTACTCACCCTGTTCTTTCGGGCAAGGCATACGAAACAATTGAAAATTCTGTTATTGATGAATTAGTGGTAACTGATACCATTCCATTGAAACAAGAAAGCAGAAAAATAAAAGTGCTAACTTCGGCCGATTTACTCGCTGAAGCCATTAGAAACGTAAATGAACACGGAAGTATTAGTTCATTATTCGATTTGAAAAAATAAAATAAATTATAAACCAAAAAGCAAAATTAGTATTGGGTTACCAAAATGGGTTTTGCCAAATTTTTTAAAAAGTAAAAAGGAGAAAACAAAGAATGAAAACATTAGCAATGTTTGGTTACAAACGTAACGATTTAGGAAAAGCAGCAACAAAATTAGTAAGAGCTGCAGGACAAGTGCCATGCGTATTATATGGTGGTAAAGAGCATATTCACTTCACTATGTATGAAGCTGATTTCAAACTTTTGGTTTACACTCCAAATACTTATAAAGTACAATTAGATATTGATGGTTCAGTATTTAAATCAGTTTTAAAAGATATTCAGTATCATCCAGTTAACGATTCTATTATCCATGCCGATTTTATGGAATTAGACGAAACTAAATCCATCGATATTTTAATTCCTATCAAATGTGTTGGTAATTCAGTTGGTGTTCGTCAAGGTGGTAAGCTAATGATTAAACAACAAAAATTAAAAGTTAAAGGTTTACCAGCTAATTTACCTGAGTCTATCGAAATTAATATTGATACCTTAGAAATTGGAAAATCAATTAAAGTTGGTGATATCACTGTATCAAACATTACTTTAATGGATTCGCCAAACAATCCTGTAGTAACAGTTAAAACTACAAGAGCAGCAGTTTCGGCAGCAACTGAAGATGCTAAAGGTAAGAAAAAATAATCTTAGATTATATAAAACAAAAAACCCAAGCTTTAAAAACTTGGGTTTTTTTATGAAAAAAAGTTTTTAGAATTGAATCTTTAATCAATGTTGTTTACTTAAGGAAAATACATTTAGTACGAAAGCGTTTTGCAGCTACCCGAAGGGCGGGCTTTTATCACAAAAACTGACTTAAGAAAACGAAACCCCGCCTTTTGGGTAACTGAAGTTATAGGGCGTTTTTCTTTTCTGTCTTAATGATTTCATAAAGTAAATTTAATTCGTTTAGTGTTCGTTCGTCTATGTCAAAGTCACCTAGTATAACCTTTTCAATTCTTTCTTGAAAAATCTCTTTTGTCTTTTCGTTTTCTATCCAATTGGTCAAAATGTTACTTAGTTTTTTGTTACCAAAACTGTTAGATAATTCGCTTCTATTATGCTCGTTAAAGCCTTGAAAATAAAGGTCGTTAAAATGCAATACGCTTTGAATTGTGTCAGTCTGTTCCCAAGCACTTAATAGTCCAACTATTTCAAAGTCCGCTCGCCAAAACATTATTAGAATAGTATCAATTTTGTCACCAAAAGATGGAATTGGATAAGTCTGTAATGTCTGAATGAAAAAATCCTTTGCAAAATTTTCCAAAAGTTCTAGTTCTTTTGCATTCCATTCGGTTTTGTCAAAAGGAGGTAGTCTTGAAAATGAGAGTTCCGCTGAGTGTGTTGGAAATTTATATTCTGAAATCAAGTCTAAATATCTTGGCAAGAAATGTTTTATTTCTTCGGTTCTTGTCTTTTCAGGCTTGGCACTATCATTATATTCGCTTAATAGGTCAACTGGTATTTCTCTTATTGGTAAACTTGCAAGTACTCCTTCATCTTCAATTTTCATACAACAGTCAGTGCATACGTCAAGTGGTCGGTCTACCCGATAATGTGAAAACATTTCGTATGCTTTTTCAACTGTTTCTTTCATTGTCGTTGTGTCGTCTTTAAAATACCCTATAACTTTCGGACTAAACGAATAATAATATAAGAGTCAAAAATATTATTCTCCTTCGTAAAAATCAATCAATTCCGCAAAGTACGCAAAGTCCCAACCTTCACAAATATCATCATAAGCCTCATCGGGAATATTGGTGTGTCTTAATTCGGCCGAAGTTCCTTGTTTATGTTCGTGCAGTTTAATGGTTACAATGGAAGGTTCTGTTTCATTTTCGCCAAAATACCACTGTTGTACTATTTTTTTACTAGGTTCAAATTCTAAATTTTTACCAATAATACTTCCATCCCACATGCTAAATTCTGTTCCCGGTTCGGCTACCATCTCTGCTTTATCGCCTGTCCAAAGCATCATGGTATTTTCGTTGGTTAAGGCCAAATATACGTCATGTGGTGGAGCGGGAATAATATAATATTTTTTGTAATCTTTCATATAGTATTGATTATCAGTAGTTTTAATGTTTTATTGCAAGCCCCATAAAATACAAAAGCGGACGCTCTTGCACGCGTCCGCATTTTGTGTAATCAATTAAATCTTTTCTCCCACTTGCAATAAGAGAATCACTTAAATGTTTATGACAACAACTACAGTTCCTTAACTAGTTGTTACTGTTATTTAAGTCAAATGAAAGCGTAGGAGCATTGTTTTCTTCTGCTGCTACTGCTGGTGTTGGGTCTAGCTCTAATTCGTCAATTAAACTTGGAGCTGCTGGAGCTACTGTGGTTTCTTTGGTTTCCGATTTTTTAGTTGAGCTAGTTGCTGGTGTTATGGCTGCTGCTTTTGGCTTTACCAATTCGCCCATGCCATAAAGTTCTAATTTATATTCACGCACAAAAATACCTAAAGCAATTGCTCCTTTTATGGTATTAATATTCAATTCTACTTCCCACTCATCAATGCTGATGGCTCTTGGGCTCGCATTAAAACTTATTTTTTGCTCTAAACAATAGTCAATTACAGTTTGTATGTTTTTGCGTTTTGTTAAAATTATTGGTTTATCGTCTGTTTTGTTCATTTTTTTTAAGTTTTTTCGAGGTCGCAAATTAGGGCTAATCCTAGTTTTTATAAAACAATTCGAGGTTAAATTTTTATCATTTACTCGTGTATTGCTAACAATCAGGCTAATAAAGTTTATAACTTGTGGAAAAGCCTATCGTTGCTAACATTCTACTTTATTATTATTTAATATCTTGATAATTAAATAGTTGTAATGTGTTTTACTCCTTTTTATTGCTTTGTTTTAATGTTTTTCTGCTTTTTTTATAAAAAATTAAACACCTGATAGTGTAAAAAGTTTCCATATCCGTTCTAAGATTGGTTTTGTTTTATTTAATAATGGAGGCTATTTCTTTTTCAATTTATTTTATAAGAATATTTTATGAAAAACGTTTTTAAATTCTACTATTTTCGCATTTATTATTTATGGCACACTGGTTTAAAATAAGTTTAGTTTTGGCATTTACTTTTTTTGTAAGTTTTGCTGCTGTTGCTCAGGTAGATGAAATTGATTCAACCATGGAGGATGATGAAATAAAGCCAATTAAAGCATTGCCTGACGATAAATACAAGTTTGGAATCAAATTAGGCTGTCAGTTTAGTACTTTGGTAGGAAACGAAAACGAAGAAAATACATTTAGATTTGGAATAAATGGCGGTGTTTACGTTCGTAAAAAATTTAAAAGTCAAAAGTGGGGTTACCAAGTAGAATTAAATGGAAGCATCAGAGGTAGTAGTTTCAATACCAAAAATGATGATGATTATTCGGCCTTACGCTTGGTTTACCTTGATTTGCCAACCTATTTGTTTGTTAACTTAACCAAAGACGAAAATCAAAAAGTGTTGTTTGGTCCTCAGTTCTCTTACTTTTTATCTAGTTCACTTTATAAAGGTAGTTCGGGTTTAGCTTATGATAATACACCTAAGGTTAACCTTTTTGATGTGTTGGCCTGTGTCGGGTATCACCACAGATTGGGGCATGTAAGTATTCAAACGGTTTTTAAATATGGATTTTTAAATGCGAACAATGGTTTGTTAACTGAAGCATTGCCCAAAAATCAAGGTAAAAACATGAATAACTTAGTATTTGAATTGAATTTAGTTTTTTAAAATTTTTTATATCTCAATAACATTAACAGTGACTAAACAAGAACTTATTCAGCAAATTAATTCTAAAAAAAGTTTTTTATGTATTGGTTTAGATACCGATTTAACAAAAATTCCTAAACATTTACTTTCATCGGAAGATCCTGTATTTGAGTTCAATAAAGCCATTATTGAAGCTACCAAAGATTATTGCGTAAGCTATAAAATAAATACCGCTTTTTACGAAGCAGAAGGTATAAACGGCTGGCAAAGTATGGCTAAAACCTTGGCTTTAATTCCTGAAAATATTTTAACCATTGCCGATGCAAAGCGCGGAGATATTGGCAATACCAGTAATATGTATGCCAAAGCATTTTTCGAAAAAATGAGTTTTGATGCCATTACTTTAGCTCCTTACATGGGTAACGATAGTTTGGCACCTTTTTTTGAATACAAAAATAAGTGGGGAATTGTATTGGCTTTAACCAGTAATGCTGGCAGTGCCGATTATGAGCAACAAAAAATAGGAGAGGAGTTTTTATACGAACGCGTAATTAAAAACACTTGTACCTTGGCTTCTGATGAACAATTAATGTTTGTAGTTGGTGCCACTAAACCGCAAGATTTTATTACCATTCGCAAGCATGCACCCAATCATTTTTTACTTGTTCCGGGCGTTGGTGCACAAGGTGGCAGCTTGGCCGAAGTAGTAAAATATGGTAAAACCAACGATATTGGATTGCTTATAAACGCTTCGCGCAGTGTTATTTATGCGAGCAATGGATTGGATTTTGCTGAGGCAGCCAAAGCAGAAGCAAAAAAGCTAAGTTTAGAAATGAGTGCTTATTTGTAGGTTAATTCCGTGTACTTATTACCCAATTATCCGAAATTTTGTTATTAGGATTATCTGGCAAAATAAATGCATTTAGTACCGATGAAGTAGCCCCTAAGCCAATTGAAATAAGAATAGAATTTAAGGGCGTGGTTCCAGCATCTCTAAATAAATTATACGATAATAAAAATGTTCCGAACGAAACCGATGTGGTTATTAAACTTTTTGCCAAAAGTCTGCCTGGTGTTATTTTTCTAAACGAAACAATATCTTTAATATTTACTATTTTATAATTTGGTTCATAATTCTTATTTAGTTTTTGAACCCAAAGCGGTAAATTACCTGTAGGATTGCCTAATACAATAACGCTGTCATTTAAATCTGAAACAATATTTTTAAAATGATAAATTTGATTATTGTATCCTACATACTGTATAGAAAGGGTTTGTCCTAAACTTACTTCAATGGTTTTATTGGTTTTGGTATTTAAAAAAAGCAAACTACTTTGACTAAAAACATTGGTATAACTTATTAGTACACAAAATATTATTACAGATATTTTTTTCATTTAAATTTTAGTTCTTATTAAGTATATGAAAGCCTATTTCGCAATTTAGGCATTTTTTTTGGTTGCAATATTCATTTTTTAATTGCAATAATGCTTGTGTTTGCATGGCATTTTCAATATTTATGCCTAATTTCTTCCAAAAATCAATGATGCTGTTTTTTTCTGGATTAATTTGTTCAAGCCAATTAATGGCCTTATTGCTTTTTTCTTCATCAAACCTGAGTTTGCCATATAAAAACACAATTGGCACTACAGTATTGATAATGATGGTATTAATGGCCGAATTTCCTAAATCAGCTTTTAAGGCATTAAATTGATGGCCGCTTAATTCGCTTAAATTAATTAAATGAATATGTTTTAGTTTATAAAGTTTTTGAAGCTCTGCAATGGTTTCGCATGCCAATACTTTTGAAAACAAATGGCTACTTTGGTAAAGCAATGCTGCAAACTGCATCAGCCTAATAGTTGGAAAATTAGTTGGGCGCATTCGTCCAAATTTCCAAATGGTTTTATCAAGGCTTACTAAATTATATTTTTTTTGTAAGTAAAAATATTCTTTTTGTAAAAATACCAAATATTCATCGGTTAGTTTTTGATTTAAAAATCCTGCTGTGCCTAATACCAAAGCTTCAATTTGGCTTAATTTAACTTTATGCTTTGCAATAATTTGCATGGGTAAATTTTGGGCTAACCATTCAAAAGCTTGGGTATTGGTTTTTTGTCCAAAATACTGTGAAGTTAATAGGTAAAATGTTTGTTCCCAATTATTTTGATTGGTGTTTAAAATGGTTGAAATGCGCTCACATTTTTTTTCAATCCTTTCTATTACCAATCTGTTTAGCCAATTATGCAATTTAAACTCGTTGGGTAAACTAAAAATGGGTTCGCATGGAATTTCGTTTTGCTGTTCTTGTAGGGTTTTATATTTGCTAAGCAATAATTCGGGTAAATAATTTTTAAGTTCAAGGGTAAAAAGTGGCTGCTGATAATGATCAAAAATGGGTTTATCATTTTCAAAAACTACATGAAGTATCACATTTTGGTAAGCCTTATCGGTTTGGTGTTTATGGTTTAGCCAATCGCTTGCTTTTATATGTATTTCAATATTTCCCACCAATATTTCTTCATCAATTTTTATTTTTGAGTTAAAAAAATCGGGTCCTGCATCTTTATTTAAAGTGCCTACACTTTTAATTTCCAATGGTTTATTATTAGTTAACACCAATGGTTGTTTAAGTAAAATTTTACTTTGCCATATAAAATGTAATAGTTCTTCCTTCATATCAATGTAATGGCAATATATAAAAATATTAAAAAATATAGTGATTGGTCATCATTATTTAAAACCATGAATTCTAAAACCCTTATTGCTGCTGCTTTTATAAATTCATTTTTAAAAGTTAACTATTAATTTACAGCAGGATAGTAAAATAATTATATCAATTGTTTTACATTGCGAAGCTTTTTAAATAGCAAAATATGTTAAAAAAATTTATACTAAACATTGGCTTTTGTGCGGCAGCTATTGCCTCGCAAGCCCAAGCTTTACTTCCAACAAGTTGGAATTTTTCAAACCCTTCTATTTCTGCTCCGCCTACGGGTTGGACTTTAGGTTTAGGTACTAACGGAAACTTAACTTACGCCTTTGGAATTGGTGATGCACTAGCTTGTAGGTTAGATGCAACTGGCGAATTTGTATTAATAAATATTACCGATAAACCAGGTGAGTTAAGTTATTACTTAAGTCCGCAAAATGCAGGTGCAGCTTGGGGTGGTCAATTTGATATTCAGGAAAGTGATAATGGTGCAACTTGGTCAACTTTACGTTCTATCACCACTAAATCAACTACCACTACTAATTTTACTGGTGGTAAATACACCGAATCCAATTTAAAGACAACTACTCGTTTTATCAGGTTTTTTTATGCAACTAAACTTCCTGGTGGAGTTGCTGGTTCGCCAGGTGGAAACATGGCTTTGGATAGTGTTTTAATTAAAGCAGCGGCAATTGGTTTAACCCCAACTATTCAAGTTTCAAGAAATAATCAAATTATAGCAAATAACTCTCAAAATGTAGTTGGTAATAACGCTACCTTTTCTTTCAAAGTGAAAAATGTTGGTTTGTCAGATACTTTAAAAATTGATAGCATTAATTTTACAGGTTTAAATGCTGGATCATATAATCTAACTAATACTTTTCCAATTAAAATTGCTTCAAATGATTCAACCAATATTAATTGTACCTTGAACACAGCAGGAAATGGTAGTAGATTAGCTGCTATCAATATTTTTAATAATGATATTGATAAACCTAAATTTACTGCTAATTTATATGGTATTGCTGGTAGTTTTGCTACTGAACCATTGTTTATTCCTGTTTCTTTAACTTCTAATAATGTTACTGCTTATGGTATGAATTTGGTTTTAGCCGATACCAGTACTTTAACCGAAAATTATATTGTTTTACGTAAAAGTGGTACTATTACCGAAACTCCAGTTGATGGGCAAACTTACAAAAGAGGTGATTATATAGGTGGTTCTCAAGTGGCTTATATTGGTAAAGTAGGAACTTTTAAACCCGCTTATATTTTAGCAAATACTAATTATTCATTCTCAGCATTTGCATTTAATGGTCCTGCAAGCTTCGAAAATTATTTAACTTCTACCGCTACTAATGCAGCTGTTAGTTCTTTGGCAGGTAATCCAGGAACTTATTATAGCACTGTGGCTGCCCCAGGTTCAAGTAATTTTTTAACTACACTTTCGGCTAAAGTTAATCCTCACGATACCATTTTTTATAGTAATTATATCCCAACGCTTATTAACAACTTTTTGACTAGAGATACCGCTGCTGGTAAAAAAGTAGTAAACTGTGTATACACTGGAATTCCTTATATTTACGATGAACCATTTGTGTGGAATGCAAGCACTAGCACTGGAATTTTAACTCGCGAACATACTCGCGCTCAAAGTACCATGCCAAGTAATAATGCTACTCAAAATCCTAATTGGCCAAATGCGGGTAGCACTACAAGAGAGCTACCTGAATACAACGATTTGCATAATTTATTTCCTGCTCACCAAACTTTAGCAAATGCACCTCGTTCTAATAATCCTTTTGCTGAATGTGTAACGGTAACTTCTACTTCTCCATCTGGTTTTGGTAAGTTAGGAAAAGATGGTAGTGGCAAAACTGTATATGAGCCAAAAGATTCACAAAAAGGTGATTTGGCTCGCGCCATGTTTTATATGTGTGTGTCTTACAATGGAATTAATGGAAATATTTGGACATTACCTGCCGACCAAGATTTAGCAGTATTAATGAAATGGCACCAACAAGATCCACCAAGTGCGGAAGAAATTGCTCGTCATGAATACATTGCAGCTACGCAAAAAAATAGAAATCCTTTTATTGATAATCCTAGCTGGGCTAATTTGATTGATTTTAAAACAATGACTTTAAACCAAGGTGCTGTATTAACTTTAAGCGCTCCTAATGGTGGCGAAAGCTTATTAGCTGGAAAAACTACTAATATTACTTGGGTAGCTTCAAATATTACAGGAAAAGTAAAATTAGAATATACCACCAACGGTACAGACTTTATTTTGATTGATTCAGTAAACGTAAGCCCTGCTTCTTTTACTTGGACAGTTCCTTCAGTAGCTACTACCACAGCTAAAGTTAGAATTTCAACTACCAACAATTCAATTGCTGATTTAAGCAATGCTAATTTTACCATTAATGTTGCTAGTTTAAAACTATTAACTCCAGTAGTTACTGATATTTGGAAAGGAAAAGAAACAAAAACAATTACTTGGCAAAGTTCTTTTGTAGATTCAGTAGTTATTGATTTAAAAGATGGGGCTAATATTTTATTTACTACAAGAGAAGCAGCTAGTAAAGCTAGTGCAAGCATAATCGTTCCTGATATTAATACTACCAATGCCAAGGTATTTATTACTGAAATAAATGGAACTTTAAAAGATAGCAGTGCGGTTTTTAAAATTGAAAAAAGCGTAGGTATTAATGAAGCTACAAGCTTTAACTTTATTGTTTATCCTAATCCTTCAAACGGAACCATTTATTTTAACTCAACCATTAATTTACAAAACTCAACTTTTGAAATTTACGATATTACTGGAAAATTATATGTAAGCGACTCGTTTAGCAAAACCAATATGGTTACCATACCTAATAAAGGTGTTTATATTTTAAAAGCCAATATCGATGGAAAAACATTGGTTAAAAAAGTAATTGTTGAATAATTATTCGATAATCTTTTAATTAACAATGCAATATTTAAAGAGGCTGTCCCAAAAGGACAGCCTCTTTGCGTTTAATAAATGTTGTAATGAATTACTTTTAAGCAGCAATATGACTATGGTATTCTAGTGGTTTTTATATTTAACTATTTTTACAGAAATACAAAACCACATAGAACATAGAAACATAGTTTATAATCTATGTTACATGTGGTTCAATTCAAGTTTAAATTACTGAAAAAACGCAAAAAAAAAGCCCTAGCCATTACAGCTAGAGGCTTAATTTAACCTTTAAACATGAAAAACTATTTTACTTTATTTGATTTTTGAATAATATTTATTTCGCTCATATCTAACTTCATGGTGACATATTTCATGTCAGAAGTAACTGCCATTTCATTACTAGTTATTGGCGATATAAGAATTAAATTTCTGTAGCTGCTTTTTACCTTACTTAAATCAAAAACTGCAATTCCGTTTTTAACCACAGCAATTTGTACCACGGTATACTCATCATTCATTAATTGAATTTGAAGTCCTTCTAGTAAATTTTTATTGATTCCAATATTTTTATCTGAGGCAATGCTTACAAATAAATTTTTGTTTTGCGATTCCTCCACTCCAAGTTTATGATTAATAACTAAATTGGTATTACCTAGTTTATTTACCCATTCACCTTTTACAGCTGCATCACCAGCCACAAACAATAAAGAAGAAGTAACTAAAGTGGCTATATATTTAATAATAATTTTCATAATCGTATTATTTGTTTAATACTAATCATGAATCGAGCCAATTTGTAAATTTCTTATAATCAAATATTTAAAAATAATCAAATTTTATTATTTGTTTCAATTTGGGATTATTTATTTCATAAATGGAAATATTTCATTATGGGATGATATTCTTTTGTGGTAAAAACAATAATATACCTTATACCGATGGTTTTTATAAAATAGCTTGTGGCTGTTTTTGAATTTATTCCGATTTTTGGAATTTAAACTGCAATTGTAAATTGGTGTCAAAAAACATTCAGTGATTTTTGTACAAGCTAAATCAAACAAATTTCGCCTAAAACACCAATGTTTTTCAAAAAACTTCCAAATATCTGCTCCCTAAATACTTAAAAGCGACTTTTTGCCGCCACAATTCCCCACCAAATTTTAAATTCTCGAAACGGCTTTATTAACGTACTCCGCCCTACATAAATGCGACATTGTTAATTACTTTAAACCATTATGTGAATATAAAAAAGCCTCATTTATACACAAAAGTGGGGGAAAGTGGTGAAAAGTGGATTTTTGTTTTTATTTTTACACCGTTATAACAAAATAAATTAAGTGCTAAACCTACACGGTGAATATGAATGTAAACTAGATGCCAAAGGCAGGCTGATAATTCCTGCGGCATTGAAAAAGCAACTTTCTGCGGAAGCCAAGGATACATTCTTTATTAACCGTGGTTTCGAAAAATGCTGTGTATTATATCCTGCTAATGAGTGGGACAGCATTGCTGGAGAGATAAATAAGTTAAGCGATTACATTAAAAAAGAACGCGATTTTAAACGTTACTTTTTGCGTGGTGCAAGCAAATTAGACATGGATTCTGCAAGTCGTGTTTTATTGCCAAAATCATTGCAAGAGTATGCTGATTTAAAAGGCGATTTGGTTTTGCTAGCTTATGGAAATAAAGTAGAAATATGGAGCAAAGCGGAATACGAAAACATGCTTAATGCCGAACCAGAAGACTTTAGCGCTTTAGCCGAAGAGGTAATGAGTAAAAGGAAAAATGAAGAATAAAATTTTGAATTTTAAATGTTGGATTTTGAATTAAATACAAAATAGTAACCATTAACTGTCAACTAACAACTATCAACTAAAATGTACCATAACCCAGTAATGTTAAACGAGTGCTTAGATGCATTGAATATAAATCCTGATGGGGTTTATGTAGATATTACCTATGGAGGTGGTGGGCATAGCGGTGCTATATTAAATAAGTTAAGCAAAAAAGGAAGGTTGATTGCATTTGACCAAGATGAGGATGCGAAACGAAATTTAATTAAAGATGAACGTTTGGTTTTTATTGATCAAAATTTTGAGTTTTTGAAAAATCATGTGCAATACCAAGGTTTTGATAAAGTAGATGGTTTGTTGGGTGATTTAGGTGTTTCGTCTCATCAGTTTGATGAAGGTGAACGTGGTTTTTCTATTCGTTTTGATGATGCTAAATTAGACATGCGCATGAGTCAAACACAAGCTTTGAGTGCCCATACAATTATAAATGAATACAAAGCCGATGCTTTGGCTAATGTATTATATAAGTATGGCGAATTGCACCAATCGCGAAAAATGGCTGCCGATATTATTGCTGCTCGCAATGGTAAAAATATTGAAACAGTAGGAGAGTTAAAGCAAGCATTGATGCACCACGCGCCTAAGTTTAAAGATTTTAAATTTTTTGCTCAGGTATTTCAGGCCATTCGCATTGAAGTAAACCAAGAGTTAGCTGTGCTAGAAAAAATGCTTTTGCAATGTGGTAGTTTATTAAAACCCGGAGGCAGGTTGGTAATGATGAGTTACCATTCGCTTGAAGATAGGTTGGTTAAAAATTACATGAATAGCGGAAATTTAATGGGCGATTTGGAAAAAGATTTTTTTGGAAATATCAATAGGCCATTTAATCCATTAAATAAAAAAGCAATAGTAGCAACCGATAAAGAACAAGAAGAAAATAACCGATCGCGAAGCGCCAAATTAAGGATAGCAGAACGATTGAATAAATAAACAAACCTAGTGAGCAATAAAGTAATTATAGGCGATGAGCCTGAAATTAAAGAAGATAAAAAGCCAAGCACCCCAAAAATTGAAGGTGCTTTTAAGCGTTTATCAGATATTGATTTTAAGCTCAACCCCAATCAATTGATTGGTCAAATGCCTTTTATACTTTTTTGTTTTGGTTTAATAATGGTGTTGATATGGAGTAGTCATAACAACGATAATTTAAATAAAAAGATAGATAAATTAACTAAAGAAAATAAAGAATTACGCAATCAGTATATTATAAACTTAAGCGAAATAATGAATGCCAGTAGGCAATCAAACATAGCAGAAAAGTTGAAGGAGTTTAATAGCCAAGGTAAAAGAACTAAAGATACGGATTATGTAAAAGAGGCAGTAGTGCCACCAGTAAAAATAACAATAGAATAAAGAAAACAGTTAACAAAAAAATGGCAATTAACGCACGCAAAACAATATTAATACGTACCCTAGTCGTTTTTGGCTTAATGGGCGTGTTTGCTGCTGCCATTGTGTTTTACGTTTATAAATTACAATTTATTGAAGTTAAACATTGGAAAAAAGAATCTGCTAAATTTTCGGTAAAGTCAGAAAAAGTAAAGGCTATAAGAGGGAATATTTTTGATTGTAATGGCGCTTTGCTTTCTACTTCATTGCCTATATACGATTTGGCCATTGATGCTACTGCCCCAGCATTTTCAGTTAAAGATACTTTTGATAAATATGTTGATTCGCTTGCCTTTTTGTTCAATGCAGAGTTTCCGCAAGCCACTGTTGATCATTACAAATTTTTATTTAAAAATATCAGGTCAAAAGGATTGGGATATAATTTAATCAAAATAAACGTATCACATCAACAATTGCTGCGTATTCAAAAGTTTCCATTGTTTAGAATGGGTAAAATATCAGGTGGTTTGTTCATTATTCCTAAAACCAAACGAGTTAAACCATTTCAAAATTTAGCTTTAAGAACCATTGGTTTTGCCAATAGTAATTCCAATGATTTTGTGGGATTAGAAGGTTTTTTTAACGATTACCTAAAAGGCAAAGATGGCTTGCAAATGATGCAACGTGTTACCGGAGGCGTTTATGTACCTATTAATAACGAAGAAAAAAACGAAGCTGAAAATGGTTGCGATATTATTTCTACCATCGATATAAACTTACAAGATGTTGCGCAGCAATCGCTTTTAAAAGTATTGCAAAGCAATATGGCCATGCGCGGAACTGCTATATTAATGGAAGTGGAAACAGGCGAAATTAAAGCCATTGCCAACTTAACTCGCAAAGCAGATGGTACTTATGAAGAGCGATTGAATGATGCCATTAGAACTAAAATGCAGCCAGGTTCTACCTTTAAATTAGTTACCATGATGAGTTTATTGGATAATGGTTTTGTTACCCCAAAATCTGTGGTGAATGTGGAGGGTGGAAGAGCAATGGTTTATGGACGACCAGTTGAAGATTCGCATAGTTATGGCGAGTTAAACATGCAACAGGCTTTTGAAATGTCGTCAAACGTTGCATTTGCTAAACAAATAGCCAAGTATTACGATTCGAATCCAAACAAACATTACGATTATTTAGATGGTTTAGGATTGAATAAAAATTTGAAGTTGCAATTACATGGAGCGCAAGCACCCCAGTATTTAAAACCTAGTAGCAGGTATTGGAGTAAAAGCGATTTGTCTGCTATCAGTCGTGGTTATGGAATTTCGCTAACACCATTGCATGTACTCACTATTTACAATGCTATAGCTAATAATGGTAAAATGGTTAACCCGTTTTTTGTAAAAAAAATTATGAATGCGGGTCAGGTTGTAAGAGAATATAAAACACAGGTTTTAAAGGAGCAAATATGTAGTGAAGCCACCGTTACTCAACTTAAAAACATGATGGAAGGTGTGGTTAAAAATGGTACTGCCTACAATAAAGAAAATGGCAACTTGCCTTACACCTTTGCTGGTAAAACTGGAACTGCCATTATTCAACGTGGTGAAGATTATTACCAAGGCGGAGCTAAGGTTTACAGAGCCTCATGGTGTGGTTATTTTCCTGCTGAAAAACCAAAGTATAGCTGTTATGTAGTTATTATTCGTCCACAAGGCAGTATGATTTATGGAGCGCAATTGGCATTGCCAGTTTTTAAAGATTTAGCCAATAAAATTTATGCAACTTCTACCAAAATTCACAAGGATTTGAGAGAGAGTTATACTGGTTTTTCAAACGATTTGCCACAAGCAACCAAAGCTTATAAAGAGGATGTGAAAATTATTTTAGATAATGTTGGAATTTCATCACACTTAAATGATTCGGTAAGCGATTTAGAGAGTAATTGGTTCAATGTTTCTCAATTAGATAATGGATTGAGTTTACTTCCGGTTATTAATAAGCCAAAACTAATGCCCGATGTAAAAGGAATGTCGGCTAAAGATGCTACTTATTTATTAGAAAGTAAAGGTTTAAGGGTAAGTATAATTGGTTATGGAAAGGTAAAACAGCAGTCGGTAAAACCTGGATCGAATTATAATAAAGGTTTAAAAGTAAATTTAATTTTAGGATAATTTTATGACTAAAACATTAGAGCAAATATTGCATACAGTAAAAATAATTTCCCTTCAAGGTAACTTGAATTTGGAGGTTACATTGCTTACTTACGATTCGAGAAACGTAACAAGTAGCAGTGTGTTTTTTGCTGTAAAAGGTACTCAGGTTGATGGTCATAAATTTATCGGTGATGTAATATCAAAAGGTGTAAAAGCCATTGTTTGTGAAGTATTACCAACTGAATTAAATGCTGATATTACTTATGTTCAAGTAGCTAATACCAGTGAAGCGATGGCTTTAATGGCGGCTAATTTTTATAACCATCCTTCTAAACAATTAAAACTTGTTGCGGTAACAGGAACAAATGGTAAAACCACTGTTGCAACCTTATTATTTAGTTTGTTTCGCAAGTTTGGTCATCATGTAGGGTTACTTTCTACTGTGCAAAATCAAATTAACGAAACAGTTATTCTAAGTACACATACAACTCCTGACTCAATTAGAATTAATGAGCTTTTAGGACAAATGTTAGCTGCCGGTTGTGAATACTGTTTTATGGAAGCAAGCTCGCATGCCATTGATCAAAATAGAATCAGCGGATTGCATTTTGCTGGAACTATTTTTACCAATATTACCCACGATCATTTAGATTATCATGTAACATTTGATAATTACATAAAAGCTAAGAAAAAGCTGTTTGATGATGTAAATGATGATGCCTTTGCCTTGACTAATAAAGACGATAGAAATGGTATGGTAATGTTGCAAAATACCCCTGCATCAAAATACTCTTATTCATTAAAATCAATGGCCGATTTTAAAGGTAAAATTATTGAAGCCGATTTTGATGGAATGCTTATTAATGTGAATGGAGATGAGGCTTGGTTCAGATTAGTTGGTGAGTTTAATGCTTACAATTTATTAGCAGTTTATGGAGCCTCTTTTTTATTAGGAAAAGATAAACAAGAAATCATTACACATTTATCAAGTTTACATTCGGTAAATGGTCGTTTCGATTTTATGAAATCAGAAAATGGTATAGTAGCCATTGTAGATTATGCGCATACACCTGATGCTTTGAAAAATATTCTTTCAACTATTAATGGAATAAGAACCAATAACGAACAATTGATAACAGTCGTGGGTTGTGGTGGAAATAGAGATGCTGCTAAACGCCCGGTTATGGCCGATGTGGCAACTAAAATGAGCAATAAAGTAATCTTTACTTCTGATAATCCTCGTAACGAAGACCCCGAGGTAATATTAGATGAAATGCAAAAAGGTGTTGACCCATTGCATTACAAAAAAACACTTAGAATTAGTAATAGAAAAGAGGCAATTAAAGCTGCTGTAAGTATGGCTCAAAAAGGCGATATCATTTTAGTAGCTGGTAAAGGCCATGAAACTTACCAAGAAGTTCAAGGTGTAAAACATCATTTTGATGACAAAGAAGTGTTGAAAGAGATGTTTGAATTAATGAAATAAATAAAAAATTAGAACTATAAAATAACTAAAAATACTTTGTATTACTTTTTTGACTATTTGAATAATACCTTTAATATTCCTGGTGCTGGGGTGTTTCAATACATCTCGTTCAGGGCAGCTATGGCTATTATTTTATCGTTGACCATATCAATGATTTATGGTAAAAACTTAATTGCAAAATTAAGAAGATTACAAGTGGCTGATGAAATTAGAGACCTTGGTTTAGCAGGCGAAAAAGCTAAAGTAGGCACACCTACAATGGGTGGATTAATTATTTTGGCTGCTATTTTATTACCAACTTTATTGTTTGCTCGCATCAATAACGTGTATATTATTTTGGCGGTAATTACTACCATTTGGCTTGGTTTAGTTGGCTTTTTAGATGATTATATTAAAGTATTTAAAAAGAACAAAGAAGGTTTAGCAGGTAGATTTAAAATAGTTGGACAAGTTGGAATCAGCATAATTGTGGCTACCACATTGTATTACAACCAACATGTAAAAACCAAAGATTTTTACAAACCTCAAGACGTAACCACAGAGTTTATAAAGGCTAATAATTTACAACAAACAGTTATTGATGGTCAAATTATGTACTCGAAAGATG
>JBGSBN010000015.1:0-29089 GCA_041730515.1 Methylacidiphilales bacterium | reverse complement strand
TAAATTGGCTAATACCATTTTACACAAACCCGAAAAAGTAGAGGTAACTCCGGTATCGTCAACAGCGGAAACCATTAAGCAAGCCGTTTATTTTGTAGATAAAAATAACAAGCGCAATTTATTGGTAGATATTTTAAATGACAAAACCATTAAATCGGCTTTGGTATTTACAAGAACCAAACATGTGGCGGATAAAATATCGAAAGAGTTAGCAAAAGCAGGTATTAAATCGGCAGCTATACATGGCAATAAATCGCAAAATGCAAGACAAAAAGCATTAAGCGATTTTAAAGACAATACCATTAGGGCTTTGGTAGCAACTGATATAGCAGCGCGCGGAATTGATATTGACGATTTAACGCATGTTATCAATTACGATTTACCCAATGTTCCTGAATCGTATGTACACAGAATTGGTAGAACAGGCAGAGCAGGAGCCAAAGGTATTGCCTTATCGTTTTGCGATTTTGAAGAAAAAGCCTATTTAAAAGATATTCAGAAGGTAATTAATATTTCGATTCCCGTAATTGAAGACCACGATTACCCAATGCAAGATTTTGAAATAAAGCCTAAAGAACAACCAAGAGGCCGCGGACCAAGAACAGAAAGACCACAAGGTGCAAGGTCAAGCGGAAGCAGCCAAGCTAAACCAAGTAATGGCAGTACCAAAAGGTATGCTAAAAGATAATAAAAAAGCCCAGTCAAAAAAATTTTGAATGGGCTTTTTTTTATTGCAGAAATATTTACTTTTAGTTATTACATTGCTTTACTAAATAAAAGCATGTTAAAACGTATCCTATTTATTTTCATTTGTTTGGTCATATATTTCAAAATAAATGCACAGCATAATACCCAATTTGATAGTTCAGTTCAAATTAATAAGATGGCTGTAACAGGAAAAATATGGGGACTTATAAAATATTATAATCCTGTTATCCTCCAGAAAAAAGTGGATTGGGATATGGTTTTCATCAATTCTTATGATAGTCTAAAGAACGCTAGTACCAAGGAAAGCTATAATAAGCAGCTATTAAATTTATTATTAAAAGCTAAAATGAAACCTAAAGCTTTTTCAAAAATTGATTCTATTGGAGCTAAACTAATTTTGAATGGCGAGCTCTCAAAACTTAGTAATTTCAGTTTCATTAACGATACCTCCAATTTTATTCGACAGCCGGATTTTACTTGGATAAATAACAATGAAATTTTATCAGCAGAAGTTAAAAATACACTAATTCGGCTCATTTTAGACTACAAGCCTGTTAAGAATAAGTATCTTGAAGTAGGAAAAAAGATAGCTTTTACGCATGTTGAAAATCCTTTTAGTAAAATAGACTCAGTAAATGAAGCTTATAGAATACTTGCGCTATTTAGGTATTGGAATATTATTAATTATTATTTCCCTTACCAAACCTTAATTGACAAAAACTGGGATTCTGTGCTAGTTGAAAACATTCCTTTATTCTCAAGTTCCAACACTTATTTCGATTACTTTTATAGAATAAGACACTTGACTTCAGAAATAAGTGACACACATGCTGATTTTACAGAAATTGATGATAAAAAAGGATTGAAACAAAAGCCAACATCAAATACTTATAGTCCCACTTATTACTACCCTCCTATAAAAGTTGAAATGATAAACTCAAAACTGATTATTGGTGATGTATTAGACGATTCACTTAATAAAAATGGAACTATTCAAAAAGGTGATGAACTTTTAATGATTAACAACTATAATCCTTCTTATGCCGTTGCCTCATTACGTTACTTTACTGCAAATTCATCAGAACAATCCTTTATAAATGTAGTAAAATACAGGCTAGTGTCAAACTATTTTTCAGACACGGCCTTATTCAATTTTATTTTGTTAAGAGCGCGCGACACAGTGAAAATTGATAATATTCAAGGTTTAAAATGGAGTGCTTATTGGACTCTTAGCTGGAATAATGAAAAAGATACTATTCCACCCTATTATACAATTAATGACAGCTTAGGATATATCAATTTGGGGAAAATAAACTCAAGAGAAATAAAGAAAGCCATTAATAAATATCAAAATTTACAAGCCATTATTTTTGATATGAGAGGTTATCCTAATGGTTTTGCACCTATTTTTCTTCCAAAAATGTTTAGCAAAAAACCCATTGCTGTTGCCAACTTTTATTATCCCTATAAAAAATATGCGGGTGTATTTGTAAAAAATAAACGGGAGGAAAATTATTATTTGGAAAACAGTGTATCATTAGGTTTTAAACTAATTTTCAATACCAACAAAAAACTATTTCCAACATTTAATAAAGTTTATAAAGGAAAGGTAATTGTTTTGATAGATGAAGAAGCAGCTTCTTATGCAGAAACTGTGTGTATGATTCTGAAAGCGTATGCAAAAAATGCTGTATTTATTGGTAGGCCAACACAAGGAAGCAATGGAGATATTATTAATTTTTCCTGCCAGGGGGAATTAACGTGAGTTTTTCATCTATTGATTGGCACTTTCCTAACACAAAACAATTACAAAGAATTGGTATTAAACCTGATATTAAAGTGGAAAGAACTACAGAAACTATAATAAAAGGAAATGACGCAATACTAGAAAGAGCTTTGGAATTTATAAAAATGGGTAGGTAACATATCCAAAATATTTATTAAAGGAATAAACTAAATATAGATACCTTTTTATGGTATAAGTATTAAACTAAATTTGATTATTTTTACCGAAAATTTTCAGAAAATAATGTTGAAACGAAAGCATTTAAGTTTATTAGTTATTTTACTTACCATAGTCATTATATTTGGCTGTGCATCTAAAAAATATGCTAAACTAGCCTTAAAAAATGAACAAGCAGGTTTATTTGAAGATGCAGCTGAATTGTATTTAAAATCGTTAGCTGCCAATAAAAATAATATTGAGGCTAAAATAGGAGCGCGCAAAAATGGGCAAATAACACTTGATAAAAAGCTAGCAGAATTTACCAAAGCTTACAGCAGCGGGCAAACTAAAAATGCCGTTTATTATTATTTAAATACAAGAAAATACTTCGAAAGGTTTAATGCTAGTGGCATTGAATTAGAAATAGCTCCGCAATATGATGAACAATACAACGAAGTTAAAAAACAACATGTTGAGCAACAATATAAAGACGCAACAAACTTATTAAACAACGAGAAATTTGCTGAAAGTGAAACCATTTTAAATGAAATACTGTTGCTTGAAAACAACTATAAAGACAGTAAAGAACTATTAAAAACTGCGCATTACGAACCACTTTACCGTAGCGGAAAAACACATTTAGATAATAAAATGTTCCGTAAAGCTTATTATGTTTTTGATGATATAATAAGAGGAACAGGAAATTATAAAGAAGCAACTCAATTTAAACAAGACGCGCTAACAGCCGCACAATTTACCATTTGGATAAAAGACATTGAAAACTATAACGACCCTGCAACAGGAGTTAAAGTTAAAAGTGCCATTATTAGCCAACTAAACAATTCGAAAAATCCTTTTATTAAAATAATAGAAAACCCTACTAGTACTAATAATAACACCAAGACAAAGGTTACTTTTTTAGATATGGTAAATAAAAATACCAATGCACAAAATTTAACCATGCCAGGTGTAAAAGCTATACTGATAGCAAAAATTGATAATATAGAAAAAGTGCCAAGTTCGCTTACCAGCAAGGTGATGAAAGGCTATATAAAAACTACCAAAACCAATGCCAACGGACAAAGGGTAGATGAATTTAACAAAATTGAATACAAAGAATTTTATCAAAGCAGTTATACCCAATGTTTCTTTAAGTTTCAATTGGTATCAACCGAAAATGGAGCAGTTTTAGCATCAGACGCAGTAACTATTCAAACACAGGATGAAGTACATTATACTACCTATAATGGCGATTACAGAAACCTAGTTCCAGGATATTGGAAATTTGCCAATTTTAGTTCGCCCGAGGATAGAGTAAATAATAATTTTAGCGAGGTACAAAATTTACAGAGTTTATTTAGAGCGCAACGAAGTATTAAATCAATTGAAAGTTTGCAAAATGAATTGATTGAAAAAATGGCAAAAGTTGCTAGTCAAAAAGTTATAAATTATAACCCTGAAAACTAAAAATGTATTTATTATTAATTAACAATAAATTTAAAATACTAGCGATCAGCTTATTTTCAATTTGCTTATTATCAATTAATTGTGCAAGCAAAAAAGCTGTTATAACCAAACCTAATTGGGTAGCCAATAGACCAATTAATCCTGAATATTATATAGGGATTGGCATAACACCCAAAGTTGGGTTAATAAACCAATACCAACAAACAGCTAAAAATAATGCGTTAAAAGATTTGGTGAGCGAAATAAGTGTAAATATTTCCAGCTCTTCGTTTTTGTACAAACTTTCAGTTAACGATGCTATGAAAGAAACTTACGATTCCAGAACATCTGTTACTGCCAATGAGTTTGTGGAAGGATATGAATTAATAAGTAGTTTTGAAGATGAAAGTAATTATTGGGTTTATTACCAACTTTCGAAACAAAAATACCAAGAATTAAAACGTCAACGCATACAAAAAGCTTTGGATAATGCTTTGGCTAAATACGACAATGCACTGAATGCAAAAACAAAATTTCAATACCAAAATGCATTGGTTTTGTTAGTTAAAGCGGTAGAAGATGTAAAACCTTATTTATCGGAAACACTTATTACTACTTACAAAAACAAAGAAATTTATTTTGGCAATGAATTATTTAGCGAAATAATGTTTTGTATCAATGAGCTTAAAATTTCATCGAACACAAAAGATTTAACCGCTAAAAAAGGGCAGCCATTAACCAACGAAATGCTCACTTTTGTAATAAAAGACAGTAAAGGTAACAAAATAGAAAACATACCTGTAATAGCCGATTTTTCATCAGGATTTATGCAAAACGAAAAAGCTCGCTCGCTCAGCAATGGCGAAGTGCAATTTGCTATTCCAAAAATAAAAACCCGAAAAACCAAGGACTACTTTATAGCAAAAATTGATTTTAACGAAATAATACAAGAAGCAACCAATGATTTTTGGGTAAAAAAACTACTCAAAAATATCAATACCAATAGTTTTGTAAAGCAAGTAACCATTGTTAATCCAACTTTTTTTATTGTATCAAACGAGAAAAAATTTGACCAAAACACCAATACTAATTTACTCAAAGAAGCTGCTAATAGTGCTTTTATCAGTAATGGAATTGAGTGTTTAGCTAATAATAAAAATGCTGATTTTATAATAGAAATAAACAGCAATAGCCAACAAACAGGCAATGGAAATAATGTAGCCTTTACTGCTAGTTTAACAGTAAAAAATAATGCACAGAAAGTGGTTTACCAACGCATTATTTCCGATTTAAAAAGTACTGAAATAAATGCTGAAGCAGCTAATAATGAGGTTTATAATTTAGGCATTGACTATTTGAAAAAGCGCGTTATTCCTGATATTATAGAACAATTACTTTAAACAAGAAAAAATTCAAATAAAAAGCCTGATTGAAAAAATTCCAATCAGGCTTTTTGTATTAATAATTCGTTTTATTGAATATTTACATCAAAACTCATGCGAGCTTGCACTCCGCGGTAATGCATTAATTTATTAAAATCGGTAAATAATTTAAACTGCTCAGGTGTTAAACTTTGTTTGGTTAAAAACATACTTGCTTGGCCCGACATGTCTTCAAATAACGATTGCAACGGATCTTTTAACTCAGGGAAACTTACGGTACGGTAATCGCTTAATTTAGCTTTGTTTTTAGCTATTTCAAGTGCTTTATCTAAACCTCCAAATTCATCCACTAAACCAATTTTTTTAGCATCGGTAGCAGCCCAAACTCTACCTTGTGCAATGCTATCCACTTGTTCTTTTTTTAGTTTACGTCCTTCGGCTACTTTGGTTATAAACTCATCGTAAATTCTATCTACACCTTTTTGAATAATGGCTCTTTCAGCAGGTGTTAAAGCTCTATCAATTGAACCTAAATCGGCATATTCACCCATTTTTACCGTTTCAACATTGATACCTAATTTATTATTCAATAATTCTTTGGCATTTACCATTAAACCAAATACACCAATAGAACCTGTAATGGTATTTGGTTCAGCTACAATTACATCGGCTGGAGCTGCAATATAATAACCGCCACTTGCTGCTACACTTGCCATACTTACAATTACTGGTTTTACTTTTTTAGCTAAAATAACTTCGCGCCAAATTACATCGCTTGCCATGGCACTTCCGCCTGGAGAGTTTATACGCAATACAATGGCTTTATAATTATCGTCTAAACGCACTTTTTTAATAGCATTGGCAATGGTTTCACTTCCCATATTATCGTCTCCACTTTCGCCACTCACTATTTCGCCATTACAGTAAATAATAGCTATTTTATCTTCGCTGGTACTAATATTGCTATTAGGCACTTTGGTATATTTATTTATTGTAACAAAATTTAATTTATCATCATTACCAATCAGTTTTTTTAGTTCAGTTTCTATTTCATCATCATATTTTAAACCATCGGCTAAGCCTAATTTTACCGCATCTTGCGGATGTTGGATTAATAATTGGTTTACAATATTTTCAACGTCCGACAATTGTTTTTTGCGTGCAGTTGCAATTCCGCTTACCATGGTATGGTATAAACTGCCCATGTAAGAACTAATTTGTTCTCTATTGGCATCGCTCATTTTATCAGCAATTAAAGGTTCGCCTGCCGATTTAAACTTACCATGACGAATTAACTCAGGCTCCACTCCTATTTTAGTAAACATATTTTTTAAATACATTACACTACTCGACAAACCATTTAAAACCAACTCGCCTGCCGGATTTAAATACACTTTATCGGCTACCGAACATAAGTAATACGACTTTTGATCGGCTAACTCTCCATAAGCTACAATAAACTTTTTTGATTTTTTAAATGCTATAAGCTCATTTCTAATTTCTTCAATTGTGGCAAAACTATTCATGTTGATGCCCATTTCAAGGTAAATACCTTTGATACTTTCATCGGCTGTTGCCTTTTTTATGTTCTTTAAAATATCATATAAACCTGCATCGTTTTTACTTTCAAAAGTTTGAAAATTAAAGTTTTTAAACACATTGCTAGTGGTTCGTTCAGGAATAGCATAGTTTAAGTTAAGTTTTAAAATAGAATTTGTTTCTACCTTTACTTCTTGTTTATCGCCTTTTGAGGCCAAGCCAGCTATTGCTCCTACTAAAATAAAAAACAATACCACCCCACTGATAATAAATCCTAACATGCTAGCAAACATGAACTTGAAAAACTGCTTCATAAATAATTATTGATTAATTGAGCAGCTAATATATTCATAAAATACGCATACACCTAAATTTTTATTCAAACGAATTGGCAAAAAGATAAAAGGTATAATACTAGGATAGTAAATTTTATTTGGGCACAAAACAGCATTTTTGAGAAGCAATTATTTCTGTTTAGCGCTTCTTATTAAGTATTTAACCATTCCTCTGCTTCTGCGCATATCGCGCTTTTGTTTACCAAAAAAATACAAGTCGTTGGTATTTTCCCAAACAGTCCAATTTAAATCCTTTTTACTCTGCGTAAGAATGCATTCAAACAAAATGGCTTTAACTTCTTTATCAAAATAAGGGTACAACATGGTTCGTTCGCCTCCATAGTGGGCCAAACCATTTACCGTAAATTTATCAACTTTAATAACTAGTTTAAATTGAAAAGTAGCTTTTTTAGGTACTACTTTATATCCTTTTTTTAACAGTTGTTTTTCGCAGGCTGCGCGCATTTCCTTTTCAAAAGTTTCGGTAAGTAAAGTTGGGCTTTCGTTTTGAATAATAAGATTTACAGGAACTAAATTTTTACTAGAACCAAATACAAACGAACGGTACCAATACCTTTTTTGGCAGCTACTTAAAAGCAGTAAAACAATAGATAATAAGTAAAGCCTTGATTTCATTGGCACAAATCTAAAAAAAATTACCCGTGATAAACCCTAGATACTATTATTAAACCTTTATCAATTTCTAGTACTTCGGCCACCAGCATATCATCTTCGTTAGGCACTTGCCTAATATATTCCATAAAAACTCGCTGCTCATTAGCAGTTAACGAAGTTACCATATAATGCAAGTTGGGCAAACGTTCAAAGGCATCAGCCCACCAAGTTCTGAGCGCATTTTTTCCAATTATTAAACCATTAGTTTCTGGTTGCCTAATTTTAAGTTTTGGACTAAAATGTTGGGCATTATCACTGTAAAGCGAAAGCAAATTTTCGAGGTTATGTTCATTAAATGCTTCAAACCATTTTATAGCAATCTGTTCGTTGGTCATTTTTACAATTAGGTTAAAGTTAAATAATCAAAAAATATTGGTTACCACATTAAATTAGCCAACCCAAACAACAGTACAAAAAGCATGGTAGAAATAGAAAGTTGTTTTAGTAGTGGGTCTAATTTTATTTTATCTGTGGTGTTTTTTACGGTAAATAATTGTTTTAAAAACAATGGAAAACAAGCCACAAAAGACAGGTTGGTTAAAGTTGGCAATTCTTTATAAAACATCACAAAAATAAGCGAACAAAGCAGCGCTAAAATAATAATAACATAATGATAAATTTTACTTGAGGCATATCCTAAACGCACAGGAATACTGTTTTTACCTGCTGCAATATCTGAGTCAATATCGCGCATGTTATTTAAATTTAACACCCCAACAGAAAACAAACCACAACTGGTAGCTGGTAAAAAAATAAGTACATTTATTGTTCCAACCAATAAATAATAAGTACCACAAACAGCTATTAAACCAAAAAATATAAATACCGAAATATCGCCTAAGCCCATGTAACCATAAGGGCGCTTACCATTAGTATAGGCAATGGCTGCTATAATGGCTGCTATGCCAATTATAAACAAAGTAATTACCCCATTTATCCCAATTACCTGCATACAAGAATAAAGGAGTGCAATACCAGTAATTAAACTTAGTACAACAAATATTTTTATACCAACTAACATTTGATCAGCTGTTATTTTTCCTGATTGAACAGCACGTTTTGGCCCTTTACGTCCATCATGGTCAGCACCATGTTTGCTATCGCCATAATCGTTTGCCAAATTAGAAAGTATTTGCAAAAATAAAGCAGTAAGCAATGTTAAAATTACTGTTACCGTTGACACATTTTTAGAAAAAATTTTTGCTAAAAAAACACCCATTAAAATACATGCCAACGATAGCATTAGGGTACGCAGCCTAAAGGCTTCAATCCAGTTTTTCATATTATGTTATAAACCTATACTTATGCCTAAACGTAATCGAGGTGCTTCATAAACCACAGGTGCATAACTAGCTGTTTGCATCATATTGGTTAAGCGGTAATAAGCCACCAACGAAATTCCTTTTACACCTAATCTTAAATAAGCGTCAGTTGTGAAATCATTTATGAATGCTAAATCATGCACAAAAACCTCTCTTTTGTTGCCGTTAACATCTTTATCCTCGTAATTATAAACTTTTGAAAAATTCCATTTTCCCATGGCACCCAATTCAGTATAAAGCGATTTTTTTAACTTGAACCTTGCACCTAAACTAAAAGCAGCAGCAGTAAGGCTAAATCTTTCCATGCTGTTATTACTAACAACCGAAGGAAAGGTAGTATTGGTGTCTGTTTTAGAAAAGCTATAATTTTCGTAGTTAATACCTACTTGAGAAATTAGTTGCACCTTTTTGGCTAATTTATATTTTAAATTAAACAAAAAATTAAATCCTAACGAATTACCAAGTTTCCCTTTTAAGCCTTTTTCGTCAAGTCCACCATAAAAAGTACCTTCAAAAATAAAACCTGCTTCTGTTTTATCCTCAGCAAATTTTTGTGTCTGTTTTACAGGTGCGGGATTTACCTCTTCTTCAATAACTACTGTTTGTGCATTGATAATGGCTAGGCTTGCCATAATTAGTGTAAATGTTACTATTATTTTTTTCATAAATTACTCAATGGTTTTGGTTAGTGTATAACCTTCAAAATGAAAGGTTAAAATAAATCCCTTTTCAATATTTTTAGGATTTAAGGTAATGTCATCTAATGATTCAACAGCTATCACTTCATAATACAATATTTTACCTTCCTTGTTTTTTAAATTCCAATATAAATTGCATGATTTAGGTTCATTTACCTCAGTTATTATAACCGAATCGGTATTAACAGAATCAATCAAAGCTTCGTAATTATAATATGCTAAGTATTTATTTATAAAAACCGAATCGGTAACTTGAAAAGTAATGCTTTGATTATCTTTAATAGAATCAATTAAATGAAAATTGGGCAACACATTTTTTTTGTTATTTGTAAAATAACTTGCTTGTGGCACACCACTTCCGTGCATATAATCAAAATAGGGATATAGGTGACCCGATTTTTCAATTTCGGCAAAAAGCTGCATATTAGTTAGGCTACGATTACTTTGCCAAGCACAAGCAGCAAATCCACTTACCAAAGGACACGAAAATGAAGTTCCAAAAGTTTGGCCTATGGTTCCTTTAGGATTGGCAGCAATAACCTGACCGGGTGCACTTACATTTGGTTTGGTTCTAAAATCGGCTGTTGGGCCTACACTACTAAAATCAATATGTCTATCAGTATAAGGATTTGTTCCACCAACACATAACACACTGTCAGCATCAGAAGGAGTTATAATGGTTCTCCATTTATTGTCTTCGTATTCATTTCCAGCAGAATTAATTACCAAAATTCCTTTTTGAGCAGCAACTGTAGCAGCAAAAGCTACCACACTTTTTTTGCCATCCATATCTTTTACCGTGTACCAATTACTTCCATAACCCAATGAGCTACTAATGATATTGGCACCATTTTTATCGGCCCATTCAGCTGCTGCAAGCCAAAAATACTCTTCCTTTTTTTCCTCTTTACTAGTCCACTCGGTTCTTGCCAAAAGGAATTCGGCATCGATAGCCATTCCTAATTTTTGTCCATTATAAATACCTGCAATACAACTTAAAGTATTGGTTCCATGGGCACCACCTTGGTACACGTTATTTTTTTTAGTTATAAAATCAAAAGTTTTAATAACCCTTTGATTGTCGTAAATATGTTTAAAAGCAGGATGTTGAAAGGCGCCACTAAAACCAACATCAAACACTGCAATTCGAATACCTTTTCCAGTTAGATTTTTGCGCTCAAACTCCATTGCTTGCAAACGACTGGTTTGGTATTTTAAAATTTGAGTATTTGTTGGAGTTAATTCATTATTTGCCGAGGCAATTATTTTATACTTCGATGGCATAAATTCATCTACAAATTTTACACCGGGCAATGTTTTTATTTTTTCGATTTGAGCAGTATTCGCATTTAAAAAAATAGCATTTAGCCAACGACTAACCACTAATATCTGGGCATTGGTATTTTTAACTTGGGCAATATCACCTTCATTTACTGGCAAATCGCGCTCATCAAAAAGAGGCAAGTTGGCTAGTTTTTTTCTTTCTATATTTTTCGCATCAAAATACTCCAATGGATTAAAGGAAGTGGACGATTTAGCTTTTAAATATACTACGTAAGTTTTAAATTGAACCTGTGCCGAACAAAAACCATAAGCTATTGTAAATAAGAACAGTAGCATTGTTTTACCAATTTTATTCATAAACAATAATAATAATAGGCATTGGTGAAACAAAACTTTTAACAAAAACAAAAAGTAATTTTTAAATGGGGCAATTAAGCCACATTCAGTTTACTGTATTTTTTCCCATATAAAAAATAGATAAGTAACCCAATAACAAGCCAAATACCAAATGCAATCCAATTCGATTTCCCAAGTTGAGTCATTAAATAAAAATTGGTAATCATGCCTAAAACTGGTAGTAATGAAAACCTATGCAGATAGCTCAGAACTGCAATGATTGCAAATAACAGCCAAAAGCTATAGGCTGGGAAATTTGCATCTAAATTAAATTTCTGAAAAATTTTACTTTCATCGAAAACCACAAACATAAAAAAGCAAACCAAAAACAATAATGGCACTATTATGCGGCCACTAATGTAAGGTACTTTAAATCCTTTATGTTCCTTATTTTTATGGCTTTCCATTTGAATTACCCCCGCATTTACCAATACAAAGGCAAACAAAGTACCAATACTACTAATATCAGTTACCTCCTTTAAATTTAAGAATAAAGCAGGTATAGCTACTAACGCGCCTGTAATTAAGGTAGAAAAATAAGGTGTTTTAAATTTAGGGTGAATTTTACTAAACTTTTTAGGTAATAATCCGTCTCTGCTCATGCTCATCCAAATACGTGGTTGTCCATTTTGAAAAACCAAAAGCACGGAAGCCATAGCAATTACAGCACTTACAGCTACTATTCCACTCATCCAGTTTACATTTAATTTTTGGAAAACAAATGCTAATGGATCGCCAACAGCAAGCTCCTTATAACTAATCATACCGGTTAAGGTTAATGAAATAAGTATGTATAAAACGGTACAAATGATGAGTGATGCAATCATTGATTTGGGTAAATCACGCTCAGGATTTTTGCATTCCTCGGCTGTTGTAGCCAAAGCATCAAAACCTATATAAGCAAAAAATACGGAAGAAACTCCCTTTAACACACCCGTAATTTTATTGGGCATAAATGGACTCCAATTATCGGGATTTACATAAAATGCCCCAACTATAATTACTAAAACAATTACAAAAAGTTTAATAGCCACAAAAATATTACTGGCTTTTTTTGTTTCGTGAACACCTCTATAAATTAAAGCTGTAATGGCCAAAATAACACCAACAGCAGGTAAGTCAAAAATTAATTTAGTACCTAAAAAACTAGGCGCAGTTAACCAAGCACTATGCTGTTCAGTTTGTATAAATGTTAGTGTTTGGTGTTGTGTTAATAAGCTATTTGCTTCTTCAAAACCATTTTTAGCTGTTAAATAATCCATGGTTAAATAATCAGGAATATGAATATTGAGACCTGCCAATAATCCAGTAAAGTAATCACTCCAACTGATGGCTACTACTATATTTCCAATGCCATATTCTAAAATTAAAGCCCAGCCAATAATCCAAGCAATAATTTCGCCAAAGGAAGCATAAGCATAAGTATATGCACTGCCACTTATAGGAATAGAAGACGCAAACTCAGCATAACTTAAGGCTGAAAAACCGCAAGCAATGGCTGTAAAAACAAAAAGTAAAATTACTGCTGGCCCACCATCAAAACTAGCATTGCCAATGGTGCTAAAAATACCCGCTCCAATAATAGCAGCAATTCCCATTGCTGTTAAGTCTCGTAACGATAACGTTTTATTTAATTGATGGCTTCCGTGTTCCGCTTTATTGGCTTCGGTCAATATTTGATTTACATTTTTTTTACGAAAAAATGTATGCATGTATTCTGTCATTTGTAAAACTATCTGTATGCAATTATACCAATATTAAGTGTAAATAAAATTTAGAAGCAATTTAATTAACAGTTTCTAAAACTGGATATCCAATGATTTTTGTTTAAAATAAATATTTTGGCTTTGATTATATTTTACTTTAATTCGTAGAATAAGATGAGCGCTGAACAAAATTTTCATCAAGCTGTAAAAAAATCGTTGCAAAACACTGAATTGCAAGCACGAACCGCTGCTGCTGCTGCCAAGCATCAGCATGCGTTAAACCATGCATTAGCGCAATTTTCAGACTTAGAGTTGGCACGTAACAGAGCAAAATATATAAAGTGGCGTGTTAACGAAAATTTAGATAAATACTTAATCGACTTTGAAGCTAATTTGATGAGAAAAGGCGGAAAAGTAATTTGGGCAGATAGCCCAGAAACAGCCTTATCTGAAATAGAACAAATTTTTAAACGAAATCAAGCTAAGTTTATTGTTAAATCAAAATCAACCATTTGTAACGAAATAGGGTTAAACGAATTTATAAAAACAAAAGGTTATGATTTAACCGAAACCGACCTTGGCGATTTTATTGTAGATGGATTTGATGAAAAACCATTTCACTCAGTATTGCCTGCTGCCCATAAAACCAAAGAAGAAATAAACAATTTACTGAATCAAAAAATCAGTACCTCGCTCGACATTGAAGTAAATGAAATGACAAGAGATGTAAGAGATTACATGCGAAGTAAATTTTTTAAGGCAGACATTGGAATAACAGGTGCTAATTTTTTAATTGCCGAAAATGGCATGGTTTGTATTTCGGAAAACGAAGGAAATGTAAGATTAGCAACCACTTTTGCCAAAACACATATTGTGATTGCCGGAATTGATAAAATATTACCAACTTTACAAGATGTAGATTTGTTTTTTTCGTTACTAAGCAGCTACGGAAATGGCCAGCCATTAATGAGTTATAATACCATTGTTGGGCCAAAAAACAATGAAGAACAAGACGGGCCAAATGAATTTATAGTTATTTTAGTTGATAACGGAAGAAGCAATACCTTGGCTTCACACGATCAAAGAGAAGCTCTTTCATGTATTAAATGCGGTGCGTGTCACTTTGTGTGCCCTGTGTTTACCAATATTGGTGGCCATAGTTATGGCAGTAGTTACACTGGGCCAATTGGCTCTGTTACCGAACCTTTAGCACATGGCTTAAACGAATTTAAACATTTGAGCAATGCCAGCAGTAGTTGCGGTAAGTGCAACGATGTTTGTCCTGTAAAAATTGATATCAGTAACCATATCATTAGAAACAGAAGAGACAATATTAATTTAGGAAATGAGACAACAGGTGAAAAACTAGCTTGGTACACTTGGACAAAAGCCATGCTAAGCCGTAAAAATTTAAACCGCTCTACTTCTATTAAAAACTTTACTTTTAGGCAATTGTATAAAAATGATTGGGGCGCTGAAAAAGAATTTCCCAAAATTGAGGAAAAGTCGTTTAACCAATTATGGCGAGAAAAATTTGGTGGTGTTTAACCATAAAATTATAAATAAAGTTGCCTTTTTTCTAATTACTAATAATCAAAAATATTTTTTATGAATAGCATTAAAAAACACTTTGAGGAAGCACATCAAATACTTACCCAATTTTTAAACAACGAAAAAAACTTTGAAGCCATTGAAAAAGCAGGCCAGTTAATGGTAGATTCAATTAAAGCTGAAGGAAAAATTTTAAGTTGTGGAAACGGTGGAAGTATGTGCGATGCCATGCATTTTGCGGAAGAATTAACAGGAAAATATAGAAATGACAGACCCGCAATTGGCGCAATTTCCATGAGTGATGTAAGCCACATGGCTTGTGTTGGCAATGACTATGGTTATGATTATGTGTTTAGCCGTTACCTTGAAGCTGTTGGTAGAAAAGGAGATGTTTTACTTGCTATATCAAGCAGTGGTAATTCGGTAAATGTAATTAAAGCTATGGAAGTAGCTAAGAAAAAAGGCATAAAAATAGTTGGTTTAACAGGTAAAGATGGTGGTAAAATGGCATCACTTTGCGATGTGGAAATACGTGCACCTCATAGTCAATATGCAGATAGAGCTCAAGAAATACATATTAAAGTTATTCATTCATTGATAGATTTTATTGAACGCCATGTTTAATAATATGGATAAATAAAATGAGGTAATTTAAAAGTAAAAAATATTTTTGCCCGTATGTCAATGTATCTCATTTTATTTTCAGTTATAGGCTATTTTGGATTGTTAATGCTAATAGCTTGGTACACCTCTAACAAGGCAGGAGAAAGCGGTTATTTTACTGGAAATAAACAGTCGCCTTGGTACATTGTAGCCTTTGGTTTAATTGGTGATTCACTTTCGGGAGTAACTTTTATTTCGGTTCCTGGCGCAGTAGGAACCAATCAATTTAGTTATATGCAAATGGTGCTGGGTTACATCATTGGATATTTAGTAATTGCAGAGTTTTTATTACCAATTTATTATAAACTCAATCTTATTTCTATTTACTCTTATTTAGAAAAACGATTTGGCAAAATATCTCAAAAAACGGGTTCGTTATTTTTTATTTTATCGCGTTTGGTTGGCGCAGCTTTTAGACTGTATATTGCTTTAATTGTATTAGATGTTTACTTTTTCAGTGCTTTTAATATTCCATTTGCAGTTTCTGCATTAATTGTAATTGGGCTCATACTTTTGTACACTTACAAAGGCGGTATAAAAACATTGGTTTGGACTGATACTTTACAATCTGGATTTTTACTGGCAGGAGTTGCCCTTTCAATATATGTGGTTTGTGATCAATTAAATTATAGTTTGGTTGATGCCATTTCAGCAGTAAAAGAAAGTCCTATGAGTAAACTATTTTTCTTTGATGATTGGATGAGCAAAAACAACTTTTTTAAACAGTTTTTTGGAGGCATGTTCATAGCAATTGCCATGACAGGTTTAGACCAAAATATGATGCAAAAAAACTTAAGTTGTAAAAGTTTAGAAGATGCACAAAAGAATATCCGTTGGTTCAGCATTGTAGTAGTTTTTATCAATTTACTTTTTGTTGGATTAGGTGTTTTACTTTACCAATTTGCGACAGCAAAAGGAATAGCTATTCCAGCAAAAACCGATCAATTATTTCCGAATATAGCCTTAAATTATGTAGGTGGAATTGGAGCTATTGTATTTATTTTAGGAATTACGGCTGCCACTTTTAGCAGTGCTGATAGTGTTTTAACTACACTTACTACTTCATTTTGTATCGATATTTTAGGCTTTGACGAAACCCATGAAAGTAAGGAGCACAAAAGCAAAAGACATTTAATCCATATAGGGTTTGCATTGGTATTATTCTTAATCATCATCATTTTTAAAGAGCTAAATAACGATGCTGTAATTAACCAAGTATTTAGGTTTGCAGGTTATACTTACGGCCCTTTATTAGGCTTGTTTGCCTTTGGATTATTCAATAAAATTAGCATAAAAGATAAGTTAGTTCCTTTTGTTTGTTTGGCTGCGCCAATAATTTGTTACTTTTTAGATACTTATTCTAAGCAATTATTTGGTGGCTATCAATTTGGACAAGAATTGTTAATTTTAAATGGCCTGCTTACTTTTATAGGACTTTGGCTGATTAAAAATAATAAGCAATTTGCAACTGGCAATTTGCAAAATTAAATGTCAGATTTTTTTGATTTAGGAATATGAACTAATAATCAATTGCCGTTTGTGGTAACTGAGCTTGTCGAAGTTTAGCCAACGGAATAAGAAAAAACTAAGTACTGAGAACTGTGAACTGTGAACTAAGAACTAAAACAATGAAAATAATATCTTACAATGTAAATGGAATCCGCTCGGCTATGAGCAAAGGTTTGATTAATTTTATGCAAAGCGAAAATGCGGATGTTTATTGCTTGCAAGAAACTAAAGCTAATAAAGAACAAATTAACGAACCGTTTATTTTTGAAGCTGCTGGCTATAAAAACAACTATTGGTTTAGTGCCGAAAAAAAAGGTTATAGTGGTGTGGCATTGTTTTGTAAAAATGAACCCGACCACGTAGCATATGGTTTTGGTGTTCCTGAATTTGATAATGAAGGCAGAATTATAAGGGCTGATTACGGTTCGAAAAGTATTATAAGTGTTTATATACCAAGTGGTTCAAGTGGCGATCATCGTCAGAGTTTTAAAATGAATTGGCTTGCTTTTTTTCAAGATTATATCAACGAGTTAAAAGGCAAAAAGCAAGAATTAATTATTTGTGGCGATTACAATATTGTTCATAAACCAATTGATATTCATGATCCTGTAGGAAATAAAAACAGCAGTGGTTTTTTACCTGAAGAACGCGAGTGGCTAACGCAATTTATTGATAAAGGATTTATTGACTCATTTAGAGAATTTAACAAAGCGCCTCATCAATACAGTTGGTGGACTTACCGTGCGGGCGCACGTGGCAATAATAAAGGTTGGCGTATTGACTACTGTATGGTAGCCGAAGCACTAAGAAACAATTTAGTAGATGCAGGCATCATGCAACAAATAGTTCATTCTGACCATTGCCCCGTTTGGGTGGAGGTAAAATAGTTTGAAGGAATAAAATTTACCTAACGTTTTGAACAGAAATTACTAAGATGGCATTTTCAAAAGTCATTTCAAACCAAAAAAGCAACTCCATTGAGTTGCTTTTTGGTTAAGGGGGGTAACTAATTTTTGGGGTGTAATTTATTCCAATATAATTTCTATGCGTCTGCACCATTGGGCGTTTAGGCCTTCGTTGGTCATGCTCATATTGCATTTGGTATTAATGTTTACAGTATAGCTTTTTACTTTGCCTTTTAGCATGCTGGTTACTGTTGCTGCACGTTTTTTTCCTATTTGGTAATTTACCTTGGCTTTTCCACGCCAATCAGTATAGCTTATTACTTTAGCTCGCTTATTTTTTTTATTGGCTAAAAAGGTATTCAATACTGCTATTTGGTTTTCGTTTAAGGTATTATCGTTAAACGCAAAAAAGATATTCAACTGCTTATCGGCATATTGTATATAGCTTCCTCCCGTACTTGGGTTTACAAATGGCCCATTGGCTTTTTCTGCACTCATTTGGTTGGTTGCATTCAAGTTTGCTACCAAGGTTTCTAATGCTAGGTATTTTTCTTTTAATACATCCAGCTCCATTTGTTGAGTGGTTATGGTGTTTAGTAATGAATCGTTTAATCCATTTCCTTTACCTACCATTTGTTTTTTTTCCTCGGCTAGCCTTTCTGCCAAATAGTTATTCAGCTTCTCGCGCATTTCTACGGCCTGCTTTTTTACCTCGGCATTACTACTGTCTTTTTTTGTTTGTGCTTGCAAATTATTTATGCCTAACATCAATATAAATAATAGTAAACCGAAAGCTTTACTCCATTTATTTATCATTGTATTTGGCTATTAACAGTTCTATATTTACTTGTAATTCTTTTATTTTCTTTAATTGTTCTATGTTTTCAATTTTATATTTTACTAATATTCTTTCTAACTCCTTGTTTAGTTTTACCATCTCATTGTTTACATTTACTAATCCTGGATTCGATTTTTCAATGTTGATCAAGCCGTTTACTCTATCGTTTATTTTATCTATTTGGTCTTGTATTACCTGCTCGCTTACTACTTCTTGTTTTTTGCGTAAGCGTTTTTCAAACTTTTTAAAGTTTAAGGCTATGGCTATTTCGTTTTGTGCCGTTACCAAATTATTTAAATTGCCTGTGCTATGCAAGTAGGCGTACCCTATGGTTAGGTTTTTAAAGTTAAAGCCTATTGCGCTTATTACTGCACCATTGGTTCTATAACCTGCTTGTAAGGTGATGGTTTCGTTCCATGTGCCTGCCAATATTCCATCTACCATTTTTGGACTGTTCTCAAAGTTATAGTAGTTCACAATTGGTTTTAACGAATATTCACCTGCTCTATCTAGTTTAAATGAATAGTTAGCTCCTGCTACAAAAAATCCTGTCAATCTTTGGTCGCCTGTTACTAGCATAGGGGAAGTGGCATATATTTCTAAACTCTTTTTATAGCGATATACTGCTCCTGCTCCTGATGTTAATAGCATTCTATTTAAGTCTGGATTAGCCAAAGTTGGGTCGCTTAAATCTACCTGACCGGTTAGCATTTCGTTTTTTAAGTTGGTTTGTACAAAACCTAAACTCAATCCAAAGGTAACTATGTTATTGCTGGTAAATTTTACTTGTTTACTATAAGCGCCTTCTACATTAATGGTTTGAAAAGCGCCTCTCCAATTGCTAATTACTTTTAAGCCTCCTCCACTTGTGTTGTTTAGTGGGCTATGGATTCCAAAGTTATAAGTCCGTGGCATTGATTCTATGCCGCCCAAGTACGAGTTGGTATTGAATATGGCATGTATATTATCGGTACTGCCTGCCATAGCTGGATTAGCCAAAAATGGATTTAATATATTGGTGTAAAAGCCCGATCTATCTTGGGCTTTTACATTTAAAGTAATAATCAATAAAACGGTTATTACAATGGTTGATTTTTTAAATATTTTCATTTTAGTAAGTTCTATTAATTAGTTTATTTAATAATATTGATAGCGCCTTTAAAGGTGTCTCCATTTTTACTATTTTTAAATACATAGTAGTATACGCCTGTTGGCAATGCTTTTCCATCGTAGGTGGCATCCCAATTGTTTTGGTAATTACTCGATACCGTAAATACTTCTGAACCACTTTCGTTATACACTGTTAAACTATAGTCTGCATATAATGATACGTTATCTATTACAAAGAAATCGTTGTAACCATCATTGTTTGGCGACATATAGTTATTGGCTGGTAGTGGTTGTTTTACTTCTACTACATCGTTTACGTTTATTATTAATTCGGCTGTATCGTATAATGGTGATGATTGTGCATCGCTTACCACTACTTTAAATTTATATACGCCTTGTTTTTCATAATCTATTTTTACCAATGGACTTATCTGGCCGGTTATTGGATTAAGTGCAAATGTGCTTTGTGTTTCTACTAAGCTGTAACGCAATATGGCTCCTGCATCTGGACTGCTTGCTGTTACTGTTCCAAATACATATCCTACCGTGTCTGACTCGCTTACTGCAAAGGTTTGTTTGGCAATAGTTGGTCTTTCGCTGATATCTACAATAGTGATTGTGTAGGTATTTTCTATAAAATCTCCAACTAAGTCGGTTGTTCTTACGCGCACTGAGTAGCTATTTTTTGTTTCGTAATTGGCCACTACATTGCTCAATAGTTTATTGCCTTCTATTACAAATCTAGCATTATCGGTACTTCCTGTGCCTGTTACCAAGCTGTAAGTATGTACATCGTTTAAATCTACATCGGTTGTGGTAAATAAGCCCACTTGTGTGCCTAATGCTGCATTTTCGTTTAAGGTAGTATTGTTGATGTTAAATGCGGTTGGTGCATCGTTTCCATCTTCTATTGCTACCGTAAATTGTTTTTCGTAAAAGGTATTGGTTAAATCGGTAACGCGTACTCTAATGGTGTACGATTTTTTTACTTCATAGTTAAATACTGCATTGGTTTTTAACGTATCGCCTGTTATGGTAAATTGTGCATTGTCGTTTGAGCCTGCTCCACCTACCAAGGTGTAGTTAAAGCTGCCAAATTGGTCTGCATCGGTGGCTGTAAAGTTTCCAATAGTAGTTCCTACAGCTAAGTTTTCTGCTATTGATTTAATGCTTAAATCCATGGCTGTTGGGGCATCGCTACTGTCTTTTATGTTGATTATAAATTGTTTGGTAAATGAAGCGCCTGTAGCATCGGTCGATTGTAAGTAAATTAAGTAGAAGTTTTTGGTTTCAAAATCAAATATGGTATTGGTTCTTAACTCGTTTCCTACTATAATAAAGTTGCTGTTTTGATTGCCTCCTATGTTTACAAAGCTGTAGTTAAATGCATCGCCCGCATCTTGGTCTATAGTGCTTATATTGGCTATTTTACTGCCTATAAATGCATTTTCTGCTATCAAACTATTGCTCAATACTATATTGGTTGGCGCATCGTTGCTATCTATAATGTTAATTACAAATGCTTTTTCAAATGTACCGCCATTGCCATCATTGGTTTGAACTCTAATATTGAACTGATTTTGTTGTTCAAAGTTAAAGCTTCTGTTGCTCTTTAACTCATTGCCTTGTATTATAAACGATGCGTTGTCTGTACTGCCTACGCCTGCCACTAAACTGTAAGTGAAGGTATTTACGTCAGCATCTGTAGTTGACAACAATCCAACGTTTGTTCTTGATAGTTTGTTTTCTAAAATATCTGAGTTACTTAAGGTAATATTGGTTGGTGCATCATTAGCATTGTTTACTAGTATATCAAATTGTTTTTCAAAGCCTAATAAGCCTGAATCGGTTACTTTTAGTCTAATGCTATAGCTTGCTTTATTTTCAAAGTCAAATACTGCATTGCTATACAAGCTATCTCTACTTACTCTAAATTGACTATTATTGGTTGAACCTATTCCGTTTACAAAGCTATAGGTAAAATTATCTGCGGCATCTGCATCTTGGTTGTATAAAACACCTATGAATGTATTGATTGCTGCATTTTCATTTACCGTATTGGCTGTTACCAATAGGTTGGTTGGTGCATCGTTACTATCTGCAATATTAATTACAAATTGTTTGGTAGTTACTGCATTGCCATCGGTACTTTGTACATAAATATTATATACGCGTTTGATTTCATAATCAAAGTTTGCAAAGCTTCTTATTTGATTGCCATTGATGAAAAATGCGCCATTATCGTTTCCTAGTACGTTTACAAATGAGTAAGTAAATAAGTCGCTTGGGTCTTCATCTGTAGTGCTTAAACTACCTACCACGCTCGATATTGGTCTGTTTTCTGGGAATATATTATTACTTAAACTAATATTGGTTGGTGCATCGTTGCTATCGGCCACATTAATGGTAAATGCTTGTTCAAATGTTCCTCCATTATTATCGTTGGTTTGTATGCGAACGCTAAATGTTCTTTTTACTTCAAAATTCAAGAATGAATTGGTTCTTAATTCGTTTCCTTGAACTATAAATGAGCTATTATCTGTTGAGCCTGCACCACTTACTAATGAATAAGTAAATGTACCATTTGCATCAGCATCGGTTGAACTTAATAAGCCTATGCGTGTTCTTAAGGCTACATTTTCACTGACTGTATTATTCGATAGATTTAATGCCGTTGGTGCATCATTAGCATCTAATACATTTATCATAAATGTTTTTTCAGTACTCAAACTTCCATTATCGGTAGTTCTTACTCTGATATTTAATTGAGAAATGGTTTCAAAATTAAATATGGTATTGCTATACAAGGTATCGTTACTGATTAAGAAGTTAGCATTGTGTGTTGCTCCTACTCCTGATACTAATGTGTAGGTAAATATGCCTGCTGATACATCTATATCGGTTGTGTTTAGTTTGGTAATAAAGGTTCTTACCGGCATGTTTTCTACAATCGTATTGTTGTTTAAAACAATATCGGTTGGTGCATCATTACTATCGGCTATGTTTATTAAAAACTGTTTGGTAAATGTGCCTCCATTGCCATCGTTGGTTTGTATTTGTACTACATATAATGCTTTGGCTTCGAAATTAAAGCTCATATTGGTTCTTATTTCATTACCATTTATTATAAAGCTGGTATTGTCGTTGGTACCAATATTGGCAAATGAGTAAGCAAAGGTGCTTGCAGAGTCTTCATCGGTGGTGCTTAAAAAGCCTATTGATGAGCCTATATTTCTATTTTCGCTGATTACATTATTGCTCAATGCAATATTCGTTGGCGCATCGTTGGTGTTTAATATCGATAGGTTAAACGTGTCGGTATAAGTTCCACCATTGCCATCATTGGTTTGGATTCTGATCGTGTATCTTCTTTGTTGCTCAAAATTAAATATGGCATTGGTTCTTAATACACCATTTTGTATAGCAAATAAGTTATTGCCGCTTGAGCCTGCTCCATTTACCAATGAATAAGTAAACGTTTGTCCTGCATCAGTATCTACTGTGCCTAAGGTTCCTATATTGGTTCCTAATGGTACGTTTTCGCTTACTGATGAAGTGCTTAAGGTAATGGCTGTTGGATAATCGTTGCTATCATTTACCGTAATAGTAAATGATTTTTCGAAATTTAATAGTCCATTATCAGTAGTTCTTACGCGTATAGTAAAGCTATTTTGTACTTCAAAGTTTAATACGGCTGCACTGAATAAACTGTCGTTTCTTACTGAAAAACTGCTGTTGTTGGTTGAACCTGTTCCGCTTACTAAACTGTAAATAAATGTATTGTTTTGGTCTGGGTCTGATGTACTGAATTGGCCAATGTATGAACCAATTGGTTTGTTTTCATTGATGCTTGGTGTGCTTAATGATAGGTCTACTGGTGCATCATTGCTATCTTTTACATTTATTTGGAATTGTTTGGTAAAAGTGCCTCCATTGCCATCGTTGGTTTGGATGTATACAAAGAATGTTCTTTGTGCTTCAAAATTAAATAATGAGGTTGTTCTTAATTGATTACCTGTTAATACAAATAAATTATTGCTATTGCCTGCTATGTTTGAAAAACTATAGTTGAATATATTCGCTACGTCTTGATCGGTGGTGCTAAAGCTACCTACCAATGAGTTGATTGCTCTGTTTTCTACTATCGTATCGTTGCTTAGGGTAATATTGGTTGGCGCATCGTTTACATTGTTTATCAATATGGTAAATGCTTTTTCAAACCATAAGCCTAAATTATCGGTTGTTCTTATTCTTACTGTATAATTGTTTTTGGCTTCAAAATCAAAGGCTGCTGAATTACGTAATACATTGCCTGCTATTACAAAGTTGCCATTGTCTGTACTGCCTGTTCCGCTTACTAACGTGTAGGTAAATGTACTGCCTGTATCTTGGTCTGTAGTAGTAAAGGTTCCTATGGCACTATTGGCTGCTAAGTTTTCGTTAATGGTGTTTTCGCTCAATAAGATATTGGTTGGGGTATCGTTGGCGTTTACTACTGTTATTGGGAATATTTTTTGGAAGGTTCCTCCTCTATTATCGTTGGTTTGGATTCTTATGGTGTAGGCCGATTTTGTTTCAAAATCAAAGGTGGTGTTGGCATATAAACTATCTTGTCTTACTGTAAATCTGCTATTATCTGTATTACCTAAGCCTGCTGTTAACGTGTATGTATAACTTGGGTCATTGTCTGCATCTATCGTTGATAGTTTGCCCACAAATGCTTCACCTAATCTGTTTTCACTTACGCTTGAATTACTTATTAATAAATCTGTAGGTGCGTCATTTAGATTTTTTACATTGATTTGGAATTGTTTGGTTAATGTTCCGCCCTCGCCATCGTTGGTATTGATATAAACCAAGTAGGTACTTTTGGTTTCAAAATCAAACGAGGCTCCTGTTCTTAATTGGTTTCCAACTATTAAAAAGCTTGAATTGTTATTGCCAACGGTTGAGTTATCAAAGCTATACGTAAATGTATTGGCCACATCTTGGGTTACGCTTGATAGTGTTCCTATCAAACTATTGATGGCTTGGTTTTCGTTTATGGTGTCGTTTGTTAAAATAATATTGGTTGGTGGATCGTTTGCATCGGTAATGTTTACCGTGATACTTTTTTCGTAAAATCCGCCCATATTATCAGTGGTTCTTAATCGTATGCTATAGCTATTTTTGGTTTCAAAATCAAAGGTAGCTGAGCTACGTAAGCTACTGCCCGATATATTAAAGCTAGCATTGTTGGTTGATCCAACTCCTGACACCAATGAGTAGGTATAGGTATTGGCCACGTCTTGGTCAATGGTTGATAAGGTTCCTACCGCTGAATTTACTGCTAAGTTTTCCGCTACTTGGTTGCTTGTTATATTGATATCTGTTGGTGCATCGTTTGCATTGATAATGTTGATGGTAAAGTTTTGTTGGTAGCTTCCGCCATTACCATCGTTTACATTTAATCTTATGCTATAGCTATTGGTTACTTCAAAATCAAATGTGGCATTGGTATATAAACTATCGTTGCTGATTAAAAATGAACTATTGCCTCCACTTCCTCCGCCTGTTACCAAGCTGTACGTAAAATTATTTACTGCATCTGCATCGGTGGTCGATAGTTTGCCTACAAAGCTTTTAATTGCTAAATTTTCGGCTATGTCTCTATTGGTTAGAGCCATTGCTGTTGGTGCATCGTTACTATCGGATACGGTTAATGAGAATTGTTTGATTAATAAACCGCCATTGCCATCGTTGGTTTGCACAAATACTGCATAGTTTTGGCGGGTTTCAAAATCAAATAGGTTATTAGTTCTTAATTGATTGCCTACTATGATAAAATCGCTGTTATTGTTTCCTGCTATGTTTACAAAGCTATATACAAAAGTATTGCTCACATCTTCGTCTGTAGTACTAATGCTTGCTATCAATGAGCCTAGTGGTTTATTTTCTGCAAAGCTTACGCCTGTAGAATTGCCATTTAACATCACATTGGTTGGGGCATCATTCATGTCTCTTACTAAAACCGTTATTACTCGCTCAAATGTATTGCTCGCTCCATCTGTTACTCTAACTCGTATGCTGTAATTTGATTTAACTTCAAAATTAAATGGTGCCAAACTACGTAGCAATGTTCCTTGTATATTAAAACTCGCATTATCGGTACTGCCAACTCCACTTACTAAGCTATAACTAAATGTTTCACCCGCATCTTGGTCTAACGCTGTTAAACTTCCTAATACTGTTAACGCTGCACTGTTCTCTGCTATTGTTGAATCGCTTATAAATATTTGGGTTGGTGCTGTGTTTACGTCTACCACATTGATGGTAAAGGTTTGTTCTGTATTACAACCTAAGTTATCTGTAGTTCTTACCCTGATATTAAATGAATTTTGTATATTAAAATTTAAAGTATTTGCTGTTCTTAGCTGATTTCCAAATATAGTAAAACGACTATTGCCTGTGCTTCCCGCTCCACTTACTAAACTATAAGTAAATGTTTGTCCTGCATCTGGATCTACTGATGTAAAGGTTCCCAACGTTGTTCCAATGGTAGCATTTTCTAGAACCGAATTATTACTCAATGTTAAATCGGTGGGTGCATTGTTATTTCGTACCACAAACGGACTACTCGTTACGCCAAATGAGGCATTGTCCTGAAATAATGCAGTTGTTAGTGCATCATATATAGTATCGTTGGCAGCATTATAAACTTTAAATTGAACGGTTTCTCCAGAGGTAATATTACTGTAAACTACAATTGATGCAATGTATTTTCCACTAATAACCGTGTTTGTTAGCGCGGTTCCTCTGCAAATGCCACCTACAAAAACCCCAATTCTATTGCTTGGGTTTAATAATTCAACACAGTTAACATTCGCAATCGCTGTTACTGTCATGGAGTATTGATAAGAGGCCGGTACTACACTCCATGTGGGTGGTGCTGCAAAAGTTACTTTTTGAAAAAAAACTAAAAGTAACAACAAAAGTAAATTTTTTAATTTCATAAGCTGATTGGTGAATTTATTATAGTGAATTTAAAATTGAGGAAAAGGCGAGTTTATTCGCCTTTTCCATTTTGATTTTTTTTAATTGGTTTATTAGAATTTCAGTACTTTAGCTCGTACTACTTGGTCACCTGCTAGGACTTCAATAAAATAAGCACCTTGTTTCAAGGTTATGCCTCTATCACTAGGATTCCAGTCGATATTAATTGCATTATTGCCAAGGGTTAATTGTTCAAAATTATCTACTGCTTTTCCTGTTATGTCCACAATTTGAACTTGAACTTTAGAAGCATTGATACCTTGTATATTTAATACAATATTTGAACTGAATGGATTAGGGTAAACGAACACATTTAACCCATTTGACAAGCTAGTATTAAAGTCATTACAATTAAATGAACCGGAGGTTTTTAAGGCAAACGGACTAGGTATTGAACCTACTAGTTTATTGGCATTAAAGTTAATATCTCCCAATAATTCGTATGTTTTTCCATTTAGTTCATCTAATAGTTTAAAACTAATATTTTCGTTGTCCGTATTTGATGAAATATTTAAGAAGTAAATATTTTTACCGTTATCTAAAGTTGAAACCTTAGTTACACCTCTTAGCTCCCCATTGCTGTAAGCACCCAAACTTAATCTACCATTTGAAAGCGCATTATTACAAACACCTGCATCAATTACAGCGCTCATGTTTTTTTCAAACTTAGTAGCATCAAATTTAAAATAGTTGCTGTTATAGGTATTAATATCAATGGTATTTTTACCAAACATAGCAGACTTAGGATAAGCAAAATTACCTGCAGCACCAGCTCTGTACATATAACCTTTATTTGGTATAAGTGCAGTTAAACTACCTACCCAACCAATATTTACATCATATAAAGCAAACTGATTTTGGCTCTTAATTAAATCTCCACTAGTGGCAGTTAGTGATGAAAATGCTTCAGAAATACTTAAATTTCTTTGAGAAACAAAACCTAACCAATTCCATCCTGAATCAATTCTAATTGGCCTAGTTGTTGGATCTATTTCTACTCCTGTAATAGCCAAAGTATCAACTACTGAACTTCTTAATCTATACGAAATTTCAGGTTTTACACCTACCATAGGATTGGCAATACTTCCTGCCCAACCATTTAAAACGCTATAATCGGCAAACTTAGTTTGACTTCTAAAGATATCGCCATTACCACTTGTTATTCCTCTAAACAATTTATTAATATCGCTTGAGTCCTTCATATTTAAATTGAAAGATATCCAATTCCAACCTGTTGCTAAAGGAATATAACGTGTTAATTTATCGCTAGCATTAAATACTTGTGGATTGCTAATTGTTCCAATTTGTCCGTTGGTTAAAAACTGAATTTTTGGTGTTACATCTGAATGAATTTTTCCTTCACCAGCATTCCAAATTTTAAACTCTAATGTTTCGCCTTGAGAAACATTACTGAAAACATTAAGGAAAGCATAGTATCTATCAATTTGAGGATAATACTGTAATCCACAAATACCTCTACAAACTCCATCTACGAACACAGCTAATTTATCATCAGGATTGGTTGAAATAACATTGTTAATTCTAATTTGACCAACTATACTCATACTATTTTGGAAATTGCCAGGATTAACTGTCCAAGTAGAAGGAACCACAGAGAATACTTTTAATTTAATAAGTAAACCATCAGGATATCCAAAATCGGTTAATAACTGAACTTCATTTTCGTAATTGCCAATATTAACATTAGGATCAATTGTGAAAGTGATGGTTTTAAAGCTATTTGGCGAGATTGTTCCAGATGGGAAATTTGCAGTTAACCAAACAGGTAAATTTTGGATATTATACTGTTTAATTGCACCACCTGAATTAACAATGTTAGTAGTAAATGATAAAGCTTCACCAGCTTTTTTGTTAAACTCAAACTCTTGGTCTTGCCATTTAACTTGGTTCTTATCCACGTAAGCTATCCAAGTTTTAGGCGATTGCATTTTATTACCATTTAAGTCATAAACATCTTTTACAGTTACATCTAGCGTTACGTTTTCAATCAATTCAGGTAAAGTAGTAGGAGTTAAAATAATCTT
>JBGSBN010000014.1:0-30777 GCA_041730515.1 Methylacidiphilales bacterium | reverse complement strand
ATATCGCCAACATTTAGTATTTGTTTACGAACCTTCAAGCCAACGTTTTGTATTGGGTTTTGAAGATGTAAACCGCAATCCAACAGGAAGTAGCGATAATGATTTTGAAGATGTAGTTTATTATGCTACTGTTAACAATATAAGCAATGTTAGTTTAGATAAAATTGCAAATATTCCTGGTAGTACTGATACCGATGGAGATGGTGTAGATGATGTAAATGATGATTATCCAACTGACCCCTTAAAAGCATTTAACAATTATTTTCCATCGGCCAATAAAACAGCTACCGTGGCTTACGAAGATTTATGGTATTTTAGAGGTGACTACGATATGAATGATGTGGTAATGGATATGCGCACCAATGCAATAACCAATGCAAGTAATAAATTGGTTCGTTTTGAAGCCAAATATTGTTTACGCGCATCGGGAGGTAGTTTAAAAACTGCTTTTGCCATTCAATATCCAATAGCAAGAAGCAAAATAGCCAACTTGGTAGGAGGAACAATAGAAGGTGATAAAACCAATGCCACCGTTAGGCTTTATGATGATGTAAGACAAAACCAACAAACTTGGAATACTGTTCCAAATGTAGGTTACAACGATTCTGTAAACTTTAATCTTTCATTTGATGTAACCGCTTTGGTTGATATTTCGGAATTTGGAATTGGATTACACGATCCATTTGTTTGGATTAACGAAGCAGGCAAAGGCAGAAATTATGAAATTCATTTACCTGGTAAAAATCCTACTTCAACTGCTACCTATCCGCTATTAGGCTTAGGCGATGATGACACTCAATTACTTGGAACCAAAAAATATTTAAGTAAAAACAATTTGCCTTGGGCAATTGCCATTCCAGAAAGATTTGATTATCCTTATGAGCAACAAAATATTACCCAAGCCTATTTAAACTTTGCCAATTGGGCACAATCAGGTGGAGCTAATTTTAGAGATTGGTACTTAAATACTTCGGGTTACCGGAATAATACAAAAATTTACGTGAAGCCTCAATAATATTACTGAAATAATTAGAAAACTATAAGTTAAGTATATGCTTAATAAAATATTTTAACCACATAGGACACAGAAACATAGATTATTAGTTATTTCGCTTTATTGTAGGCAGTTAATATTTTTTAAAGAAATTGTTCAATCAATAACTAAAAAACGCCATTTGCTTTGTTGCAAATGGCGTTTTTTTTACGCATTTAAATAATTAAAAATATTATTTTTTCTCTAGCCTCATTTTGGCTAAATTATTTAACACATCTACATAAATACTGTCTAAGTCGGCAGGTTCTTGCAAATAAAAATCGTAATTTTCGGTAAACTGTTTTTCGGTTATGTTATGTTTTTTGTACACAAAATCGTAATGCCAAAGCATCGATTTATTTAAACTATCAGTAATTAAGCCAATTTGATTTACCCCAGCCTCCATAATTTGAATATCGGTTAAAATATCACCCATTTTTTTTCGGTCAAAAAATGGGTCAGGTTTTAAATTATTATTTTGGTTACAACCAATTGTTGTAATAACTAATGCAATTAATGCATATTTGTAAACTGATTTTATCATAATGAGTATAGCTGCAAATATTGAAAAAATAAAACAAGAACTAAGCCAAAATATTAAATTAATTGCGGTAAGCAAAACCAAACCGGTGGAAACCCTTATGGAAGCTTACAATGCAGGGCAAAAAGTTTTTGGCGAAAACAAAGTACAAGAGTTGGTTAGTAAGTACGAACAGATGCCAAAAGACATAGAATGGCACATGATTGGACATTTGCAAAGCAATAAAGTAAAGTATATTTCGCCATTTGTGTACCTTATTCACTCGGTGGATAGCGAAAATTTATTGGCCGAAATAAATAAACAAGCTGCTAAAATAAACAAAGTTCAAAAAGTACTTTTACAAGTAAGCATAGCCAATGAGGAAACAAAATTTGGCTTGGAACACGAAGAATTGCTAAAAATAATTGAAAGGTATTTAAACAAAGAGTTTGAAAACATAGAGATTATTGGCCTAATGGGAATGGCTACTTTTACCGATAACCAAGAACAAATAGCAGCTGAATTTGCAGGTTTAAAAAAATGGTTTGATGAAATTAAATCAAATTATTTAAACAACCAAGAACCGTTCAACCAAATTTCGATGGGAATGAGTGGCGATTATCAAATAGCTATGGCTAAAGGTAGCACCATGATTAGAGTTGGAAGTAGCATTTTTGGAGGAAGGTAATTTTTGATTTTTGAATTGTGATTTGGGAGATGGGAAGTGAGAGATGAGAGATGGGAGTTGATAAATGAGTGATGAGAGATTTAAGTTGGTTTCAAATAATTAAATGTTGAAGCTATATAACAAAACTAGGTACTAAGAACTTCAAACTAAGAACTATAAACTAAGTACTAAGAACCATTAAACTAAGAACTAAATAAATGCGCGTATTACTTACTACATTAAATGCCAAATATATACATATAAATCTAGCAATCAGATTATTATATGAACTTAATAAAAAAGAGCACAATGGACTTGAATGGAAAGAATTTACCATTAAAGAAGCAAAAGATGGTGTGGCAGATTTTTGTAAAGATTTTGATGTAGTGGCTTTTAGCTGTTATATTTGGAATATTACCCAAACTTTGGCAGTAGCTCGATTAATCAAAACGCTTAATCCAAATACTAAAATATTACTTGGCGGACCCGAAGTTAGTTATGAGTACAATGATTTAATTTCATTACCCGAGGTTGATTATATTATTACAGGCGAAGGGGAAGCACCTTTTAAGGCATTTTTAGATGCATTTCCAAATGTAGAAAATGTGCCAAACTTGGTTTTTGAAAAAGAGGGAAAGGTTAAAGAAAACTTGCCTGCACCCATGTTTGATTTGATTCATTATACCAACTTTAATCCATACATAAACGATAAACCCGAAGACCTTTACAACAAAGTATGTTATGTAGAAACCAGTAGAGGATGCCCCTATAAATGTGAGTTTTGTTTGGCAAGCTTAGATAACAAAGTTCGTACCTTGCCCATTGCTGATATAAAAGCCAATTTACTTTATTTAATGCAACATGGGCGAGTAATTAAGTTTTTGGATAGAACTTTCAATGTAAAAAAAGACTTTACCATTGATATGTTTGAGTTTATTTTGGCTAACCACAGACCCGAAAATGTATTCCAATTCGAAATTACGGCCGATATTGTTCATCCTGATATTGTGGCCTATATTCAAGAAAAAGTGCCTAAAGGATTATTTAGGTTCGAAATTGGTATACAAACAGTTAATCAACAAGCTAATTTACAAGTTAGTAGGAAACAAAATTTTGATAAAACCAGTGCTGTTATTAAAAAATTAGATAACAAAATAGAAATGCACTTAGACCTAATAGTTGGCCTACCTTTAGATTTTTGGAACGATATAAAATACAGCATTGAAGAGGTTTTTAAACTGTTTCCACCTGAGTTGCAATTGGGCTTTTTAAAGTTTTTAAAAGGCACACCCATGCGCCATAAATACAAGGATCACGATTACGAATTTGACCCACTTCCACCCTATCAAATTATAAAAAGCAAATATTTAACTGAGGACGAATTAACTAAAATAACCATTTTAGAAGAAGCCTTAGAAATTTATTGGAACAAAAAACGTGCTTTTCATACTTTAAAATATGTGGCACTTAATTACAGTATTTTCGACTTTTTATTGGGTTTGGGAACCCATTTTATTACTAAAAGTAATTTCCACAAACACTCGTTAACCGATATTTACCAAATTATTGATGAATACGTAAAAACCAATTTTGCTAACGATACCGTTTTACAAGAGTTGATAGCCATTGATTATTATTTACAGCCAAATATTAAACCTAAAACTCAATTTTTGGAAGAAATAGACCGTAATGAAAAAACAACTATCATAAATCAATTAAAGCTAAATCACCACAAATACCGATTTATAATGGTACCTATTAGTTTTGATTTTGAAATTTGGCAGCAGACTGAACAAATAGTACCTCTAAATACACCTATTATTTTTCAATACAATGGAGTTACCAAGGCTGATGTGATAATGCCAATTAATATAAGTTTGGAACAGGCATAAAAACTAAAGTTATACCAATTGTATTTACAAAATAGTCCAAAACTATTTTGTAAATACAATTGGTTAATGCCGCTCCTATTAAATTATTGGACTATAAAGAATTTATAAGCGGTATTAAATTGTTTACTAAAAACTTATTTGGGGGAAGGAATAAACTATAAATTTCATAACCTAATTCCTAAAGTAATATAAAAACTTCTTCCATCGCTTGGAATAATTCCAGGACCTGGATATGACTCGGCTCTACGTGTAAAGTAAAGTGCATTAAATACATTATTGCAGCTACTTTCAATGGTGAATTTTTTATATACATAACCCAACGAAAAATCAAAAACTTGATAGGTTGGAATAATGCCATTTACAGCTCCTGTAACCCTTACTGCGTTAGTAGCATCGGTATAATGTTCGGTTACATAATTACCTTGAAAAGTACAGCTAAATTTTTGGTATTTATAGGTTAATCCACCTCTAAGCATTAATGGTGGCGCCATTTCAACTTTTTTGTTTTCAATGGCTTTATCTTTAGCATTTATATACCGTGCATTTACAAATCCAATATTGGTAAACACCAATAAATTATTTTTACTTTTAGTTTTTTCTATCAATTTCCAAATATCAACTTCCACAAAACATTCAATACCTAAATTTTGTGAATTAGCTACATTCGTTCTAAACCTATAATCTTGATATAAAGGCGGTAAATCAGCTTTTAACACCTGCCCAATTCTATTATTATAAGCCAATAAAAACAACGAAACATCGTAAGTTATTAAGTTTTTGTAATTGCCTCTTACACCAAAATCAGTGCTAAATCCGCTTTCATCTTTCATGTTAGCATCTACCTTCAAATTGGGGTTTACTATTCTTAAATCATTGAAATTAACTGCCCTGTAATTTTGAGAAATATTGGCATAAATTTCGAGATAGGAATTAGGTTTAAAACTTGCGCCAATACCTGCTAAAATAAAGGAACGGCTATTTTTTTCATCGCCCCAAATATTGGTATCTGCTATGATATTTCCCGCTAAATCTTTTGATAAAATTTTATAAAAACCATTAGAAGATGTATTAATATATTCAGCCCTAAGTCCAGGTGTTATGGTAAATTTAGTGTTTATTCTAAAAATATTTTCTATAAAAACTGAACCATTTTTATTAGTAAATAAATAATTTGAACCTTCCAAATTACTGGGATTGTTAAAATTGTAATTATCATCTTTACCACTGCTACCATCGCCTTGCAACGATTTGGTAGTGCCATAATAAACCCTTGAACCTACTAAAAAAGTATGCGGCTTGTTAAATAACGAATATTGGTGTAAAACCCTTGCTTCACTTCCTATATTCGAAAAATCGCCTTGAATCAATGTCCTATTTCCACCTAAATCGGCCACAAAAATACGTTCCAAATTTCCTAATGAATACCTTTGAGATAAAAGGCCAAAATTTCGAATATTGAGCTTTGTTTTATTATTTATTTGATAATCGAAAGTTAAGGCAAATAAGTTCCAGTTTACTTTAAACCAATTTCTATTTCTGAACGAATGTTGCGGATTGTTTTCAAACTGTGCATCTGTCATTCCGCCCGGTTGCTGCGCATTATACTGCATAAAAGTATAATCAAAGTTCAAGGTTGTTTTAGAGTTAAAATTATAAATAAACGATGTGTAAACGGTATTTACCTCAAAACCTGAGTTTGGTCGCCAACCATTAGCTTGCTTACGATTAATAAAGGTATAATAATTAAGTTTTCCTTTAGCCACAGTGCCGCCAAAACTATTAAAAGATCCAAAAAATCCAAACGAACCAACTGTTTGCCTCGAAACAACTTCTATTTTTTTAGTACTTCCTTTTTTAAATACAAAGTTCAACATTCCACCAAATTGAGTTCCAAATTGCAAACTTGCAGCTCCCCTTACTACTTCTATTTTTTCAAGTGCTTCAACAGGTGGGGTATAATAAGTTTCAGGATAACCCAAAGCATCTGCGCTAATATCGTAACCGTTTTGGCGTGTATTAAAGTTAGATGTTCTGTTTGGACTTAATCCCCTACCACCAACTCCTAACTGCAAGCCGGCCTGATCGCTTTCCCAAATATTTAAACCAGGTACTTTACTAAAAACTTGCCTTGGATTATTGGTAGCCGAGTTTATGGTTAAATCTTTTAAAATAATTAATTCCGTTTTTTTCGACTCATAAATTCCAAATCCATCCACACTTTTTAGGCGCGTAATTCCATTGGTTTCTTCTCTTTCATTTACAATTTTCACCTCTTTAAGTGCAATGCTAGTTTTACCTAATTTTATAAAGAATTGTTGTGTATCTTTTTTTATGGTAACCACTGCACTATAGTTGTTATAGCCTTTGGCAGTTACTAATATTTTATACTTTTTAAATAGCAATGCCACCAAACTAAATTCACCATTTTTATTAGAAAAAATAATAATAGTATCCATTTCTATTTGCGCATTTACAATTGGTAAATTGGTAATATTATCGGTAATTTTACCCAACAATACTCCCCTATTATTTTGAGCAAATAAATAAGTACTAAAAAATAGCAGTACGAGTATTAAAATATTAATTTTTTTCAAAAGATAAAATCCAGTTTTTATTCTTCCAAGAGTCTGTTAGCTCAAGCAGATTAAGGTTACTATTTATTAATAATTGGCTTGGTTTGGCATTTAAAGTAACAAATACTTCAGCCCTCACTTTGGTTACATTAAAACCAATATTGGTATAATGTTTTTTTAAAAATTGAGCATATTGCAAAATTAAATCGGGCTGCATTGCCATTTGCTTTTCCTGATGAGGATTTAAAAAAACAGCATTATCCACCACCCCTTCGCGGTTGGTGGCTGAATCGGTTACATAAAACGTAGCTGTTCCAGCTTTTTCCATTAACATTACTCGCCAACCAAAGCGGTAACCTTGCTCGGTCCAAAACATATTACCATTATAAAGCAAAAACCGCAAAGGAAACAGCAGCTGAAAACTAACCCAGATTACAATAAAAACTGCAATAAGCGAAGTGGATAATCCATGTTTAAAAAAAGCAGGTTTTGGGTTTGAGGAATAAACAAATGACTTGGGCTTAATGGTAAAAACTAACCTAAGAATTTTTATTATTTTTTGGTGTGTGGTAGTGTCAAAAAATATAATTGTACTAGCAATCATTACCAAAGGAAAAACACCTATTTGAAACATAATTCCTGTTAAAACATGAAAAATAATAATGGCAAACCAAGCCCACAAACGTGTTTTTTTATTTAATAAAAAATAACCTACCGATATATCGAAAATCATACCTGCCCAACTGAAAACATAAGCTGAAATATCGTATTTTAACCAAGCACCAATTACTGATAAATTATCGTTAGCTGGCAACCAAATTTTTAATGGCAATGCATTGATTAACCAATCGTAATTTATTTTAGCTATACCTGCAAAAAAGTACACAATTATTAGTTGAAACTTAAAAATATACATACACCAAGCAGATACCGTTTTTTGGCTCAATTGTGGTTTCAGCCAAACATCAATTGAATAAAAACGATTAGCGGGAACCAAACAAAGCAAAAATGCTACTAAACTTACAAAATAATAATGATTAAGATAATAAGTAATATCAATTAATTCGCAGTAGGTAAAACATACAAAAAACAATGCAGCACTGATGCGATAAAAAGCTCCGAATAAAATACCCAACGATGCCAATAACATGATTATATGGATTATGAGCATTACTGGTTCAGGCAGGGTTGTTACCCATTCAAATCCATAATATTTAAATTGCACTTTGCTGTTTACAAAATGTAAGTTAACCCAACCTAATAATAAAAAACGTAGCGTGCTTATAAAGGTGGTTAATCCAAATAAAATTCGGAAAACCACCAATGGATAAATAGCTTGATTAGAAAATAAGAATTGGTTAAACTTAGTTTTCATTAGTCGCCATCGCCACTGCTGTAAGTAACAGCTATTCCTATTAAACTCGATAAATCACTTTTATAAAAACGGGTTGTTTTTTGCAATTCGGTGTGAACATTATTAACCAAATTAAAGTCAGCAGTAATCGCATCCGAAAATTTTTTATTTGGCAATAATGAAAAGGCTGTTTCGGTATTAATTATTTGTTGCTTAGTTAGCACTACTAAGTTAGGTCCTCCTTCCACCTTTTCCAAATATTCTTTAAAGCCAATTCCATCCATTCCATTTAGCCCTTTTCCTTCCCAAATTGCAGCTAAACTAATCCAATGTTCTTTAGCTAATGCTGTTCCATAACCACTATAATAGGCTTCTACATTTTGGGGCAAAGTAGCAGTTTGACCAGGTCTTAAGCCCAATGGAATTCCAAATTTGTAATTTTTCAACGATTCAAAATTCTTTAAAAATTCATTGTATAAATAAGAGGTTGAACTTCCAATATCAGTTCCATTATTAGCTATAAAACTTTCTTTATAAGTGCTCCAACCATTAACAACAGTAGAAACTCTTTTTTGCAAATGGTTAAAACATGCTTTCAGGTAATTAAATCTATTGGGAGTAGTTTTAAAAATATTTACTACCTGCGATGGCGAAACACTATCAAATACTAAATATTCAATGGCAAAAAAGCCCCTAGTATCTCTGTTAAAATTATTAAAAGAGGTGTCGTTAGCTAATAAAAAATTACCTAATAATAAGGTATTTACAGGAAATGTGGCTATCTCCTCTTGCAACGATTTCTGAACTCCTTGCTCACTAGCCGGACCAAAGTTAAACCCATTGGCATGCTGCCAACTTAATATGGCTTTTTTCCACAAAAGCTGCACCTCCAACAGGTTAGGTTCTGTTGGATTTAGTTCAAATTTAGTGATAGAGGTGCCCAAATCATTTATATTTTCAAGCGTATTGTTATATGCAGGTAATATTAAATTATTGGCATAATTCAATAACATTTCACCTCTATCAAACTTAACTAAATCCGAATCCTTTTTTTCATTTTCGCCACACGATGAAAACACAATGGCTATCACAAATGAAACAATGGCTATTTTTTTTTGCATGGTACTAATAGGTATTAACATCAAATACAAATTTACATTCGATTTGTGTTTTATCTTTTTGTTAAATTAAATTTTATCTTGCTTGTTCAGCAACCCAATTCTTTTTAAAATCTTCCAATTGCGCATTACCAAAACCATAAATGCTTTTAATTTTATCAATAATAGTTTGCAATTTTATTATTTGATTCACTCTATCGGTAATAAAAAGAGCAGGTTTTACGCTACTATTAACAGGAAAATTTAGCAAAGTAATTATTTCATCAATTTGAGTATCGGTAATCTTTTTTCCGTTCACATTTTTCCAGCCTAAACTAAAACCAATACACTCATTAATAGCATGTAAAGTAGCGGCTTTTTCTGTTTCTGTTAAGGTAGTTTTCGATAAATTGGCAATAGAACTATAGCAGTAGTTAATTACAGTAGCATAATTTGCTTCTTCCAAAATCGTTTTTATTTTAGCTATTGCTTCATTTTTTTCATTATTAAAAGCTGCACCTCCTTTAATGGCTGCTTGTAATTTTATAAAATTAAACTTTAAGGAACTGTAAAATCCGTTTCCATCATTTTTATCTCTTCTAGCCACGTAATTAGCCAAATACTTGTCGGCAATTACACCATGAATGGCATTGCCACTATTTTTAAAATGTGGAGTAGCACCCACCAAATACAATGCTTTATCTACACTAACTAAAGTTGGATTATTGCTTATAAGTTGAATCACTTGATTGGTTAATGCAGCGCCAAATAATCCTTTTTCAATTATTTGTTCAGGCTCCACACCGTTTGCATTAAATAAGTATCCACCAAATACGCCACCTTTACTTGTTAAAGAATCAGGACTGTAAGTATTTTCCGACAAATTTACCAACGATTTAAACCAACCATCATTGCCCTTTAATTGATTAGCGAACTCAACAGTGGTGAACGTTTCTATACTTGGATTACCATTTGAAAAATTAGCAGTTAATAAATCGGCCGAAACCGGATTGTTTAAAATTCTACCTTTTTTTATTTCAGTTACCATGCCATCAAAATTTGTCCTAATTTGTAAAATGGAAGCTGTGTTTGTGCTGTAATTGGTACTATCGTAAAACGAAGGAATGGTTAAAAGTGGAACTTCAGTGTTTTTAGTTTCCTCTTTGCTACAAGCCGAAATGGTTAATACTAAAATAGTAGGGATGATTAATTTTTTTGTTAAGTTCATATTGTTTCTTATTTAGATTGATTATAAATAATGGTGTTTGCGAAAGTATGAAGGAGGCATTAATAAACCAAATATTATTTAGAATCATTCTAATTAATTAATTTAAATCACTAAATCACAATGTTTACGGGCATGTGAAAAGAATTTAATTTAACAAAAATCAGGATATATGATAAATAAATAAAAATCGGTCAAAATTTCCAATGGCAATACTTTTGATAAGGTAGGTTGTAAAATAAAATAATTTTAGCAGTAAATAACTAATTACCATGAATAACGAGCAAGAGAAAGAGTTAACAAACGATTCAACAACTGAAAATGCTGCCGATAATACAGTTAATGAAACGGAACAAACTGACAATACTGTCACTAATGAAGAACAAAAGGCAGAAGAACCGGTTATTACACTTGAACAAGAATTAGCCGAGTCGAAAGATAAATATTTGCGCTTGTATAGCGATTTTGAAAACTATAAACGCAGAACAGCCAAAGAAAGAATGGAACTAATGATGACCGCCAACAAAGAGGTTTTGGTTTCGTTAATTCCTGTTTTAGACGATTTTGAACGTGCTTCTAAAGCTATGGAAAAAGCTACAGAACTAGGTGCAGTAAAAGAAGGTATTGAATTAGTAAGCCATAAACTAAAATCAATTTTAACCAATAAAGGGTTAAAAGAAATGGAAAGCACTCACAAACCGTTTGATAGCGAGTTTCATGAAGCAATTACCAATATACCTGCGCCAACCGAAGATTTAAAAGGAAAGGTTATTGATACTGTTGAAAAAGGATATTTACTCAATGAAAGAGTAATTCGTTTTGCAAAAGTGGTTGTGGGCGAATAATAGAATTACAAAGATTACTAAATTAAAAGATTACAAAAATTAAAAAATTAAAAAATTGCATAAACCTTGTAATTTTCTAATCTTTTAACATTGTAATTCAATTGAAAAAACATGGCAAAAAGAGATTATTACGAAGTATTAGGACTAAACAAAGGAGCATCGGAAGCGGATATAAAAAAGGCTTACCGACAAATGGCTATAAAATTTCATCCGGATAAAAATCCTGGTGATGCCAAGGCGGAAGAAAAATTTAAGGAAGCAGCCGAAGCTTACGAAGTTTTAAGTGATGGCAATAAAAAAGCTCGTTACGACCAATATGGACATGCTGGCACCGGAAGCCAAGGTGGATATGGTGGCGGAGGCATGAATATGGACGACATATTTAGTCAATTTGGTGATGTATTTGGTAATGACGGAAGTCCATTTGAATCGTTTTTTGGTGGCGGTGGAAGAAGCCGTGGTGGCCAACGAGGTGTTAGGGGTAGCAATATTCGCTTAAAAGTAAAACTAACCTTGCAAGAAATAGCCACTGGGGTAGAAAAGAAACTAAAATTTGGACGTTTGGTTATGGCTGAAGGTTTAAGTTTTGATACCTGCGGAACTTGTAAAGGTTCAGGCCAAGTGCGTAGAGTAACTAATACTTTTTTAGGCCAAATGGCTACCACTAGTGCTTGTCCAACTTGCCAAGGAACAGGAAGAATAATGGGTAAACGTCCAGCTGGCTCCAATGCTGATGGATTGGTAAATAAAGAAGAAATTGTTTCGGTAAATATTCCTGCTGGTGTGGCTAATGGCATGCAACTAAGCATGAGCGGAAAAGGTAATGCAGGGCCAATGGGCGGACCAGCTGGCGACTTAATTATTTTAATAGAAGAAGCGGATGATGCTATTTTAAAACGTGATGGTAATAATACAGTGTATGATTTATACATCAATTTTGCCGATGTGGCTTTAGGCACTCAAGTAGAAGTACCAACTGTGGATGGAAAGGTAAAACTAAAAATTGATGCTGGAACACAAGCGGGGAAAATTTTACGTTTACGAGGTAAAGGCTTACCTGAATTGAACACCAACTTTAAGGGCGATCAATTAATTCATGTTAATGTTTGGACTCCTCAAAAGCTGAACAATGAAGAAAAAGAAATACTTGAAAGATTAAGAGATTCAGAAAACTTCAAACCAAAACCTAACGCTAACGATAAAGGTTTTTTTGATAGAATGCGCGAGTTTTTTAACTAAAAATTAAAAAAATATTTTTAAAACAAAGTAGTACACTGCAAGGAATTGCTACTTCATAAATAAAAAAAAGTTTGATGAAATTAAATTCATCAAACTTTTTTTTATGGATAAACCACTAAATTGATTACTCTTTAATAACCTTAATGGCTTGTTTGTTCAGGCCATCAATGCTTAATAAATAAACACCATTGGTTAAAGATTCAGTATTGATAATGGTTTCGTCTAAGTTGAGTTTACCTGTTAAAACAGTTTGGCCAATTAAGTTGGTAATGATGTATTTTTTACCCAATATATTATTTTTATTGGTAATGGTAAGTATTGATTTAGTTGGGTTAGGATAAACTTTTAAATCATTTTCTAAACTCAATTCATTTACCCCAACTGTAACCGAAATGTTTAAAGAAGTAGAATCAGAACAGCTATTATTATCAGTAATTTGAGCTGCAATTTTAGCATTTCCCGCATTGGTAAACAAAACACTGATTTGGTTAGTTCCTTGTCCTGATTGAATGGTAGCATTGGTGGTAGTCCAATTATAGGTGCTATTAGCTTGATTTAAGACTGAATAAGTAAAAGGAATTACACTGCTGTTAGGATTAACATTCCCTAAAATATTACCTATGGTTGGGTTTGCAGTTACTGTAATATTTTTAGCAATGGTATCAATACATTCTCCATTAGCCACTACCACTAAACTAACTGGAATTACACCTAATTTATTAGTAGAAAAATTAGCAGGATTGCGATTAGTTGAAATAGTAGCACCGTCCATAATCCATAGATAGTTTAAAGTATTATTATTAGGCGTGCTATTATTATTAAACACAAAATTGTTTCCACGTAAACATTGACTTATTTGATTTACTGAAAAATCCACATTGGTAGCTTTGGCAACCACATTTACATTTTTAACAATACTATCATTACAGCCATTGGCTGATGAAGCTACCAATTTGATGGCATAATTTCCAGCATTGGTGTAAACCTTATTATTATTAACATTGTTATTGGTTGTATTATCTCCAAAATTCCAAATATAAGTGCTGCCACCATTACTCGCATTTATTAAAGTAAACCTATTTCCAGTAACGCATTGCAAGGTATCGTTAATAGTAAAATTAGCTTTAGGATTAGTATTTACAATTACATTATTGGTAAATGAATCAATACACTCCTTATTAGCAACTACTTTCAATTTTACAGTAAAAGTGCCATTAACTACATAGCTAGTATTGGTTGAACGTAAAGTGGATGTATCACCGTTTCCAAAAATCCAAAAATAAGTGAGTGAATTATTGTTTGGGGTGCTATTATTAGTGAACACAAAATTGTTTCTATTTAAACATTGAGTTGATTGATTTATAGAAAAATTAACATTATTAGCTTTGGCAACCACAGTAATAGGTTTGATAATGGAATCAACACAACCATTACTAATAGCCATCAACTTAACCAAATAGTTTCCTGCATTGGTATAAGTTTTTGAAGAATTGTTATTGCCACTTGAAGAATTATCTCCAAAAAGCCAACCGTATGTATTGCCATTTCCAAGGCTGGTATTGATAAAATCAAATTTATTTCCTGTAACACATTGTAAAGTATCGTTAATGTTAAAATTAGCTTTAGGTGTTTTTTTAATGGTAATTGTTTTTGTAACAGAATCTCTGCAATTAAAGTTAGAGGTTACTAGTAAAGTAGCAGTTATTGAACCTGAATCCGCAAATATTTTACTAGGTGATAAGGCATTAGAAGTGGTATTATCGGTAAAAGTCCAATTATAGCTTATGATTCCGCTCGTTATAGTAGATGAATTGCCAATATTTACTGCATTGGGTGATGAACAAAAATTACCCAAACCAATACTCGCTATAGGTTTTGGTAATATAGTAATTTTTTTAACCAATGAGGTATCTGTACAACCAGTATTTGAAACAATTACTCGGTAATTTCCTTCATTGATTGCAATGAAATTAGCACTGGGATTTGTTATTAATTGATTGTTATTTAACCATCTGTAAGAAAAGTTATTGCCAGTAGGAGATGCTTGCAAAGAGGCCGTTAAACCATTACAAATAGAATCTTTATTACTGGTAATGGTTGGTTTTATAAAGCCATTAGTGAAATTAATTGTCATTTCAATTCCCTTATAACTTGTATCAGAACTACAGTTTACGCGAATTTTATAATTTTTATTTAAAGGTAAATTAGCGGGAATAACAACTGGAATTAAACCAGCAAAATCAGTACTAGCTTTAGTTCCAATTACGGTGGCATTGCTAAAAAGCCCCAACGAATCAGAAAGTTGAACTGTAAAAACATTATTGACTGATAAGCTTAAACTATTGGTTTGATAATTAATATTTGTTAGGTTAATTCTATCATTACAAAATGTTTTTTTAGTAACTATGCTATCAATAAATATAATTTTGGAACTTACTTTTAAAGCAATTCCTGAAACTATTTCTGTTTTAATTGGGCAATACCTATCAGAACCATTCACAGTAAACAGATGAGGCGTATTTCTAATGGCTGAAATTGGAGGAGTCCAGCAAAATTTGAAGCTATCAGCCTTTGGTCCATTAATGCTTCTTTGTGCCAAAATATAATTACGTGTAAATGCTGCATTACTCATCGAAAAGTCAATTAACCCAGGGTTATTCCATGATAATTCGGTACTATCAGCATTAATTGGTGGAGTAGTAGCTAAATCTTGTAGATCTTCGCAAACAATATCTAAACAAAAAGGCTGCCCAGCTACAAGTTCAAAATTATTATTATTTAAATGCCTTATACCATTTCTATAAATTTTTATAATAGGAGCTCTATTTGATAAACAAAGTAAGCTTTGAAATTGTACATCTCGCCTTGTATAACCTACATTGGTCCAAACACCGCTAACTAATTTCCATTGAGTTACTCCAATTGCCAAAATAGAAGAAAACACACCCATAGGTCTGAACATGATATTACCAGTTGTTGGGTCTATTCTTAATCCAGCTGGAAAACCAGCGTTTGCATTTGGAGCCCCAAAATAAGGAAATGGGTAACTAGGGCTGTATGGCAAAATGTAATTGGTGTTTATATTAGGTCCTTCTAATGATGGAGCAAACTCATAACTTAACGAATCTCCATCAGGGTCAATAGCTCCCAAATTATAATTCACATCTAAACCTGAGCAAAGTATTACTTTAGCTTCATTGGTAAAAATGGGCGAAGAATTACATGTTGTTTGACATCTATTTAATACCGCCTCAGTATAATAAAGGTTTCCAGCATTCATAGTACTTAATGCAATATTTCTGCAACAAATACTAAAAGCTAATACCACTTTACAACATGCGGTTGGGACAAGTGATAAATTAACATTTCCTTCAAAAGTATAAACTTCGATACTAGGGCTATAAGTACCCGCTGTCCTCGTATTGCAATTGGTACAAATTGTTTTAACACTTGTGCAAGTTTGAAGGATATCTATGCCACTACTCGCGGCTACCGCATTTAGAGTAAAAGAACCGTAATTAACTCCGGTAAATGTGTCTGTTGCACCAATTATGGAAGTACTGAAACCAACTGCTGAAGCGGTACAGCCAGTAACAGCGCCATTTGGAATTGGGTTTGAACAACCAGAACAAATTGGAGTTCCAGAGCAATCTCTATAAACCTTTAAGATTATTTTATAAACGTTTGGAGTGCTAGTACAAGCATAGCTTATATCAGTTCCTGAAATGTGACTTGCATTAGTAGTTTTTGGAATCACTAATGTGAAGAAAATAATACTTATGTAAAAAAGTTTTCTCATGTGCAATAATCAATTGTTTTGCAATGTTATAACAAACTCTTCTTTTTGTCTAAGTAGCTTTACTTAATTAAGGAAAATTTATATTATTATTTTCTTAATAAAATCCATATCTATTTTATTAATCAAATGCGGTTCACGTTTTGAAAGACCAAACAAATAAGTTTTATCGTAATAAATCAGCATGGCTTCGGCCCAATCTGTCATCTTGTTTTCGTCTAACATATTAATGGCTTCTCGTGTTCGTAAATCACCCAAGCGTTTATATAGTTTTTGAGTAGCTTGTTGTAAAATAGCTTTATCAAATTGTCCGTACTCAGCTATAATGTTTTCAACCCTTTGAGTTAACGCTATTTCTAAAAAATAAAGCATATTATTTCTTATTCCATCGTGTATGGGCTTAGGTACTTTACACCTACCTATTATGCTGCTTTCATCTTCTATCCAAATAGGTTTTTGGGTATCTAATTTTTGCAATTGGCAAGCAATTAAGTTTTCAAACATTTCGTTAGTAGGTTGTTCGGGCAAACCTATATTCCCAAATGCAGAACCTCGGTGGTTTGCCAATCCTTCCAAATCTAAAACTTGTATGTTTTTTAAAGCCAATGCTTTTAAAATATTGGTTTTGCCACTGCCCGTGAAGCCTCCCAATACTTTTAATGTTAAGGTTTCGTTTAGTTTATCTAAAACCCAATGCCTAAATTTTTTGTACCCACCTTGTATCAAGTAAACTTCAAAGCCGGCTGTGCTTAGTAAATTAGCCATTATTCGGCTGCGTAATCCGCCTCGGTAGCAGTTGATAATTATTTTTTTTTGAGGAAATAATTTATAAGCTTGTTTTACCAAGATATAAAATTGTGGTCCAACTAATTTATAACCTAAAATAACCGCAGCTTCATGTCCATTTTGTTTATAACAAGTGCCTACTAATTTTCGGTTTTCATTATCCAAAATTGGAAAATTAATAGCATTTGGAATATGCCCCTGCTCAAACTCAATGGGAGCCCTCACATCAATTAAAGGGAACTGTTTTTGTAGTTCAAAAACCTCGCTAATAGAATTAATCACTTTAATCATTTAACAATAGATTAGCGCTTTGTGGTCCTTGGTTCATTAATAAATCCATTATTGATAAATTGGATTGAAACTCATATTTTTCGGTAAATACTTGTAAATATTTTTTTTGTTTTTTTGCATCAGCTATTTCGGATTCATTCCTGTTTTTAGCATCAAAATAATTTCTTAAATCCAATGCATGATCATATTCCTTTTTAAAGGCATCGGTTATGGATAGCTTTTTTTCAATCTTCAATAATTTGATGACTAACTTTAACAAATCCATATTGAACTCAAACAAATATTCGTATTTATTTTTAAAGTAAAATGGTTCAAAATAATCTTGGTAGTGGAACCAAAAGGCTGATTTCCCATAGGCACTTTGAAAAGCTAACCAATGTTGTTTTTGCCAATCTTCTTCATAGTTTATTTTTACCAAACCAATTGGCTGCTTTTGGTTGTGTAATTTAATAATAGGAATACTCAGAACCTGAATTCCATTTGCACCCAAAATTTTGCACCTATTGCTATATGTTTGCTTTGAATAGTTTTGATGTTTTTCAACCAAAGCCTCATTGCTTAACAACAAATATTTTATATAAACCAAATTGGGCAAATAATTACTAGGCAGTATGGCAGTTTGAGTGTCGATGGTGGTTGTTGTTTAATTGCTTATTTGTTTTCCCGATAAATCGGGAGTTTAATTGATATCCCGATAAATCGGGAGTATAATTGATGAATTGTTTCGAATTTAGTGTTGTTATCCATCGTCTATGGACTATCGTCTATTATCCATCATCCATGGTCTATCAACTATAAACTGCCGAAGGCTAGTAGCATTACAATAACTCCCCAACTTTATCCCAATTCAATACACTCCAAAAAGCGGTCACATAATCAGCACGTTTATTTTGATACTTTAAATAATAAGCATGTTCCCACAAATCTATGGCTATAATAGGTGTACCTAAATCTTTAACAATTCCTTTCATAAGCGGATTATCTTGATTAGGTGTAGTAATTATTTTAAGTTTAATATCTTGTTTAATTAACCAAGCCCAACCGCTACCAAATGTTCCCATAGCAGCTTTGGTAAATTGTTGTTTAAAATTATCTAAACTCTCAAAATTTTCATTTATGGCTTTCAAGGTTTTTTCATTGGGCTGCGTATTGGTTTTTAACAAACTCCAAAACAAACTGTGGTTATAATGTCCACCTGCATTGTTGCGCACTGCTGCTTGCAAATCTTTTGGAATAGAATTGATGTTGGCCAATACATCCTCTAAATTTTTAAAATTCCATTTTTCAATTTTAGCCTTGGCCTCATTCAGTTTTGTTACATAAGCTTGGTGATGCTTGGTGTAATGAATTTCCATGGTTTGTTTATCAATAAATGGTTCCAAAGCATCGTAACTATAACCCAAAGGTGGTAAAGCAAAATCTTTATCCATTTTTGCTAAAATACTGTTTATTTTAGCTTCGGTTTTTTCTGAATTTAATATAGTGGCACCGGCTAATAATGCTGCCGATTTTACAAACGATTTACGAGATAATTTCATAATTAAAAAAAAACGAATGTATAAATTTTATTACAAAATTAAATCAAATATTTATTACTCATTTAAAAGCCATTTACACTTAACTAAATTGATAAATTTGGTCGTAAATTGGAATTATTATATTGTATTTTAATATAGTATCAAATAAAAGTGAATTATTTACAAACAACATTCCATTAACAGTGAGCGTTGGGTCGGCAAAAAAGCGGGCCAGTCTGGGCCTTGAGCGTTGAAGCATTTTTTTGCCTTGATTTTTTGTTTCTTTTTCATCTAAGGAAAAAGAAAGAAGAAAGTCCCAAAACAACTATTTATTAACTGAATACCAAGGAAAAACATTACCTCAACAAAGTTACAGTTCCATTTAAATTATAGGTTTTTTTATTATTTGATGTGGCAGTTATTATATAAAAATAAACCCCCACAGGGCAAGGATTTCCATCGTAAGTTCCTTCCCAACCTGGTGTAATTTGGTTGGTTTCAAAAATCAATCCACCCCAACGGTTATAAATTTTCATATTAAATTCATTTATTCCAGATGATTTGATGGTAAAAAAGTCATTGGTTCCATCACTTTGAGGAGTAAATACATTTGGAATAAACAAACTTTCTTTTAACAATACAGGAACTGTTTTAGAAATGGAATCGCGGCAACCTGCATCGTTGGTTACTACCAAACTGGTATTATATACTTTGGCATCGGTAAATAAAAAACGGGGATTTTGTAAAATGCTGCTTGAATTATTGGCATCGCCAAAACGCCACAACCAAGCAGTGGCATTAGTTCCTGTAAATGTAAATTGAACAGTATCTTCAACTGTTGGGTTACTTGGCAAAAAAGTAAAATTAGCTGTTGGTTTATCAAATACTTGCATGGTTCTAAATGCACTATCAACGCAAGCTTGATTGGCAACTAGGTGCTTAATTTTAAAAGAGCCAACACTTAATGGTCTAAAGGTTTGACCAATTACATTTGTTCCACTAAATAAACCACCGGTTTGAGTTGGTGTAAATGAGGCTATATTATCGTTTATGCAAAATACTGAATCTGATGTGGTGAACGATGCATCTACTTTATCTAACACCGTTACTTTTTTCTCTGTCGAATCTTTGCAATTGGTATTATTGATAACATATTTTATAAAAAATATTCCCGATGTATTTGGCGTAAATTGTTGCCCGCTTACATCAGTGCCATAAAATGTTCCTCCTGCTTGTGTTGGGGTTAATATTATATTGCCACTTCCTAAGCACACCAAGGTGTCGCTTAAAGTAAATTCTGGATCAGGTTTGGCTACTACACTTAAATTTAAAGTGGTTGAGTCGGCACAATAAGTAGTAGAAATTTTATACTTTATTACAAATACACCTACACTTGATGGAGTAAATAAATTACCGACTAAATTACTTCCGCTAAATACGCCTCCTGTATTGATTGGAGTTAAGGTAACTGCTGCATCGTTTAAACAAAATAAAGTTTTAGGGCTTGTAAATAATGGGCTAGGTTTTTCATTAACCGTAACATTTCTGGTAAATGAATCTACACAAATTCCGTTTGCTATTTTATATTTTAGGGTAAAAGTCCCAGATGTATCAGGCGTAAATTGGTTACCAATTACCCTTATTCCGCTAAACACACCGCCAGTTTGAGTTGGTGTTAATATTACTAACGGACTATTTTTACATACCAAAGTGTCGCTTAAAGTAAAGTTGGGATTGGCCCTAGCAAACGAATTAATAGGTTTGGTTAACGAATCGGCACAAGCGCCAGTCCCAATTTTGTATTTAATAATAAAATTGCCTACTGCATTAAAAGTGTGCACATTGCCTGCAAAACTTCCAATATTGCTACTAAAAACCCCACCAGCCACAGTTGGCGTAGCAGTAATATTAATTGGTACATTATTATAACAGAAATTACTATCGCTTAAAGTAAAATTAGGGCTTTTTTTACTAATAAAAGTTACTATAACTGTATCTTTTAAGGCGCCACACGAGGTAGTTTGCGTAACAACCATTATTACAGCGCCAGTATCGGCTGCTGTTGGAGTATAAGTAGGTTTTAAAATAGTTGAAACTGCAAAGGTGCCTGGTCCATTTTCTGTCCAAGCATAAGTACCTGTCGCTGTACTACTAGCATTGGCAGTAAAAGTATTTCCATTACATAAGGTGGTATCGTTTCCTGCAAATAAAGTTCCAATTGCACCCGTGGCATTAAACATTACGGAATCTCTTTTAATACTGCAATTGGCTTTGGCTTTTAAATATAATTTTACCGCACCTATGTAGCCAGGCTTTATGGTAAATCCAGTTGATAAATTGGTACTATCGGTAAATGAACCAGTGGTGGTATCGGCCGCTTGCCACACATAGCAGTTGGTTCCAGTGGCTGTTCCTAATAAAGGAACGGTGGTGCCATTGCAATAACTTGGGTTGGTGGTACCTGCATCGCAACTAAATGGCGTTATAGGAAGTGCGCAGCCATTGTTTACATAACTTGGAGTACCCGAAAAGGTGAAATTTACTGTAGCACCATCACCACCAGTTAAGTTGGCAGAATTCCATGTTACAGTATCTCCGCAAGTAGCAGTTCTTATTATTAAAGTTCTAGTTGCATTTCCTGAGTTGGTAAAATGTCCACCTGTATTTCCTGCACATTGGGCTATTACATATAAAGTATCGGTTAATCCAGAAAAATCGTGAGCGGTTGCGCTAAAATCTAAACTTGTTAAAAATAATACTTTAGCATAAGCCGGAATAGTTCCTCCCGGGTTTACAGGAATAAATCGACCACAATTACCCGCAACAGTAATGCTATTATTCATGGTGTTTATTTTTGATAATTGCGCTGCATTAAAACTACAAAAGTTTAGCCACAAATTTGAAGTTTGCCAAACAACAGTATTGATAGAATTAAGTGCCACAGCATTGGGACCTATACGTAATCTTATCATTTCGTCTTGCCCTTCTACCGATCCACAGGCATCAGCCAAAATGCTTTCTATTTCAAAACATTTGGTAGGCAAAGGACCACTGCTGCTTCCTCCCGGACAAGTTTGAGCATTTAACTTAAAAGTTAGAATTAAAATAAGAAAGAAAGAAAGAAATCTTTTAGGCATAAATTTTAAATAAGCTTGCAAATGTAATAATTCCATATTAAGGTAATGTGAATTAAAACAATAATTGTGGATTTATTAGCTGTTTTGCAAAATTTAACATCAAATTTGCCTCGCATTTACTTCTGTTAAAAACCAAGGTAATTAATTATCCAAACCATTATTTACTCCTAATAGCATCTACAGGGTTCAGTTTGCTAGCGCTCAGTGCTGGTAAAAACCCCGAAATTACTCCAATGCAAATACTGGTAAATACCCCAATCACCACATTTTTCAGGCTAAGGAAAAAAGCCACATCGAAGGCAGCACCCAAAATGGCTATAATACCCCACACCAAAAACAAACCAATGGCACAGCCCAAAAGGCAAAGAATAACTGCTTCTATTAAAAACTCAATCAAAATAAAATAATTTTTAGCCCCCAAACTTTTTTGAATACCAATTTGGTTGGTTCGTTCCTTTACACTTACAAACATAATATTGGCTATGCCAAACCCTCCTACTAGCATGGCAAAAAGCCCAATAATCCAACCGGCTATGTTTACAGTTACAAAGGTTTTATCGAGCTGTTGGGTAATTAAGGTAATTTTATTTAAGGCAAAGTTTTCTTCTTGTCCCGGGCGTAATTTGCGCTTGCTACGCATAATTCCATTTAACTCTTGCTCCAAAGCGGGCACGCCCATTTGGCCAGCTTTTACATGTATTTTACTTTGTGCATCATCACTATTAATACGTACAAATTTGGCAGCAGCATTTACAGGTATAATGGTTACATTATCCAAACTATTGCCAATTAAGCTTTCGCCTTCCTTAGCAAAAACGCCTATCACATTAAACTTAATGCCCGAAATTTTGATACTTTTATTAATAGGAATGGTATTGGGGAAAAGTGTTTCAGCTAAATTATAGCCAATAATACAACTTAAGTTTCCATTTTCAGATTCATTTTCGGTAAAATACCTGCCCTGATATAAATTAAAATTGCGAACCAAATAAAAATCGTGTGTAACCCCTTGAATATCGGTTCCGGTAGCGCTATTGGAGCCATTTTTAATGGTTTTACCGCTAATAGAAATAGTTAGCATTTGAGCAGCAGAAAGTTCCGATTTTTGTTCAATGGTTTTTAGTTCATCAATAGAAGCATTGGGGCGGCTAATGTACTTCCACCATTTATAGCCCGGTCCAAAAGTCCAAGGCATTTTTTCAATAAAAATCACATCATTTCCCAAACTTTCTACACTTTGGTGCAAATTATTTTCAAAACTCTCCACCACCGCCAATACCGCTATGATACAAAATATACCAATGGTAATACCCAAAGTAGAAAGCAAAGTTCTCACCTTGTTTACATACATGGTATGAAGCGCAGAAATGGCACTTTCTTTAATTTGAGTAAAAACTATTCGGAGGTTTTTCATGTAATTAGAAATTCAAAAATGAGCATAATTAATCCAATTACAAAGTAATTTTGATAAAAGGTTTTTTGAGGGCTGCTAGCAACTTGCAACTGGCCTCTAGCTGATGAAAAAGGAATGAATTTGTGAAAAACAAGCAATTTTGCTAGTTGCTAGAAGCCAGCAGCCAGTGGCTATTATTCAACTTTCAAAACCAAAAACTCCACTCGCCTATTGGCAGCTTTACCTTCTTCTGTTTCATTAGTAGCTATTGGAACCCTTTCGCCATAGCCTTGCCAACTTAATCGTTTGGCATCTATTCCATGTTTGGTTAAATACTTAACACAAGCCATAGCCCTGTTATTAGAAAGAGTAATATTATAAGCGTCAGAATTTTGACTATCAGTATGACCCATTATTTTAATTACCATCTTTGGGTATTCGCGTAAAATATTCAGTAAATTATCTAATTCTGTATATGATTGAGGTAAAAGTACATATTTATCTAAATCAAAATTGATATTTCGTAAAGCATAGGTTTTTCCTACTTCAAATTTAGGTTTATAGTCATATAGGGTATCTTTACAATCGCAAGTATTATCCCTTCTAACCTCCGCTAAACATAGGTCATCGTAATACAAACGCACATGAAAATAAAATGGATTGAGGTAAATTTGATTAACAGAATCCAATAAATTATTGGTATTACTTTGCACCTCAGAAACCATTAAGTTCAACTCTTTTCTGGTAGAATTTATAAAGTTAAACATCATTTGTTTTTGCTTTTTGATGGCCTTTTTACTTTCGCCTAAATCAGGAATATCAACTTTTAACTTGCTAAAACTATCGCGTAAAAATAATATCTGCTCATCGCGCTCCTTAATCATTCTTTCTTTTATACTTACCAAACTATCGTATAAACTGTAGGTGGAATCGGTATGAAAACGCCCTAAATACAAATAATCGCCACTGCTATTGGCTGTAAAAGTTAAATGGTGGTATTGCCAAAACGGACGCTCACGTTCTGGGTTTGAATCGATAGCAAATTTGGCCAAAGGTGTCGCTTTTATCCTAATTCGCACAGGAGTTACTTTTTCGTAATAAGGCAATACTGCTACTTCAAAATGACCTAACTTTTCTATCCTGTTCCAATTTTCATCCTTAACATAAGTTTTTACCTTAAAATGGTAAGTTTTTCCAGCTACAACAGGCTTTTTAAGCTTTACACAAAGGTATTCACTTGGCGATGGCATAATGGTACAAAGGCCATGAATATAGTTTGAAATTTCAACCCCATTGGTATCAACTAATTGGTGTTCGTAATGGTAAAAATCACCTTTGGGTTGTGTCCAATACTTTGGGGTGCCATCTTTTTGCCGCTCCTCGTAACCGGGGTTTGGAATTAAGTTTTGCCCCTGAATAATGTCGCAGAATAAAACAAACAAATATGTGAAAAATGATTTCAGACTTTTTTAAAAAATTGATTACAATTATAATAGATACCGAATAACAATTGGCGTTTTAATTTATTAATTTTATACTTTTGTTATAACAAACCAATGTCATCGCTTAAATTGGTGGCATTGGTTAAAGAAATAACAAAATAAATATCAATGGAAACAAGAAAAACGTCTTTGGAAACCAATAAGTTTTACCATATTTATAACAGAGGAATCAATGGTCAAAATATTTTTTTAGAGGAACGTAATTACACTTATTTTTTAATGAAATATGGCCAATACATTTATCCTTTTGTTAATACGTACAGCTATTGTTTGCTAAAAAATCATTTTCATTTATTGATAAAAGTAAAATCAGAAGAAGAAATTAGGAGTTTTTTAAATGGAAAACATGAGTCAAAATCAGAATCTTGGATTGTAAGCAATGCCTTTGCAAGTTTATTTAAAAGTTATGCGCAAGCTATCAATAAGCAATTTGGAAGAACGGGTAGTTTTTTTGAAGAACCATTTCACCGTATTTGTGTAGATAATGAAGTGTATTTTTCAAGGTTGGTTTGGTATATTCATTATAATCCTCAGAAACATGGTTTTGTATCTTACTTTAGAGATTATCCATATTCAAGTTCTCACAGTCATTTAGTGAATAGTCCAACAAAATTAGAACGAAACGAAGTAATTAATTGGTTTGGAAGTAAAGAAGCATATCAAAATTTTCATGGAATAACCAATTTTGAAAACGAAATCAGTAAGTACATTCTAGAGTTTTAGATTTTCACTTATGCCTTTGCTTGCTCCACCTATGCCATCGCTTAAAGCGATGGCATAGGTTTTTAACATAATGAAAAATATTTATTTCCATAAAAACATAAATTTTATCTATAAATTATTTAAACTTGAACTAAATATTATTACAACAATTATCAATATAATTATTTGATTTTTAATATGTAATAGAAATAAATAAGTTTATGAAACTGCAAATCTTCCAATCTCAATTATTCGACAAATACTTGCTCAAGTTCACTAATAACTTGAAATTGAAGTTTGATTTGCTTAAAGATGCGGAATTATCAACGGATACTTTTAGTTTTTATACCTCTGTGGCCTCGGTATTTAGTAGTAAAATAGAAGGCGAAAATATTGAATTAGACAGCTATATTAAACATAAAAGAGATGGCATTGCGTTTTTGCCCGATTACACCAAAAAAATTGATGACTTATACAATGCATATACATTTGCAAAAAACAATTTACTCAATCAAAATAATGTTTCTATCGTTCATCAATTATTAACCAAAAATATTTTGCCAACAGCATATCAAGGAACATATAGAACTCAAAATATGTATGTAGCTAGCGATGACGGTAAAATTGAATATGTGGCAACTTTGCCTCAATACGTTTCAATAGAAATGGAAAAGTTTTATGCTGATTTAGAATTGCTTTTAAATACTGAAACTTCTATTGAAGAAACATTTTATTACGCTGCCATGATTCATTTGGTATTTGTAAAAATACATCCTTGGAATGATGGCAATGGAAGAACAGCTAGGTTATTAGAAAAATGGTTTTTAGCTCAAAAATTAGGCGAAAAAGCTTGGTTTGTGCAAAGTGAAAAATACTATTACCAAAATCATCAAACCTATTACAGTAATATAAGAATACTTGGTCTTGAATATGATGAACTAGATTATTCAAAAGCACTTCCTTTTTTAAGTATGTTAGCTGAGTCAGTGGTTTGATTATTAAGTATTGTGTAAACAATATCCAACTGACTGATAGTTAAAAAATAATTATTTTAATTTAATCATAAAATTTTAGCCTAAAATTTATTAGCATTGAACCATGAGTTACGAAACAATTTTATTTGAGGTTAATAATGGAGTGGCTACCTTAACACTCAATAGACCAGATGTTTTCAATGCGTTTAACGAACAACAAAGTTTTGATGTAATTGATGCTTTGAAAAAATGTGCTAAAGATAAAACCATTCGTGTATTGGTTTTAACTGGTGCTGGCAAAGCTTTTTGCAGTGGTCAAGATTTAAAATCGATAGCTGGTGCCGAAAACCGTAGTTTACGCGAAAGTATTGACAAACGTTATAACCCCATGATAAAAGCCATTCGTAATTTGCCAATTCCCGTTATTTGTAGGTTAAATGGTGTGGCCGCAGGTGCAGGTTGTTCCTTAGCTTTAGCCAGCGATATGATTGTGGCTAGCGAAAATGCCTCGCTAATAGAAGTATTTATCAATGTAGGTTTGGTGTTAGATTCTGGTTCATCGTATTTCTTACCTCGTTTGGTCGGTTCAGCTCGTGCTTTTGAGTTAAGTACCATGGGCAGCAAAGTAAGTGCCCAACAAGCTTTTGATTGGGGAATGGTAAACCGTGTTTGCAAACCCGAAGAGTTAGATGAAGAAGTTAAAAAACTAACTGATTATTATGCCAATGCTCCTACCAAAGCGATTGGTTTAATGAAAAAAATGTTGAATAAATCGTTCCAAAGCGACTTAGATACCATGCTTGAATATGAGGCTTATTGCCAAGAAATAGCCGGTCGTAGTAAAGATAATAAAGAAGGTGTAAAAGCATTTATTGAAAAAAGAAAACCAGTATTTACTGGAGAATAAAAACAAAAAAATAGCCACAGATTCACTAATTAATTGAAGAAATTTCAGCAATAAAAATCTGTGAATCTGTGGCATAAAAGATGAAAAATGAAATTAGCCGCTATTGATATTGGTTCCAATGCCGTTAGGTTACAAATAGTTCGTGTAAACGAAAATCCTAACGATAAAGATATATTTAAAAAAGTTGAGTTTGTACGTGTACCCATTCGTTTGGGCGATGATGCCTTTAAAACGCAATGGATAAGCAAAGGCAAACGGAAAATTTTTAAGCAAGCCATGCAAGCCTTTAAGTTAATGCTTGAAGCTTTTGAGGTTGATCATTACATGGCTTGTGCTACAAGTGCCATGCGCGAAGCCGAAAATGGACAAAAAATTGCAGATAAAATTTACGATAAATGTGGTTTAAAAATCAATATCATTTCAGGCGTGCGCGAAAGTGAAATTATTTTGCGCTCTATCAAAGATTATTTTAAGCCCAATACCAATTATTTAACCATTGATGTAGGCGGTGGAAGCACCGAATTGGCAGTAATTAAAAATGGAGTTACCATTAATTCGGCTAGCTTTAATATTGGTACAGTACGTATGGTTGATGGTGCTGTTAACGAAAAAACTTGGGCTACTATTGAAAGTTGGGTAAAACATAAAACTGATGAAATACCCGATTTAGAGGCAGTTGTAACCAGTGGAACCATCAATAAAATTTCGGTGATGTTAAATCCTGCTAACCCAGAGTATTTTACACGCGAACAATTGAAAGATTTTCATAGAAAAGTGAGTAAAATGAGTATTATTGAACGCATGGATAACTTAAAACTGAACCCTGATAGGGCAGATATTATTGATGTTTCGGCCGATATTTACTTGCGTATTTTAAATTGGTGTAATATTGAAAAAATACATGCACCAAATGCTGGTTTAAAAGATGGTATTTTGTTAGAACTTTACGATAGATTTTGCTAATTACAAATGAATAAAAATTTAGCAAACCTTAAAAATTGTATTGGTAAAAGTACCAACGATGAAGGCCTTGGAGCTGTAAGCCGTTGGATAGATGGCAATTTAATTTATGCCGAAGAAGGACATTTAAAAATTACTTTTAAAGTGTTAGATACTTGGTTAAATCCTGCCAAAACTTTGCATGGTGGAATGGCCGCCACTTTAATTGACGATGTAATGGGAATGACCGTTTACAGCCTTGGAAATGAAGTGTTTTTTTCTACCGTAAGCCTTAATTTAGATTTTTTATCGTTTGCATTAGCAGGCGATGAAATTACAGTAGAAGCCAAAGTTATTCGTAAAGGAATAAGTGTTATAAATATTGAAGGTTATATTTATAAACGCAATAAGCTCCTGGTAAAAGCTACCTCTAACTTAGTAAGCAGCGGAAAGAAAGTTTTTTAAAGTGCGAAGTTCGAAGTGCCAAAAGTTCGAAGTAATCACGCAAGGCGTGAGCGAAGTGGTATTTCCCGCATCCCGATTGGTCGGGGGCAGATTAACGCGGAATAATTGTTAAAAGTCATTCCGGAGTATCGCTTAAGCGGTATTCCTTGTTTGGCTACCAAGTTAGCTATTAGAATCTTTTTTGAGTATGAAAGGCCAATCACGCAAGGCATTATCGAATTAATTTTTCCCGCAGATTGAGCTGATTTTCGCAGAGTTTTATTTAAAAACTGTTGTGATTGGCATATGGTCACTTAATGAAATCCATTCTTCATATTTACCAATGCTAATACTTTCCAATTTATTAATAAATTCTTTCGAAGCAAAACAATAATCAATATGGTAAGGTTTATTTTGATGTCTGTATAGATAGAAAGTTGGTTGTGTTTCATTGCCTTGTTCCTCAGCAAAATGATGATGATAAGAACTTTATATTTCTCTTTTTTCTAGAAAACTTACCACATCAGAATGATTTCCAATTCTACTTTTTCTATCCCAAATTTTGTTGCTATTAAAATCACCAATTAGAATAGTAGGAATATTGTTTTGTAGTAATTCATCGTAATAATTAATAGCTTTCCAAACTTGTTCAATGTATTGATTATTCTTATCACTTGGATTGTTTGCACAAATTGCATAAATCATAAAATCTGTTTGTTCATCAGAAACTAGAATTGGAACTATCGTTTTAAAATCAGGGTTGTATTCCTTTAATAATTTAAACTGATAATTTGCAAATGAAAACACTCCAACACCTTTGTTTTTATTATGACCAAACCATAAAAAGTCTTTAGCTTTATCATTTGTAAAACTCAATAGTTTATCTAAATGTTCACATTCTTGAACAACTAAAATATCAGGTAGATGAGGCAAAATAGCATTGAATTTATTTCTAAATCCTCCTTGACAATTCCAAGTAATTAATTTCATTTATTCTTCTTTAGACTTTTACAAGTATTATGACAAATCCACTTAAAAAAAAGTTTATAATAATTTCCTTCATAAATATCAAATCAACCTTGAAAAGGTAAGCAGTTAAAGATAGGGTGTATCCAAATCGCATCACATTCTGACCATCCAACGAATAAACCAGATCAACAATGTAACAATTCAACCATCTAACAATTCAACCAATAAACCATTCATCCAATTAACAATTCAACTAACTTTGTGCATAACTTGTGTTTTGTAACATGGCTTGCTAGCATAAATTTGAACCTTTACGAAAAGTATGAAATTTATAGTAAATAGTAGCACGCTTTTAAAGCATTTATCAATGATTGATGGAGTAATTGTGGCCAAACCAATTATCCCAATATTGAATAATTTTTTATTTGATATAAAAGATGGAAACTTAACCATTTCATCTACCGATTTAGAAACCACCATGACCACCAGCATTAAAGTGGATGCCAGTGAGGAAATTTCTGTAGCGGTTCCTTCAAAAACTACTATCGAATTGTTAAAACAATTGCCTGATCAGCCTTTGGCTTTTTCTATTAATTTAGAAAAAGGTTCAATGGAAATTAAATACGCTACTGGTAAATTTAAATTAACAGTTCAAAATGGAGAAGAGTTTCCTAAAAACCCTGAGGTAGATAGCGATCAAACTTTTACCATTCCTAGCCGTGTGTTACAAAAAGCAATTACCAAAACGGTATTTGCTACCAGTAACGATGAGTTACGTTTAAACTTAACTGGTGTTTATGTTCAATTATTTGAAAAAAGCATCACTTTTGTAGCTACCGATGCTAACCGCTTGGTGCGTTATACCCGCACCGATGTTAGACCAGGTGTAGAGGAAAGTTTTATTATGCCTAAAAAAGCTTTGAACTTGTTAAAAAACTCGTTACCAGCTGATTTAAGCGAAGTAAAAGTTAATTT
>JBGSBN010000013.1:0-30903 GCA_041730515.1 Methylacidiphilales bacterium | reverse complement strand
ATAGTTAAATACTTTCTCTGGTAATGCCATCTTATCTAAGTCACCATTATCCCATAATCCATTGTTATTCAGGTCTTCTATAACTTTTATCTTAGCTTCTACAGGGTTTAAATAATCTATTTTTAATTGAGTACTTTTATTCACATTAAATTGTCTTATTACATCATTGGTATTTTTATTGAGTAATTGAATAATATAATTATGTTTTGTTCCAGTTAATTCTACATTTAAAACCAAACTGCCATATTCTTTAAACGGTTTAATTCCTATATTGTAAGTAGTTGACTTATTGTAGTTTCCGTAAATATCTTGCAAGGCTGAATCTTTAAATATAATACTGTATTTAGTGGATTCTTGCCAATCAGTATAAAATCTAAATTTAAATGTATTATTTTGATAATCAAATTGTTGTATTTTTTTTACTATAGTATCCATTTTAAACAAAATACTATCCTTGTTAATTGTTTTAACTGGAGTGCTTGTTTCAACTGTAAAAGTATCTAATGGATTGATGTCAGTTTTTGCATTTAATGTTAATTCAGGATACTTACTTTTCTTTTTAGTGGTTATTCTAACTAAATAATTCGTGTCTAATTCATTTATTTTAAAAATAGGTATATCTATTCCACTTTCAATAAATGCTTTAATTGTATCAATGGAATTGTTTCCTTTAATTGTTTTTTGATAAATAGCCTTTCCATTAGTTAAATTTACTTGAAATAAAGTGGGTTTATATACAGCAAAATTGTAAACACTAATTTGGTTTGATACAGTATCAAATAATTTATTTAATTGATGTTCGTTTGGTTTAAATAAAAATAGGTTATAAAAATTAGTTTCATTTCTTGTATCTACTGTTAATTTGCTAATTGCGACACTGTCATTTTTTGCATACTTTAAATCTATTCCTTCTTTTTTATAAGCGTATAAATAGTATTCATCTGCTGGCATATTTTCAATTATAAATGTACCATCAGCTTTTGTTTTGGTAAAGTAGGTCGGGTTAAACTTATAAATAGTGGTATCAGTAAATTTTGATTTTTTATATAAAGAAACGATCACGCCTTCGCTTGGTAAATCAGTAAATGCGTTTCTAACTTTTCCTTTAATAAAATTACTATCAATATAACTTCCTGTAGAAAATGTGTATTGTAAGTTGTTAGCTGTTATGCCTTCATGATTATCTGTTACAGCATTACCAAAATTGATTGTATAAGTGGTATTTTTAGCTAATGGTTCTTTAAATTTTATTCTTAATTCTTTCCCTGTAATCAAATATTCAGGAGCTTCTTTTAAGGGTGGACTCATTACTATTTGTTTACTCGGATCTTTTAGTTGAATAAATTCATCAAATCTTATTCTAACATCTTGATTGATTGCCGAAAATTTAACAGTTTTATCTTTAGGTAATACCTCTAACACTTTTGGTCCTATTTCGTCCTTCGGCCCGCCTGTTGGTGCCACTATTTGAGCGCAGCTAGCCATTATTACTAAACTAAATAAAAGTGTTCTATTTAATAATTTCATTATTAATAAGTATGAGTTAAGCTTTTTTTACTACAAAAAGTAATGATGAATAATCTCCATTTGAATTGGCATAATTGTTTGAAATTAAACCATTAATTGCTCCTCTAATCATTGTTAGATTATTTTGCTTATGAGTTTCGCTTCTCATGGAAATATATGGTGCATCAAATAATAATGGTTTAGTTTCTACAATTTTAAAGCCATGTTTTTCCATTAATAACTTAAAACTATTTTGGTTAAAATGATATAGGTGTCTTGGCACATCATAACCATCCCAAAATTCTTTATAATTTTTTGCATCCCAGCTATTTGAATTTGGAACGGCTATAAACATGGTTCCATCTGGCTTAAGTAGTTTGTATAATTGAATCATTCGTTCATTTAAATAATGAACATGTTCCATTACATGCCATTGTGTAATTACTTCAAAACTATTTTCTTGAAATGAGTCTAACTCATTTTCGTTAAATACTTTATAGCCAAATGTATCTTTTACATAATTTATTGCTTCTTCACTCACATCTACTCCAACGCAATGGTAAGTTTTATCTTTTACAGCTCCATCTAAAAAGTACCCTAATCCGCAACCTAAGTCCATTAATTTGCCACTATTATGATAGTTTTTTATTAAATCTAGTTTTTGTTTAATATTGTAATTTCTTACAATATCGTAAATTTTGTACATGATGCCTAAACCTTCTTTTTTTCCAGCGTGAGATACATATTTATCACTTTGATAATATTTACCTATTTCGGTTGAGTCTGGTCTAGGATTAGTAAATAAAAAGCTGCATTTTTTACATCTGGTTATATCAAAACTTTCATTTGTTGCTACAAAATCTTTGCAAGTAAGTTCTGTGGTAAATTCACTGTTTCCACAAACTAAACAGGTAGTTAATTTTTCCATAATTTTATCGGCCCAAATGTATCATTAATACTGAAATATCTGAAGGAGAAATTCCACTTATTCTTGCCGCTTGGCCTAATGTTCTCGGTTTTTGTTTATTTAATTTTTGTTTTGCTTCGGTACTTAAGTTGTGAATGCTTATAAAATCAAAATCGTCATTAATATTTACATTTTCTAACCTATTCATTTTTTCTACCATCAGTTGTTCTTTTTCTAAATAACCTTCATACTTCATTAATATTTCAGCTTGCAATATTTCATCCTCATTGTAATTTGCCAATAGGTTTCCAACACTTTCCATTTCATTCTTTAATATATTAATATCTAACTGCGGACGTGTTACAATTTGCATCAATTTATAATTTTGTGGTATTGTTGTAGTATTATATTTTTCCAATAATGGATTTATTTCATTAGGTGTAACTGATGTTTTCTTAAAATATTTTACAATTTCATTGGTATTCGCAATCTTTTGTTTTGCGTTTTCTAGTCTTTCATCACTTGCTAAACCTATTTTATTTCCAATTTCGGTTAACCGGATATCTGCATTGTCTTGGCGTAATAATATCCTATATTCAGCTCTAGAAGTAAACATTCTATATGGTTCATCAGTACCTTTATTTACTAAATCATCAATTAATACACCAATGTATGCTTCTGATCTTTTTAGTATAAATGCTTCTTTTTCTGTTATTCTTAAATGTGCATTGATTCCTGCCATTAATCCTTGACAAGCTGCTTCTTCATATCCGGTTGTTCCGTTTATTTGTCCTGCAAAATATAAGTTTTCTAATATATGGGTTTCTAATGTTAATTTCAATTGTGTAGGCGGAAAATAGTCATATTCAATAGCATAACCTGGTCTAAACATTTTGGCATTTTCAAATCCGGGAATAAGTTTCATAGCCTTTAATTGTATTTCATCAGGTAATGATGTAGAGAATCCATTAACATAAATTTCTACTGTATTCCAACCTTCTGGCTCTACAAATATTTGATGTCTATCCCTTTCTGCAAATCTGTTTATTTTATCTTCTATTGATGGGCAATATCGTGGTCCTAAACCTTTTATTCTACCCGCATACATGGGAGAATCATCAAATCCTGTTCTTAAAATATCATGTACTTTTTCATTAGTATAAGTAATCCAACATGGTCTTTGATTTGTTAATTTTTTAGTTTCCGTAAATGAAAATTTACCAGGATTATCATCACCCTCTTGAATTTCCATTGCTTCGTAGTTAAGGGTTCTTCCATCTACTCTAGGTGGTGTTCCTGTCTTCATTCTACCACTCTCAAATCCGAGATTAATTAATTGTTCGGTTATTCCACTTGCCGCCTTCTCCCCTATTCTTCCTCCACCAAATTGTTTTTGCCCAATATGAATAATACCATTCAAAAATGTTCCATTGGTTAGTATAACTGATTTTGAATATATATTCATTCCCATACCAGTTTTTACACCTACTAGTTTACCATTTTCTATGAGTAAACCACTAACCATATCTTGCCAAAAATCTACATTTGGTGTTTGTTCTAATTGTTCTCTCCAATATTGAGAAAATAACATCCTATCACTCTGTGCCCTTGGACTATACATTGCAGGTCCTTTTGATCTATTAAGAAGCCTAAATTGAATAGCAGAGTTGTCTGTAATAATTCCTGAATAACCTCCTAATGCATCTATCTCCCTAACTATTTGTCCTTTAGCTACTCCACCCATTGCTGGATTGCAGCTCATTTGGGCTATTTTATTCATATCCATGGTTATAAGTAAAACCTTACTACCCATGTTTGCAGCTGAAGCTGCTGCTTCGCAGCCTGCATGCCCTGCTCCCACCACTATTATATCGTATTTTCCTAACATGTTATTTTTTGTTCCACGTGGAACTATATTTTATTTAAATAATAATTTTCTTTTTGCCTCATTAATTGTTCATCCTTTTTCGATTTATCTTTATAACCACAAAGATGTAATACACCGTGAATTATTACTCTATTCAGTTCTTGTATAAATGTGGTTTGATATAATTTACTATTTTCCTTTACCCTATCGATGCTAATATAGATATCACCAATTATTGGTTCATTATTTTCGTTTAATTCAAAAGTGATTATATCAGTATAATAATCATGTTGTAAAGAATCATTATTTAGTTGTATTATATAATTGTCAGTACATAAGGTAAACGAAATGGATTCTAATTCTTTTCCTTCTTCCGTAATACATGATTGTATCCATATACCTAATCTTCTTTTTCCTTTAATTATATATTTTGAATCTATATTATTATAATTTATCATTTACCTTATAATTGTAATCGTTCCTGATTTATTTATTTGTTTACCATCTAAACCAATCATATGAGCTTCATAAACATAAGTGTCGGTTTCTGCAAAGCTATTGTTTCCATCTGTTAAATCCCAACCAATATTTAAATCAGTTATTTCTTTAACTAATTTACCCCATCTGTTATATATATACATTTTAGATTTATTATAATCAATATATACTCCTATTGGTTTAAATACATTTGATTCATTTATTACAATAACTCCATTTGGAAAATATACTTTCATTCCACCAACAATGCATACTGTATTTGATTCGCTAGTATAACCGGATGTATTTTCTGTTCCAATCACTTTATAACATAGTGTGGAACCATCTATATTATTATCCGAAATATTATCAATATAGCTACTATCTATACCAGTATATCTTTGTGAAAATGGACTGATTATTTGATCGTTAAGCCTTGTCTCTCTGTAAATTACATAATTTTTGATACCACTGTTCCACGTGGAATATTTGTTCCACCATAACTTATTATCTGTAATGGCCTCCTGCTGCTCTAATAAAATATTACTTGAAATAGAACTAGTATCTATCCATTCGTTACAAACGTTTTTTGAAACTAAATAATAATATACCCTTTTATTTCCATCTTCCAATAAATCTATTTCATTTATTGGTGATATTGTTGGCTTAATTTTTTTATATAATAAAAAGTTTGAATTATTATTTGATTTAAGAATTTGTAAAGTATCTAAGTCGGATGAACTATTATATGCAATATTGATGTTAATATTTTTATTTAAAGTTACATAATTTATTTTTAAGTTATGCTTTGTATCTCTTTTACCAGAAATCAATAGTATACCATTAGAATTACTTTGGTAGTTATTGTTGGTACTATTTACCGCCATTATATAATATTCCAAATTCTCATTACCATTTATTTTATCTACATAATTAGTTATTTGATTTGTTACACTATCAATAAGTACAAAGCCTATTCCATTTACATTTTTATAAATATAATAGTATGTAATGTTATTTCTCCAACCAATATATTTTGTCCAGTTTAATGTTACTTTATTTAAACACGTGTCTATCACTCCTCGTGTGTGAATGGTATTATGATAATCGTTTGGAACATAATCCCAACGTTTAGTACAACTATCTACTCCGGCAATTACATATTTTAAACTACCATCTTTTGGATTTAGTCCAGTTATATTATCAATAAAAAAAGTATCAATAATTGCTGTTTTTATGGCGTTATCATTAAATATATCTACATACCAAAAACTAGGAAATGTATTTCTTTCCCAAATAATATATGGTCTATTTGTTGCTATATCAACGGAAACGAATGCAATTGAGCTTTTGGGTAAATAAAATTCTGACACATTTTGTGTATCTGAATAACATAAATTATCTAGACCAGCGCAGTTAAATACGGTTTCTACATAATAGTCCCAATTTTTATTACTTGGAACATTGGCATCAATGTGTGTATAGTTGGTAATGTTTTGGTTTAATTCAGTACTCAGTAATGTATAAGGATTTGATGTTTTATCCCGCCCATAAATTCTATATTCTTTAAATGTTCCACATGGAACATTTTGATTATAGTTCCAAAATATATCGTTGTTTAAATTAGCCCTACATATTCTTCTTAGTTTTGAGCAATATTGTGCCTGGGCAAAATTTACCAAAAAGAAAAAGAATATTAATATGTAGGATTTTTTTATCATTTAGTTCTTAGCTCCTACCCTTACATTGGTAAAAGATTCTTCATTAAAGTATTTATTTGCTAATTCTAATAGACTTTCTGAGGTACTGTTTTTAATAATTTCTATGTATTCGTAGTAGTATGAATAACTCAAATTATAATCTTTTAGTATCTTGAATCTATCTGCCAAGCTAAACGGACCATCAATGCTACGCATGAATGAACCTAATAAATAATTTTTTGCTATTCTTAATTCATCCTGCCCTATTTTTTTAGTTCTCAAAAGTTTTACTTCCTTGTAAATTTCTTCGATCCCTTTTTCGCATAATTCATTATTCATTTCTGTATCTATATACCAACAAGCATCGTTTGGATATGCTTCTATTGCCGAATATATTCCATAGGTTAATCCTTTTTCTTCTCGAATATTTTTCATCAGTCGCGATCCAAAATATCCACCTAAAATTAAGTTTAGTAGCTGAACTTCTCTAAAATCAGGATTATTTCTATTGAATAATTTTTTACCAATTCTAATCGCACTTTGAATAGAATTTGGTTTTTCTACAAAAATTGTTTCCTTTTCGAAAATTGTTTCTTGGTAATTATGATTATTACGTTCATTTGATAAAAATAAATTATTGTCAAAATTATTTGCTATGGTTCCTATTACCATATCGTTGACTAAACCAGAAACTAGGATGTATTTTATTCCTTTTTGATATTGATTTTTATAGAAATCTACTAATATATTTTGTTCAATTTTATTGATATCTTCTTTTGTGGAATAACCGCCATAAACTGTATTCCCAAAAATGGATTGATTAAATGTTCTTCTAGCTAAAAACGAGTTTCTTTCTTCATTTACAATTAAATTTTGGATGGTATTTTTCTTTAAAATTGCCAAATCATTTTCTGGAATTATACTATCTGTAAGTATTTCAACAATAAATGGTAGGCAATTTGTTAAATGTTTATTGATGCAATAAAGCGTTATTACTGCATCGTCTGTTCCACTTTTAGCCTGAAAATAAGCACCGTAAAAGTCAAGTTTTTCAGCAATTTCGGCTGCCGTGTACTTACTTGTTCCTTCACTTAACATTTTAGCTGTAAAGTTTGCTTGTCCTTTATACACTTGGCTTATTGCACCTGCATTAAATACAATGTCTAGCTTTAAAACTTCTTCATTTCCAGCATTTAAAGCATAGAGTTTTATTCCATTTTGAAATGTATGTTCTACTGTTTCTTTTATTTTTATTCCCGATATTTCGGTAGCAAAAGGTGCTTCTTTTCTATTTAGCATGGTTTGAAAGGTAATAAAGTGTTGAACAATTGGTAGGAGTAATTATGTTTTTCGCTGCTTCCATTATATTTTCTTTTGTTACGTTAAGATAATGGTCTATTTCTTTATTTACTAGCTCTATATCGCCTAAAACCCATGCGTATGCCAATTTCATGGCTTTATTCAGAACTGTCATATCGTTAAATCGAATATTTGTCTCCGATTTATTCTTTATTTTGGTCAATTCATCATCCCCTATTCCATTTAGTTTAAAATCCTCTAATAAATCAATGATGGCTTTTTCGGCATCTTTTACGGTAATATTATCACTGATTTTACCTTCAATTAATAGCAAACCTGCATCTACATCACCTGTAATATAAGCATCTAGCTCACTAAATAAATTTTTGTTTTTTACCAGTTCGGTATAAAATCTTGATGATTTACCAGAACCTAAAATATCTGTTAGCATATCAGCTGCATAATAATCATTGCTGGTTCTGGCGGGCATATGATAAGCTTTCACTATCATATTGGCGGGTACATCAGCATACACAGTTTCTTCTCGCGCTTCTGTTTGTTTTGGCTCTAAACTATAACTAGGTTTTGTATATTGTTGCGATGGAATTGGCTCAAACCATTTGGCTACAAGCTCTTTACACTTTTCTAATTCAATATTTCCAGCTAACACCAAAACAGCATTATTTGGACAATAAAAGTTTTTAAAAAAAGCTTTAACATCTTCTAAAGTTGCATTTTCAATATGGCTTATTTCTTTTCCAATGGTTGGCCAATTGTATGGATGAACTTTGTATGCCAATGGCAATATTTTAAGCCAAACATCTCCATAAGGCTGACTTAAGTATCTTTCTTTAAACTCTTCAATTACCACATTTCGTTGTATATCTAAACTTTCTTGAGTAAAATCGAGGCTTAACATGCGATCACTTTCTAACCAAAAACCAGTTTCAATATTATTGGCCGGTAGTGTTAAATAATAATTGGTAATATCGTTACTAGTAAATGCATTGCTTTCACCTCCAGCATCTTGTAATTCGGTGTCAAAGTCCTCAATATTAACAGATCCTCCAAACATAAGGTGTTCGAACAAATGGGCAAAACCTGTTTTATTAGGGTTTTCGTGTTTAGAGCCAACATTGTAAAGCATGTTTAAGACACATAGTTGGGTGCTATCATCAAAATGATGAATGACGGTGAGGCCATTTGGCAGTTGGTATTGATTATACTTTATCAAAATATTTTTTATTATGTTATCATGCGAAAATAGTTGAGCAACATTCAATTTTTATATTGATTACCTAACACTTAAACGCACATTTTAAAAAGCTGTATATTTTTATTGATATTGAAATTTGTAGATCATTTAATACTAATGAACACAAAATGAGTTAAATAGTTGTATTCTTAAATTTTGTTCGATAATGTTTTTGTTAATTGTTTTGTATTTCTGATTTCTAACAATTGTTAGGATAGAATGTCGCAAGGCTACACTTCTTGGATTATTGCGGTATTTTAGCTTGTTTTAGGGTTTATTTTAGCCGTTTTTAGTATGAAGTTAAACAACTAGGAGTAAATTGTTTTATTAAGCTAAAAAGGCGCTTTAAAAGTTGTTCTTTTTTGTTTTGGCAATTGCTGCTTTTTTAAAATTTATTGTTTTAAAAAAAATAGTAATAATGCTCCTTCTAACTCAATAATTTAATAAAATTTCGTTAAAACCGTTAAATTTTGTAAAAATTGAGCTAAAGTTTAAAATTTTTGCCAAAACCATTCTTGAAAATATTCAAAGAATAATTTATTTTGTCGCAATGGTTAAGTTACTAGCTAAATCAATACTTTATATCTAATAATTCTGTTTGTTTTGCATCGTTTTGTAGAAAGTTTTATTTTTAGTGATTATTTACCTTTTATTTGCCTACTCGTTTACTTTTTTTAAAAATGTCGTACAGAGATAAACTGCAATATTTATTAGTTAAAAAACTTCAAATTTCGAATGCTAATGCCAAAGAAATTATTTTATTAAATAATGTAATGGTAAATGCTGTAAATGTGAATGATAACATATTGATAAAGGAAACGGATAGGGTAGTACTTAATGCTCAGATTATTCAAGAAGGAAAAAGGATTATTTATGTCGCACTACACAAACCACGTAGAATAGAGTGCACATTAAACCCATTAATCACTGATAATTTAACTGTTTTTATTCCATTTAAGGAAAAGTTGTTTCCAGTTGGTAGATTAGATAAAGAATCGGAAGGTTTGCTTATTTTAACCAATGATGGCTATTTATTTAACAAAACCATCAATCCAAAAAGTGAGGTTGAAAAGGAATATATAGTTACTGTAAATAAGTCAATTACAAGCAATTTTATTAATGAAATGAGTAGGGGAGTTGAAATTTTAGGACACACTACTTTGCCCTGTGTGGTAGAAAAAACAGATGATTGTACCTTTAAAATTATTTTAGTTCAAGGTTTAAATCGCCAAATTAGACGTATGTGTTATAAGCTTGATTATTTGGTAACTAGCTTAAAACGAGTGAGAATTGGAAATGTATTATTAAATGACTTGCCTGCTGGCGAGAGTAGGTTAATTTCAGACAATGAATTGAAATAATCATTTACTTCAATTCATTGTCTGTAAAGTGCTTAATGCTTTTTTCTAAAGCAAATTTTTTGGTATTGTATTCGTTAGATTTGTTTTTTGGAATAGACAAACTGTTCCACGTACTAGGTTTTAGCTGTTTACTATAAAAAACTATTTGGCCTACATGGTAACTGTAATGCGCTAATTGTCTGTTAATTGCATCAATTACAGTATGTCCTTCGTTTCTAATAAATATAATTTTTTCTAAATCAGACGTTTCTAAATTATTAAGGGTTTCAAAAAAACAATCCCAACCTTTGTTCCAAGTAATAAGCATATTTTCTTTGGTATCTAAATCGTTTTCAAACTCTTCATCGCGCATGCGCCAAGGTTTTTCGCCATCAGTGTTAAAAATATCTGTCCAACGCGAAAGCATATTTCCTGCCATGTGTTTTACAATTGTCGCAATACTATTGGTGTCATCATTGTCCTGAATAAACAGCTGATTATCTTCTATTTGTTCAAAAGCTTTTTCCCCTAAATTTTTATAATATAAAAATTGCTTTTTTACGCTTACCAAATATAATTCGTTCATATTATAAACTCATCATGTCTTTAAACTTCACAGCCTGACGCCTGCTTACTTCAATTTTTGAAGCATCTTTCATGTAAAATAATAGCCCACTATTAAAAAACGGCTCTATTTTTTCAATGTAGTTTAGGTTAATAATTTGTTGTCTATTGGCCCTAAAAAACATTTTTGGACTTAAGCGTTCGTCTAGTGAGTTTAATGTTCTGTGAATTAAAGGTTGGTATTTATCAAAGAAAATTTTTGCATAATTTCCGTTGCTTTCAATTAACCTAATATCAGCTAGTTTTACATACCAACAGCGGTCACCATCTCTAATAAATACTTGGCTATCTTCCGATAATTTTCCCGATCCTTTTAGTTCCTCGCTTGCAGCAATTTGTTTTTTTGCCTTGGCAATTGCTTCGCGAAGGCGGTTTGTTTCAATTGGTTTTAAAATATAATCAAGCGCATTTACCTCAAAGGCTTTAATAGCAAACTCGTTATACGCAGTGGTAAAAATAATAGCAGGAGTTTCAATTAACTCTTCTAACATTTCAAAACCAGTTTTTTCGGGCATTTGAATGTCCAAAAATATCAATTGTGGTTTTAATTTGTCAATTAAATCCAAACCTTCATCTGCATTGGTTGCTTCTGCAATAATTTCAACTTCAGGAAAATCTTTTAAAAGATTTTTTAAGCCTTCTCTGGCTAATTTTTCATCATCAATAATGATTGTTTTTATCATAATGGTAAAGTTATTTCTGTAATTACATTTTTTTCATCAAGGTTTGCAATGGAAAACGATGCTTTGTCATCAAACAAAATGCGAAGTCGCTCCTTTGTGTTTTCTATTCCAAGCCCAGAACCTTCTTGTTTTGGTAAGTATTGGCCAGTATTAATTATCTGAATTATAGTTTTTTGATTTCTGTGAAACGATTTTATTAAAATGGTTCCGCCATTTTTTAGGTTACTAATTCCATGTTTAATTCCATTTTCTACCAAAGTTTGTAGCATCATGGGAGGCAGATTGGTGTTGAGTGTTTTATCGTCTATTTCTAAACTAATCTTTAATCGTTCATCAAACCTAATTTTTTCAATAGACAAATAATCGTTAACTGTTTGTAATTCATTGGCCAAGGTAACAGTTTTGTTTTTTTCCATTTTTAACGAACCCCTAAGCAAACTGCTTAAACGTGTAATGGCTTCTTTGGCATTTTCCGGGTCAATATCCACCAAAGTTCTAATTCCATTTAATGAATTAAACAAAAAATGAGGATTTAGCTGTGTTTTTAAATTATTGTACTGCGTTTCTTTTAAAACAGCTTGTAATTCAAATTTATCGGTTTCGGTTTTTAGTAATTTTTCCCAATACACAAAAAAGTGGTACACAATTGCCCAAAGAAATACATATTTTGATAAATTGAAAAAGAAAATGGGTAAAACCGCAAAATCTATTTTCGATAAAAGTTCATGGCCGATATCAATATGTTCAGACCCATTAGAAAGGGTGTAAAAATCTAATACCACATTTAATAAAGTAAGAGGTATTGATATTAAAATAATCATTATAATTCCCCTTGGAATAAGCTTTGGTAAGGGTAAGTTTAACCAATTGGCTTTTATAACTAAAAGACGGTAAAAATGGGTTAGAATAATTCCTGCTATCCAGTTTGCCAATGCATTGGCTAGTAATGAATAGGAAAATCCAAACACATTGATGTAGGTAATAAGTTCAATTAAAATAAATACGAACCATCCACCAAACTGACAATACCAATATATTTTTGCTTTGTTTAACATTTTTGCTTTGCCAATATACTGTTTTTGAAATGTAAATCAATAATTTGGTTACACAAAAGGAGGCAATAAATAGTTAGAAGGCAAAAAAACGCACACTTATTACATCAAATTGAACAAAACTAAAAGACAGGAAGCGTGTTTTAAAAGTATGCAAACATATTTAATAGTAGGAGCAAGCTCAGGAATTGGGTTTCAATTGGCAAAAAATTTAACAGAGGCGGGTAATAAAGTTATTGCTTTAAGTAGGAACGAAAATGAATTAAATAGCCTAACTAACGTAACTTATTATCAGGTAGATATAAGCGAAGAATTGCCCAACTTTCCTGCTGTGGAAGGTGTAATTAATGGATTGATTTATTGTCCGGGAACTATTAATTTAAAGCCATTTAGAGCGTTAAAAGCGGAAGATTATTTGAACGAATTTAATATAAACGCATTAGGTGCAGCCAAAACCATTAAACAATATTTACCACAATTAACAGCTGCTGGAAATGCAAGCATTGTGCTTTTTAGTACTGTAGCCATGCAAACCGGCATGGCTTTTCATGCAAGTATAGCTATGGCTAAAGGCGCTGTGGAAGGACTAACACGTAGTTTAGCGGCCGAATTCGCACCAAAAATTAGGGTAAATGCTGTTGCTCCATCATTAACTGCCACGCCACTTTCAGATAAACTTATTAATGCTGAAGCTAAATTGAAGGCAGCTGAAGAACGCCATCCAATGAAAAAAATTGGATCGACTGCAGATATTTGTAATGCGGTGGAATATTTACTGAATGCAAGTTGGGTAACAGGTCAAATTTTGCAAGTAGATGGCGGAATGAGTTCCATCAAATAATAGGATATAACAATAAAAAAAGCCAAGTACTAATTTAGAAGTACTTGGCTTTTTTGCTTTGACTCAATCAAAGCTAAAAACTTAAAGGCTATTCTTTTATTATTTTTTTAGATAAAACCAAATTTTCACTTTGTAATTTAATTAAATACATTCCTGTATTCAATGAACTACAATCAATTGAAATATAGTTATTTATATCGTTAATTGTTTTGGATACCAAAACTTTTCCAGTTAAGTCCATCAATTCAATTTGTGCTGTTTTGCCAATATTTTCGGGCAATTGAATAATTAATTTGTCGTTTACAGGGTTAGGGTAAACCAATAGTTCTGCTATTAATTTATTTTCAACACTTACCATGCTTCCTAAAGTAAAATTTACTGTTATGCTATCTGAACTTATGCTAAATACATTTGCATTTGCTATTACTTTAAACTTAAGTGAAATGCTTTGGTTGGTAGCTACACCTAACGAAGTTATTAAATTACGCAATTGACTATATGTAAATACTTTATTGGTATCTAAACCGCCATTACCTGTTTGGTAAGTAGTAATTGGATTTTTGAAAGTTCCATTTAAAGTATCAACTAATAAAGTATAACTAGCCGTTGGCGTCAACACATCATTAATTGATTTGGTCCAAATATAATTTAGTGTTTGAGCTGTATCTCCTTGGATGGTAATATTGGCATTATTAGCCGGATTAACAAAACCAAATGTTGAAAGCGGATTGAAAGGAATAATGTCAGCAGCATAACGAGGTAATATTTGATAGCCAATAAATGCATAAGGTGCAGTATTATTTGAAACCTGCGATCCTAATCCTTTTACATGGAAATAAGCAGTAGTTGGGAATGGAGTTCCTAAAAGTCCAGTATTATTATACGTTCTAATCGTAAAAGTATCGTTATTTAAATTTACAACTAAATAATTACCATTTGCAGCCCAATTTCCAACCTGTCTTGTAATAAATTTAACCGTATTTATTCTAACCAAATCATTTTCGGTAGATTCATTTAATTTGGTAACAATTTTAGGATTAGCTAATGTTTTGCCATTTCCTAAAATGGCTAAACTATCTAAAGTAATTAGGGTTAATAAACCTCTTGTACTTGAAACAATACCAAAAACCGAAATACTATCTCCCTCAGTTGGTGTATAGCCAAATGCATTAGCGGGATTATTAATGGTAATACCTCCAGTGTTATCACGCATTAAGAACTGTATTCCACCTTGTCCGGTTGTTCTTTGATTAGGGCAGTAAACCACTCCGCGTAATGACACTCTTATATTTAGCGAATCAGGAGTTCCAGTAGTTAAGTTTACACCATTTATTTGCGAAATGGTATAATAAGTTGGTGCAGGTGGGTTTGGCGCTGCTGTTCCTGTTCCTATTGCTGAATTAATTGAATAAGTTGAATCTGCATCACGAATTACATAAATTAAAACATGGTAATTGGTGAAATTATTAATAGCAGTAATATTTACAAAATTGGTATCGCCTCTATAAACACATTTGGCCGCAGTATCGTTTTGGTAACGAGTGCTAACTACCGATGCAAAGTTGGCATTGGCATTATAAAAATTTACAGTTCTAGTTGGAGTGCCTCCAGTAACGCTGTTAAAGGCTTTTACAAATACCAATGTGGTTAAAGTAGCGTTGGTATAGCTGCTTGGTTTGTTCCATGATATTTTGGTTGATGTGGTAGTTATACCAGCAACTGTAATGGCAGAAACGTTTTCTGGAGGAAGTCCTCTTGTTGTACCGCCAATGATGGTTGGGTTTGAATACAATGTATCAGCATCACTTACAACATAAATTAATGCAAAATAAGTAGTAGCAGGATTTAGGCCTGCTGGTGTTACAAAACTGGAATCACCTTTATATACACAAAATGCTGCGGTGTCGTTTTGGTAGGTTGAACCAAGTCTAAATGTATCGTTTGCTAAAATAGTAGCTACATCTTTATTAGGCGAACCTTGAACCACATTTGAACCTTGTTTTAAAAACACCAATGTGGTAAAATTAGCATTATTATAACTCGTGTCTTTAGTCCAAGATATTCTGCAATTATTACTGCTTAAAGAAACTAAAGTGGCCGACTTAACATTTACTGGTCCAAGGCTGTTGGTTCTAAAGGTACCATTTAAAACTGGTGAGTAATTAGAGTCAATATCATTAATGGCATAAGCTGCTATGAAGTAATTTGTAGCTGGATTTAAACCCGAAACTACTACTTTAGTAGTATCGCCTTTGTAAACACAACGAGCGTTTGAATCAAGCATAAACTTAGAGCCCAAAACGGTAAAGTTAGAATCTGCATTAATTAATAAAGGATTTGTATTTGGGGTTCCGGTTGTTATAGCTGATGCTTCTTTTAGGTAAATTACTATGGTGTTACTGGCAGTGCTATAACCGGTTGGCCTTGTCCAGTTAATGGTTGCTCCTGTTTGGCCTAAGGCTGTAAAGTTTAAACCTGTAACTGCTCTTGGGGCTGTGCTTAAAGTAGTAACACTTCCATTGGTTGGAACAGAATAAGCACTATCAGAATTTCTAACTGTTAAAATAGAAACTTGGTATAAAGTATTTTGGTTTAAACCTGATAATGAAAAAGTATTACTATCGCCCAAAAATGTGCATTTAGCCGCACCATCATTTTGATAAAATGAACTTCCCAAGGCAAAATTAGCGTTAGCAGTATAAGCACTTGGCGATAAGTTTGGTGTGCCAATAGTGATAGCTGTTAACGGTTTAACAAATACCATGGTTGTCATTAACGAATCAATATAGTTTCCGTTTTTTGTCCAAGTAATTCTGGTTGATGTAGTGGTGGTGGTAGAAAAAGTTATGCTAAACTGCGATGGTTGGTTGGTACTTGTAGCGGCATTTAATTCTCCCCAAGTATTAGCAGTTCTAATTCCATCAATAGTTAAACGAGGTGCACTTGCCGCAGTTCCTTGGCGTAAAGCTAATCTTCCTAATGTAGAGGCATCGGCTGTAGTTCCTCCAACTGTAAATATTGTTGGTGTTGGTTCACTGCTTGGAATGGAAGCCGTAAAATTAAATACTGAAACTGTATCGTTGGTGTTTCCAGTTGTGAATTGGTATTTTACCACCACTAACGATGTGTTATTCAAAGCAAAACTATCGGTGCTGTAAACAACAGTTTCAGTTCCTTTAGAAACACCAATTCTATAAAACCCAGTTCCGGCAGCCCTTATGAATAATCTTTCAGTATATCCTGTGGTGGAACTTTGCGGTAAATAGGCAAAAAAGTAATCTCCCGTTGTGGTAGCTTTGGCCACATTTAGCATAAATGAGGTGTATAAACTTCCTGTTGTAGTACTGTTATAAAGGTCACGGTACAAATCTTGACCCGTGGTATCAACTCTCGCTGCGTTTCCTATTCCAGATAAGGTGTAACCCGTAAAGGATAACCCGGTGTTTGTGGCCGATATTGGCAAAACAACACTTGTTGGAATGATAGTCCAACCATTAGAAGTTAACGGACTACCCGAAGGGTAATCAAAATTTTCGGTCATTAATTGCTGAGAGTTAGCATAATGGCTCAATGCAAACAGCAAAGCCAAAAGAGTAAATTTTATTTTCATTATTTTATACTTTAGATAACAATAGTAATTTAAATTTATCACTAAATTAACAATGCTTTACAGCAAAATAAAAATGTGACAATCAATAACTCAATAATTTAAAGTGGTTAGTAAAATTTAATCCTTTGTTTTTTTGCTCTGTTGTTCAATCCTAAACAAAAAAGCCTTTTTGTTTTTAAAAATTTAATGTTGTTCAATAATCTTGAAAGCAGTCGATTAAAATCCGGTTTTTAAATTATGACAAACAATAATAACTAGATTGGTCCTATTGATGTAGTATTTTAGTTTTAAAAGGGCGTTATTTTGCACATAAAAACATGCTCTTTAATTGCCTAGTTAGTTTTCTTTCAAAAGTAAAATCAGTTAATTTATTTTAGCAACAATATTTACATTGGCTATTCCATAAACATTGGCAATAGAAGGAACCGTTCTGTTTGAACAAGGATTAGCTTCAATTACATATACTTTTTCTTTTTTAATAACAAATGACATATTCATCAAATTTCTAAAATTAGTTTTTATTGGCTTTTTATTTAATATTGCCGTCATATTTTTATTCAAAAACATGAAAAAATCAATACTAATTTTCTTATTCACTTTTATTTCGTTTGTTGCTTTTTCTCAATCGATTGGAGACACCATAAAAGTTAAAACATTTAATTACGGAAGTAATTCCAGAGATACTCTAATTGCTTTTCCAACTAATAATTTATCGTACGAAAAAATTATTATGAAATACAATATGCGTTGTAAAAATGCTTTGATTTCAAATGGTACAAACCGTAACCAAGGCTGTGGGGAGTGGGATTATAGCTGTAATACTTATATTGTTGATTCGAACAAAGTAGAAGCTGTTTTAACTACACAACCAAACTATGTAATCAATAATTTTACAGGAAGTACATTTAAATACACCACAAAAATGCCTTATGATTATTTAAGGTTTACTCAACAAAAAGTAGTTATTGATAGTGTAATTTCTGAAAATGTTTACACCCTACAAAATGGAAATGATACCGTAAATAACTTTATAAAAGCGAACGAAAATTCAGGAAAATCTCAAATTATTTATAAAGCTTCTGAGTTAATTTCAGCTGGAATTACAGCAGGAAATATAAATGGTATTACATTGAATGTTTTAAACAATGGAGGCACAGCTAATTTTTTAAAAATTAAAATAAAAGGTGTATCAAATACTTTTTTATCATCAAGCAATCTTGTTCTAAATGGCTTTACTGAAGTTTATAATCAAAACTACAATTTTGTAAATGGAGAAAATGTGATTCATTTTAAAACACCTTTTGTTTGGGATGGTATTCAAAATTTAATTATTGAAGTTTCATTTACAAACACAATTCCTCAAAATCCAATTAATTTTGCTGGAAATACCGATACATTAACTGTTGGGTTATATGCAACCAATAATTATGCATTAAATTTAATGAATAGTGGTTTTCTAAAATTAGATACAACTGGTTTTTTTCAAATAAATAAAGAACTTACCATTTCGTTTTGGGCTTTTGGAAATGCAAATGTGATGCCTACCACAACTACTATTTTGTATGGTTTTCCAACCAATGAAAACGAAAGACAGTTGAACATTCATTTACCACACGGCAATACCAATGTATATTTTGATTGTGGTTATGCCGGAGGTGGTTACGACAGAATAAATAAAGTAGCAACTGCGCAAGAACAAGGAGGAAAATGGAATCATTGGACTTTTACAAAAAATGCCAATACTGGAACAATGAAGATTTTTTTAAATGGTGCGCTTTGGCATTCGGGAACTGGACTAACAAAAGCCATTTCTCTTTTAAATTTATTGCTAGGAAAAAATCAAAATAAAGACGCCAATTACAAGGGGAAAATAAATGAATTGGCTATTTTTAAAAAAGAATTACCAGATTCAATAGTGTTAGGTTGGTATAAAAAACCAATTACTTCATCACATCCTTTTTATTCAAATTTATTAAGCTGTTATCCGTTTAACGAAGCAATGGGGCAGCAAGTTAAAAACAATGTATCGAATGTGGTTTTAAATGGCGAAAACTTAATATGGACATTTGAAAGAGGCGAACAGCTAGACAGAACATTTTTTGAAACCAATAAAAGACCAAATATTAAATTTATTAAAGCAAATTATACTTCAACAATCCAAAACACATTTGTTTTAGATTCTATAGCGAGAAACACTGCATTAATAGAAAAGTTTAGTATTGATTCAAAAGCAGATGTTATTCCTTTAACAAATGATTTAGTAAAACTTGATACTACATATAGAAACTATTATTCAGCCGAAAACAGTACATTTATAAACGGTGACAGTGGGAATATAATTTCATCAGTTCCGGTAAGCTCTGAAGGTGTGTTAAGTGTGAGTAATTTAAATTATTACAAACGTTACCCTTTTTATAACGAAATAATGTCGTTTGTAACTCCTTATGGTATTGGTTTAGATTTAGGCATTAATGGCAAAACATGGTATTTTGATGTAAGTGATTTTGAGCCTTTACTAAAAAACAATAAAAGAATTTTGATGACACTAGGTGGGCAAAATCAAGAACAAATGGATGTAGAATTTTGGTTTGTAGTAGGCACACCAGTAAGAAAAGTTTTAGCATTTAATCAAATTTGGCAAGGTACAAACAGAACAGGTTCACCATCAATTGGGAGCATAAATAATGAGTCAGTTTACTCTGCCATTTCTGTTCCTACTTTAAGTACAGGTAAAGCATTTAAAATTCGCTCATCTATTACAGGTCATGGTGCTGAGGGAGAATTTGAATCAAATGGTGGACCAATTGATCATTCAATAAATATTAATGGAGGAAGTACTGAATTTAGTTGGAGTATTTATCAAAGATGTGCTTCAAATCCTGTTTTTCCTCAAGGAGGAACTTGGGTTTACGACAGGCAAGGTTGGTGTCCCGGTCAAAGCTCTTTATTAAAAGAAAATAATATTACATCGCTTGTAAATCCTGGAACTCCAATTACAGTTGATTACAATGCTTCAATACCTAATAAAACCTCGGGCGACTATAGATATCAAATTGCACATCAATTGGTGACTTATGATGTTCCAAGTTTTAATATTGATGCCAGAATATTAGATGTTATAGAACCTAGCGATAAAATTGTAAATGCAAAATTTAACCCGACTAGCAGTCAACCAAAAATTATAGTTCAAAACTCTGGAAAAAATAACATAACCAGTTTGGTAATCAATTATTGGTTAAACAATTCAACAGTTAAACAAGCATATACTTGGATAGGAAATTTAGCCTTTTTAGACACCGCAATTATAACACTACCAACTTATTGGTTATGGTATAATGGAATTACTGAAAATAATAATAAATTTTACGCTGAAATAAAAAGTGTAAACAACACCACTGACGAATATGCTTATAATAACAAATATGAATCGGCATTTAATAAGCCAGATGTAGTTACTGGTAAATTTACCATCGATGTAAAAACCAATAATAATCCCGCAGAAAACTCTTATCAATTATATGATTCTGACGGAAAGCTAGTTGACAGTAAAACTTTTGATAAAGCAAATACTTTATTTAGTAATACCTATACTTTAGGTGGGTTTTATAAATTAGTAGTAAATGATGAAGGAGAAGACGGAATAAATTGGTGGGCAAATACCGCTCAAGGAACAGGTTTTGTAAGAATTAGAAACGAAGCAGGTGCTGTTGCAAAAACTTTACAGCCCGATTTTGGGAAATTTATAGTATATAGTTTTACTACCAATTGGAAATTAAATAATGAAGAGGTAGCCGAAGAAAATCTTTTTGGCATTTACCCTAATCCAGCTAGCAATTTATTTTACTTGGAAGGTTTAAATATAGATAATGCTATTATTAAAGTTACTGATATTTTAGGACATGAAATGGCTTTAAATAAAAACATCATTGAAACCAATAAAATAGAATTTAACAGTGCTGTTTTAAAACCAGGAGTCTATTTCGTTTCAATATATAATAACGGTATTCAAACGGTAAAACAACTTGTAATTCAATAAATAAAAAAGGCGTTAAATATTGTATTTAACGCCTTTTTTTTATTTACTTAAGAACATACTCTTCTCGCTTCGTAATTGACGGAAATGAGGGTCGTTCAAATCTTTTATAAATCTAATTGCTTCTCCTGTACTTTTCATTTCAGGTCCTAATTCTTTGTTTACATTAGGGAATTTATTGAACGAGAATACAGGCTCTTTTATTGCATAACCGGTTAGTTTTCTTTCAAAAGTAAAGTCGGTTAATTTATTATGGCCTAACATTATTTTGGTAGCAATATTTACATAGGCTATTCCATATGCTTTAGCTATAAATGGCACTGTTCTACTTGAACGAGGATTAGCTTCAATTACATACACTTTTTCGTTTTTTATGGCAAATTGCATATTCATCAAACCCCTAATATTCATTTTAAAGGCAAGTTTTGTGGCAATATCTTCCATTTGTTTTTGAACATTTTCGCTCAAGCTAAATGGTGGCAATACAGCACTTGAATCGCCACTATGAATCCCAGCAGGTTCTATGTGTTCCATCATGCCTATTATGTGAACTGTTTCGCCATCACAAATCAAATCAATTTCTGCTTCTTCTGCTCTATCTAAAAAATGATCAATTAATACTCGGTTTCCAGGTAAATCTCCTAATAAATCAATAACTGCTTTTTCTAAATCTTCATCATTGATTACAATTTTCATACCTTGTCCTCCTAACACATAACTTGGGCGAACTAAAACAGGATAACCAACCACTTTTGCTACTGCAATTGCTTCGTCAGCATCTTCGGCTACACCATAATTAGGATAAGGAATATCTAATTCTTTTAATAAATCGGAGAATGAACCTCTATCTTCCGATAAATCCATATCAGGGAAACTGGTTCCTATTATTTTGATGCCATGCTCATGTAATTTACGAGCAAGTTTTAATGCAGTTTGACCGCCCAATTGAACAATTACACCTTCTGGTTTTTCTTTTTCTATAATTTCGCGGATATGTTCCCAGAAAATTGGCTCGAAATACAATTTATCGGCCATGTCAAAGTCGGTTGAAACTGTTTCTGGATTACAGTTAATCATGATGGCTTCATAACCACATTCTTTGGAGGCTAAAAGCCCATGCACGCAGCAGTAATCAAATTCAATTCCTTGGCCAATTCTGTTTGGTCCTGAACCTAAAACAATTACTTTCTTTTTATCGCTAACTATACTTTCATCTTCTTGGTCAAAGCTAGAGTAAAAATAGTTGGTTGGCGATGGAAATTCAGCCGCACAAGTATCTACCATTTTGTAAACACGCTTCACATTCATTTGTGTACGCAAGTTCCAAACATCGTCTTCTTCAGTATTTCCACCTAATAAATGTGCTATTTGCGCATCACTATAACCTTTTTGTTTTAACTCAATCATTACCTCTTTAGGCATATTGTTTATGTTAAAACGTTTGGCTGTATTTTCTAAATGCACCATATCGCTAATTTGGTTCAGGAACCAACGGCTAATGCGTGTCATTTTTTCTACCGATGAAATAGGAACACCTAAACTCAACGCATCTTTTACTGCAAATATTCTATCCCAACTTGGATTTTTTAGTTTATCAACTATATCTTCTAATTTCTTTTGTTCGTATCCATCAGCACCTAAACCATTGCGTTTAATTTCTAATGATTGAATTGCTTTTTGTAATGCCTCGGTAAAGGTTCTACCAATTCCCATGGTTTCGCCTACCGATTTCATTTGCAGTCCTAAAGTTTTGTCGGCACCTTTAAATTTATCAAAATTCCAACGCGGTACTTTTACAATTACGTAATCAATAGCTGGTTCAAAAAATGCTGAAGTAGTTTTTGTAACTGGATTTTTTAACTCATCTAAATGATAACCAATAGCCAACTTAGCGGCAATTTTTGCAATTGGATAACCAGTAGCTTTACTTGCTAATGCCGAGGAACGCGAAACACGAGGGTTGATTTCTACTGAAATAATTTGCTCATCTTCGGGGTTTACTGCAAATTGAACATTGCAACCACCTGTAAAGTTTCCAATACTGCGCATCATGTGTATAGCCATATCGCGCATACGTTGGTAAGTGCTGTCGCTCAATGTCATTGCTGGTGCCACTGTAATTGAATCACCAGTATGAATTCCCATTGGGTCAAAATTTTCAATGGTACAAATTACGGTAACGTTATTGTTATTATCTCTTAATAACTCTAATTCATATTCTTGCCAACCAAATAATGCTTTTTCAACCAAAACCTCGTGCGTAGGCGAAGCTTCTAAACCACGTTTTAAAGCAGCATCTAGTTCTGATTTTTCGTTAACAAATCCGCCACCACTTCCACCTAAGGTAAATGAAGGACGAATAACCAATGGAAAACCTATTTCTTGAGCAATTTCTTTACCTTCTAAAAATGAATTTGCAACTCTTGATTGTGCTACAGGAACTCCAATATCAATCATTTTCTGTCGGAATAATTCTCGGTTCTCTGTGGTATTAATGGCAGCAATATCAACACCTATTAAACGCACGTTGTATTTATCCCAAAGCCCAATTTCATCTGCTTCAATCGCTAAATTTAAGGCTGTTTGACCTCCCATTGTTGGTAAAACTGCATCAATATGGCGCTCTTTTAAAATTTGTTCAATACTTTCAACTGTTAATGGCAATAGGTAAACGTTATCTGCCGTAACTTTATCCGTCATAATAGTAGCAGGGTTAGAGTTAATCAAGGTAACTTCAATTCCTTCTTCTTTTAATGAACGAGCAGCTTGGCTTCCCGAATAATCAAATTCGCATGCTTGACCAATAATAATAGGTCCACTTCCAATAATAAGTACTGATTTAAGGCTGGTATCTTTAGGCATTTTTTATAATTTGTTGATTGAATGGAGCAATCTAAAGCAATGTTCATCAATGGAACTGCTTAAAATTGGGCAAAGATAATTATTGCCACCAAACTATAAAGCGTGTGGAAAAGAAAGTGATAAATGATTTTAGTTCAATTGGCTTAGAGGCTAATAAAATGGCTTGTTTGCGGTGAAGTTTTTATTGAGTTTTTACCCAAATAAAAAACTTAGCATTTCTTCAATTTTACCAACTTGCACTATTTTAATGGCGGTATTTTTAGGTAGCTTATTAAATTTTGATAAGTAAATAGTTGTAAAACCTAGTTTTTCTGCTTCGCTTAATCTTTGCTCAATGCGGTTAACTGCTCTAATTTCTCCACTTAAACCTACCTCGCCTACAAAACAAATTTTACTATCAATGGCTATGTTTTCGTAACTCGAAACAATTGCGGCAATAATACTTAAATCAATTCCGGGGTCTTCTACTCTTAAACCTCCGGCAATATTTATAAACACATCTTGCATGCCCATACGTAAACCACATTTTTTTTCTAAAATAGCCAAAAGCATGTTTAAACGTTTGGTGTCGTAACCATTGCTATTGCGTTGTGGAGTTCCGTATACAGCTTGACTCACCAAGGCTTGTGTTTCAATTAATAATGGGCGCATGCCTTCAATAGTAGCAGCTATTGTTACTCCACTTAAAGCTTCATCGCGCTGACTTATTAAAATTTCCGATGGATTGGAGACTTCGCGTAAACCACCATTTTGCATTTCGTAAATACCAATTTCGCTAGTGCTTCCAAAACGGTTTTTAGTAGTGCGTAAAATTCTATAAACGTGGTGGCGGTCGCCTTCAAATTGTAAAACAGTATCAACCATGTGTTCCAATAATTTTGGACCAGCTATGGTTCCATCTTTGGTTATATGGCCAATTAAAAAAACTGGAGTTCCGGTTTCTTTTGCAAATCGAATCATATCGCTAGCGGTTTCTTTCACTTGTGAAATGCTTCCGGGAGTAGCATCAATTAACTCACTTTGAAGTGTTTGAATTGAATCTACAATTACAATATCAGGTTGAAGTTCTTGAAATGCTTTGCCAATTTTTTGAGTAGATGTTTCGGTAAATAAATAACAATTATCGTTGGTAAAAGGTAATCTTTCAGCACGCATTTTTATTTGTGTATCACTTTCCTCGCCACTTATATAAAGTACTTTTAAACCGCTAAATTGCAAAGCAACTTGAAGCAAAAGTGTAGATTTGCCTATGCCGGGCTCTCCACCAATTAAAATAACTGAACCAGGTACTAAACCACCTCCTAATACGCGGCTAATTTCTCCATCCTTTAATGCAATGCGTACATCATTTTTTTGCTCTACTTGGTTAATTGGAACTGGTTTTAGAGCTCGGGTATTTCCGCCTGTATCTTTCCAAGTACTTTTATAATCAGGCTTTTCTTTATGAATTACTTCTTCTACAAAAGTATTCCACTCACCGCAGCTATTGCATTTTCCTACCCATTTGCTAGATGAAGCGCCACAATTTTTACAAAAAAACGAAGTTGAAGTTTTAGCCATAATTGAAAGCTGCTAAGTTAATATTTTCATATACAATCGAATGTTTATAAATATGGGGAGTAGTTATTTAATAAAAAATCAATCCATTATATTTTATTTTATACCACATAAGCGTTTATTTAAATATATTTGTTTGCAAAAATTAGAATAAAGTATTGCCTTTAAAAAGAATCTAGTATGTTAAAAATCAAATCGATAATTGTTTTTACTTTGGTGTTCTTACTTCCTTATAACTTTTTATATGCCCAAATAGAAAGTGAAAAAGATAGTTTAGAGTCATTGCTTCCGTTTGCAAAAGATAATCAACGTGTAGATATTTATATTGGCTTGGCCGAACTTATAAAACAAACCGATACTTCTGCTGCCATTAATTATGCAAAACAGGCCTTAAAAATGTCGAATGCATTGAGTTACAGTAAAGGATTGGCCGGTGCACATGTTATTTTAGGTTATATTGATAGAAGTAATGGAAAATACAAAGAGGCCAAGGTAAAATACTTATTTGCAGTATCGTATGCTTTAAAATCAAATGACGATAACACCATTGCCTGGGCTTATCAAAACATGGGTAATTTGTATTTTATTCAATCGGATTATACCAAAGCAATGCGCTATTATTTAGGAGCCTTAAGTAAGGGCGAAAAGGCAAATAATCCTAGACGTGTGGCACTGGCGTGTAACCAAATTGGATCCTTGTATTCAAATATTAACGATAATACAAAAGCCACATTTTATTATAATAAATCATACAACTTACTGAAGGATTTGGGCGATGAAATTGCCTATGCCAGGGTTGGTAATAATTTAGCAAATATTTATAAGGAAAATAGCGATTATTTGAGAGCCTTGTTTCATTACGGCCAATGTTTAGAGGTTTTTAGAAAAAACAATTTGTCAAACGATATTTCAACTGTACTAAATAATATTGGAACTATTTATTTAGCGCAAAAGCAAGTAAAAAAAGCTTTTCCATTTCTTTTAGAATCATATGGATACGATAACAAATCAAACGATAAATTAAATGTTACTACATCGGCTTTAAATATTTCGAGCGCTTATTATGAAATTAATAAATTGGATAGTGCCATTTATTTTGCTGAACAGTCGCTTCAATTGGCAAAACAAAATAATTATGCCATCGAATATGCAGATGCTTGCAAGCAATTAAGTAATTTGTACAATAAAAAAGGCGATAAGGAAAAAGCATTTTATTACCTAAATGAAAGTAATGAAAAACAAGTATTAAGTGCCAATAAGGGTGCTGAAATAGAGGGTGTTCGTTCGGAATTTGAAAAGGCCAAAAAAGATGAAACCATTACCCAATTAGATGCAGAAAACAAGGTAAACAAGTTAACATTAATTGAAAATGCCATTGTAGCACAGCGTAAAAATGTGGTTTTGTTAGGTTTAATTTGTGTCATTGTGTTTTTAGGTCTTATTACCATATTATTTATTTATTTCCTTACACAAAAGAAAAAACGTAAAAATTTAGAAATATCATCGGCAGCCAAAAGCCATATTTTAAATAGAATTAACCACGAGCTACGCACTCCGCTTAACTCCTTAATTAACTTTAGTTATTTGGCTAATGAAAGTAAAAATTTAACCGAACTCCGCGATTTTCTTTCAGGTATTAATGCCTCTGGCAATGATTTAATTTTTAGTATGAATAACATGGTTAGCTACCTTCAAATAGATGCTAAAAACGATAAGTTGGTTAATACGCCATTTAACTTAGTGGAAACACTCCATACTATTTTCTCCACTTTTCAAATTCAATGTAAGCAAAAAAACATCCTTTTTTCTCAACTTATTTCCCCCGATTTGCCTCATTTTATTATGGCAGATAAAGATAAAATAATCACCATCATTCAGAATTTACTTAATAATGCGCTTAAGTTTAGCGACAAAGGAGTTATTAAAGTTGAAATCAAAATTTTAAATATCCAAAGTAACTCAAACGGAACTAAAGGCGAACTTTTTATTTCGGTAATTGACGAGGGTAGGGGATTAAATGGAAAACTTTTAAAAGACCTTGTGCTTTCCAATAATAAAAAAGAGGAAAATAATGGTTTTGGTTTAGGGCTTTATATTGTAAAAAAATACATGGAGCGTTTAAATGGGACTTTTGATTTAACAAACAATAGTACCATGGGCTGCAAAGCCACAGTGTTTTTCGATGTTGCTTTTGATAATCAATTAAATATCAATAAAAATGAACTGAATAGCCATGAATATGCTAGGCCTCTTTCCATTTTATTGGTAGAGGATGATTTAACAAATAGCTATACCTTACAAAAAATATTAGAACGCAAAGGCCATAAAGTGATGCCGGTATTTAAAGGAAAAGAAGCGTTTGAGGTATTGGCCACCCACAACATCGATTTGGTTCTAATTGATTTAGGATTGCCCGACATGAGTGGTTTGGAACTAGCTAAGTTTATAAGAATGGGTGGCGAATTTGCTCCTGATAATAATGTTCCAATCATTGCCCTTTCGGCTAATGCAGACCCAAATGAAATGCAAGAATGTATTTTAGTTGGAGTGAACGAATATTTAACCAAACCTATTTTAAAGGATCTTTTGTTTAAGAAAATGGACGAACTAACAAGCCAAACAACAGAAAAAACAGTTTATATCAATTCATGATTTTAATTTTTTTATGACTAAATCAATAAACAATAGCAGATTGTGCCCTAAAACAGTATAAAATTAATATACTAAAGTGGATTAAATTGTTAGTTTTATTTAAATAAAATAGCATATTTGCCACACTTTTAAAAAAATAACAATGGCAGTTTTAGTAAATAACGATTCAAAAGTAATTGTTCAAGGATTTACAGGTAGCGAAGGAACTTTTCACGCTCAACAAATGATAGAATACGGAACCAACGTAGTTGGTGGTGTTACTCCTGGTAAAGGTGGTCAAAATCATTTAGATAGACCTGTGTTTAATACAGTAATAGATGCGGTTGAAAAAGCAGGTGCTAATACATCTATTATTTTTGTACCACCAGCTTTTGCTGCTGATGCAATTATGGAAGCCGCTGATGCCGGAATTAAAGTAATTATTTGTATTACTGAAGGTATTCCGGTTGCTGATATGATTCCAGTAAAAGAGTATATTAGATCTCGTGGTTGTACTTTAATTGGTCCAAACTGCCCAGGTGTTATTACTCCAGGTCAAGCCAAAGTTGGAATTATGCCAGGTTTTGTTTTCAAATCGGGTAGAATAGGAATTGTTTCTAAATCGGGTACTTTAACTTACGAAGCAGCCGATCAAATTGTAAAAGCCGGTTTAGGTATCTCTACCGCAATTGGAATTGGTGGTGATCCAATTATTGGAACCCCAACTAAAGATGCAGTTGAATTATTAATGAACGATCCTGAAACTGACGCCATTATTATGATAGGTGAAATTGGTGGAAGCTACGAAGCTGATGCTGCACGTTGGATTAAAGCCAATGGTAACAAAAAACCTGTAGTAGGTTTTATAGCTGGTCAAACTGCCCCTGCAGGCCGCAGAATGGGTCATGCCGGTGCAATTGTTGGTGGACACGAAGATACAGCTGCTGCTAAAATGAAAATTATGGCAGAATGTGGTGTTCATGTAGTTGATTCACCTGCAGAAATTGGTTCAAAAATGGCAGAAGTATTAGGCTTAAAAGCAAACTAATATTTTTTATTTATAGTATTTCAGAAAAGCTAATTTAATCGTTAGCTTTTCTTTTTTGGCCTCATAGTTCAATGGATAGAATAGAAGTTTCCTAAACTTTTGATATGGGTTCGATTCCCGTTGAGGCTACCAACGAAGGTAACATAAGCCTAGCATTTTTAAATGTTAGGCTTTTTTGTTTTTGGAAAGTTTTTATATAAAACTAAGAATTTAAAAAAGTAAAATACCCTTTAGTTTTTGCATAAAGCGGTTTGTTTGGTATTTTTCTTTTTGTTGTTTTGAACATGTCAATGACTAGCACTAGCTTTGCAGGGTTTGAACGTTCGGTATCTAGGTGAAGCAAACTACCTTAATATGAAAAAGTCATTATATCCCCTCCTAAATCTAATAATCTTTCTTTTATCATTATCAACATCGATTTCTATAAACTCTCTTACAGGAATTGTGTAAATTGAATCAATTTTTGAATAATATCTATAAGAATAACAACTAAACAAACTACCTTCTTTGTTTGCCTTTCCGAAAAAGGGTTCTATTTCTTTCCAATTAAGCCCCACTAAATCACACTCCTCAAGAATAACTAAATAAAAATCATTCCTAGAACCTGTTAAACCTAATGAGTCCAATTTCCACATTTCTGAAATACCGTTCAGATACTCCTTACACGTACTTTTTGTCTGAATCTTTACCTTTACATGGCACTGAGCAAAGCTAATCAGAATAACTCCTAATAAAAAAAACCATAACCCAGCCCATTACCCGTACTTCTGGAACGCAAAACCTTTAAAGGCTTATTAAGAAGGTATTTTTTCGGGCTGTAAAAACGAAAATTAGTTAAGTGCATTTTTGTACTTCAAATATATCAAATATTTTTTCTTTTATTGGAATCTAAGAGCTTTAAAAGTTTGCTGCTTTTACTATTGATTTTTATAACCCGTAATTACCCACCCCAAACCCCTCCGAGGAGGGGAACTACTTTGTGGTAAAAACAAAAATTATATAAATCAAGATCCATTTTATAAAACAAAATGCAATTTTTATGGTCAGCTATTCCACTACTTAAAGGATTTGGGCTAATTTTAAAAAATAGAATTTGACTTAACTCTTTAATAATGGTCGAGATAAAGCATTCTGTAGCCTAGGTTCTTTTACATGTTGGCTTTTACGGAATAACCGAATTTGGTGGGATGTAATAAATAAGCGCAATTGACTTTGGAAATAAAAAAAGTGTTTGGAACAATTACTTAAACCCATTTGCTTTTAGTTGCAAACGCAGTTCCGAAAGCTTCCGGAATCGAACCTACGACAGAAAATAAAAACAAAAAAGCCCAATTTATATTGGGCTTTTAGTTGCGGAGGCAGGACTCGAACCTACGACCTTTGGGTTATGAGCCCAACGAGCTACCACTGCTCCACTCCGCGATGTATCGTTAAATGTGGTAATTTGTCTTTTAAGCCAAAATGTAAGGGTTATTTCTAAACTTTTAGAAGGATAATTCTTTTGTTTTTGGGAGTGCAAATATAATACTGTTTCTTTGCAATCCTAATAAAAAATAAAAAAATGTCGTTTCGTGCTGGTTTTGTAAGTATTATAGGTAAACCTAATGTTGG
>JBGSBN010000012.1:0-32406 GCA_041730515.1 Methylacidiphilales bacterium | reverse complement strand
CAAAACTCCCATCCTTATTATGTTTCCGGTAGGCGGAAATAAATGCATTATCAGCCTGGTCAAAATAGTTTAATAATCCCTGGTGAAGGTCGTCATTGCGAGGCACGAAGCAATCCCACAGAGAGATTGCTTCGTGCCTCGCAATGACGAAACCAAGTTAGCTAATGGCAAGTAATCATTTACAGCCAAGAAGATGCTTCCAGAATGACGTTTGTTGTTGTTGTGCCAGTTGCCAGAAGCCAGTTGCCAGAAGCTATTCCCTTACCTTTCCACCACAAATTTTTTACCTGCCATTTGTTGTTTGTTAGTGGTAATAATTAATAAATAATTGCCATTGGCTAAGTCTTCTGTATTAATTTTTGTTATTTCCTTTTCTGGTAATTGAGCTTGTCGAAATTTAAACAACTGCCCTTGCATATTATAAATAGCTAGGCTTTCTATTTTTATATCCAAATTTTCAGTGTTTACATTTATTTCATTTTGCGCAGGGTTAGGGTAAACTGTAAATACTTTTTCAGGGTTAATTATTTGTACCACATTGTCTTTAGCATTGCAGCCTGGTATAATGCAGCCATTGCTGTCTGTTTTTATTAACCAAGCATCAGAGTCACCTTTGGCTTTGGTACTGTCTTTAGCATCGCCACATATTAAAAAACCATCATCTATTGGTGTAAGGCTGTAAGCACGGTTGCTGTAATCTCCCTGCTGAAAAAGGCGTTTCCAAATCATATTTCCTTCCAAATCGAACTTAGCAAACATTACGTATTGATTGCTTGTATTGGTTAAATTATGCCTTATTAAACTATATAAGCTCCCATTATAGTAAGTCATTCCGCCCATAGAAGACATTAAACCTCTAGTTTGATTAATACTATATAAAAACCGTTTTTGCCATTCTATTTTTCCATTATTTTCATTTATTTTTAGCATATAACTAAATGAGGAATCACCATAAACAGTTCTATACCAACTTGAAGGATAATTGGCATAATTAGTACCTGTTAAATAGATATTTCCATTAGCATTAGTTGCCCACACGTATTCACACATTAAGTCGCTTCCCCTGTTTAATACCTGCTCCCAAAGTATGTTCCCTAAAGTATCAACTTTTGCAAACCAAGCAAAGGCAGAATCATCACCTCCAGATCCTTCACCATAATATTTTAACCCTGCCAATAAAAAATTACCGTCTTTGGTTTGCACCACATTATTGGTATAGCAGCGTTTGTCTTGAAATATTTTACCCCACAATAAATTACCATTGGTATCCATACAATGCATAGAAAGTTTAAGCTTGGAAGCCACAAAAGTGGTATAGTCAGCACAGAAAAAGTATAGTTTGTTGTTAATATAGTAGGCATCTCCATTTGTTCTAAATGTATTAGGATAGAATTTAAGTTGCACAATATTTGATATTTTAAATTTATTATTGACTGTACTTAAAAAATAAGAGCCGTATAAATCTTTTCCAGTTGTATCCGACTTACCATAAACAATTTTATTCTTCAAATTTTTAACAAATGTACCTAAAGTGTATTTTTGGTCACTTTCCCTAATATCTATTTTATCTATAACTGTATAATTATTATCTAATTTTAAAATAAATATTTTACCAAGTTTACTAGAATCATTGACAAAAAAGTTAACACTTTGACCTAATAGAATCAAATTTTTTTGTTCATCAAAACTACATTCGTTTAAAATTTCCCATTCATTATTTACATCAAATAGTTTTGAAAAGTACTTTTGAGAATAAATATTATTACATAGCAACAGGGATATCAATAAAATTATTATATTTTTCATAATAAAAATATACCCCAACAAATACAATAATTCGTTGGGGTTTTAGTTTAGTGTGTTATTATAATTTTACTAGTAATATTTAAAGTGCTACCATTACTTAATCTTACAAAATAGAAACCGCTATTTAATTGTGCAGAATTTACTTCTAAAATTCCATTGGTATTCTTAACTATTTTTGTAAGGACTGTTTTACCTGTTACATCAGTAATTTCAATTGATGCTTCCATATTCATTATGTCCAAATTGTATTGAACAAAAATAGTATTATTAGCTGGATTTGGATATACTGTTAAAGCAACATTGGAATTTTGTTTGACATTTTCGGGTGCAGTAGCAGTAATTTTACCCGCTTTGCCTAACCCTCCTGCGCTTGTAGCACGTTCTATATATACATCGTAGTAATTACCTTTTACCAAAGTTAATATGCCTTTGGCACTTTCGGCTGCGCTACTATTACTTGCTGCTATTTGTTCCATAGTATAAAATAAATAATTATTCATGAGTTATCATTTAATCAAATGTATCATTTTAATTTTTAGTATAAAAATACGTTTGTCATTTTATCTTTTCACTACTAATACACCCAATTTATTTTTCCATCAAAAAGTCTATTGTTTGGTTTTAAAATGCATTGTTTAACCTCAAAACCTCATTTTTCTATTTTAAAACCTTATTGTTTAAAACTAAAAGCGTATTGCTTTAACTTAACATGTCATTGTTTAACTTTAACATGACAATGTTTCGCATCAAAACCCCATTTTTTTATTTTAAAACCCTATTGTTTGAGTTTAAAAGTCCATTTTCCTACACTAAAAGCTAATTGTTTCAATCTAAAACCGTATTTTTTTACTTTAAGTGTAAATTTTGAATTTATCGGTAATCAAAAATGGCTAAATAAGTTATGGAAATGCTTTTGTTAGTTAAGAAAGATGCCTACGGCATGACAACTTAGGAAAAATAAGTAATAAACAACGCTTCGGCTTCGCTCAGCAACCGCTAGGAACAAGCAATAAGCAACACGAATTTTTCTAAAACACCAAACAAATATAAAACCTTAAACTAAAAGCTCCATAGGAGCGACAGTATGGTAAAAATGTAACCATCCCACCAACCCAAAGCCCCATCAGGGGCGATACTTGTTATTTGGTTGAATGCATTGCTATACATTAACATAGGCTAAGTATTGGCAGTATTTTTTATTCTACAAGGCTAAAATATTCGTGGTTATAAATAATTACCATGTCATTTTGTATGGCATTACACTTAATAACCCTTTTCTTTTTTTTCTCTTCAAAATATTCAACTATTTTAATTATCAATTTGTTTCCGTCCCACCTTAAAATGGTTCCTTTTACTTTTGTTTGTTCACCAAGGTCAATAAAACCACATTGATAACCTAAGTATCCAGTTACGACTTTGTTTGCAGTCCATTCTGCTTTTTTCTTATTTAATCTTTCAATGTTTACAGAGTCTAGTCTTTCTCTAACTTGTCGTTTATAAGCTGTATCAGTTTTCAGTTTATTAAAATGTTCGTTTGCTGCTTTCCAGTGGTCTTGGTAATTTTCAACTTGTTTATCTAAATCTCGGTCTATTCCTTTCAAGTGTCTGTAATACGAAGTCATAATTATGCCCGACATATCATCTGGATGAAAAATGCCAATTGAATTAAAATATTTTGATAGTTCTCCACCTTTCCAAAGTTCCCAGTTGTTTCTTATCCATATGCCCAAACTAAAATGAAAATTACTAATAAATTGGCCTTCAGTCATAGCCATTATTTTCAGTTTTGTTGTGTCATGAAATATTTTTTCGAGTTGAAACACTGCTTCATCAAGATTTTTTGGCTTATACATTAACTCAGCTTTTGAATTGCTTTGTCCAAAACAAATTACTGCCAGAAAACAAAAAAATGTGTTTAAAATTAATTGTCTCATTGTCTATTTATTAAAAATAACTTCAACTTCAAGGTGTGAATACATATACATCTAGATTTTTTGAAAACTAAATGTAAACATGCTAATAAAAGAATAAAAATCAAAGTAAAATTTAAACCTACTTTTAGTTTCAATAAGCTGAATTACTAAAAACAAAAAAGGTAGGTTAAAAACATCAAGCTTAGGCAAGCTCATTAGGAGCGACAGTATGGTAAAAAACAAAAAACTCACCAAACCAAAGCCTCATAGGTGCGATACTTGTTATTTGGTTGAATGCATTGACCTAATATGTAAATCAAAATGTATAACCATAAAAAAAGGCATTTTGGTTTATTAAAACCTCCATGCCTTTAAATTGATAATTAATTACTTAACTGTTTAACTTACTTGATTATTTTTACAAAATGGAAATTTTTTGAGTGTATTTTTTATTTTCACTAGTTATTTTTACATAATAAACACCTTTAGCAAAAGATGTTAAATCAATTGGTTTTTGAGCATCAGAAACCAATACTTGTTGAACTTTACTTCCTATGGCATTAAAAATTTCAATGGTTGCATTTTTATCATTTTTCAATGAATTATCAAGCGCCAAATTAATAAATCCTGTGGATGGATTTGGATAAATAGTAAAACTTTTTTGTTCAAATGAACTAGCAATTGAAGTAGTGCTTTTTTCGTATTTAAAGCTTTCGTTACCAAAGTTTTCGTTGTTATTATTATAATTTGTTTCTGTGGCGTTTTTGTTGTCGTTAATTTTAGCTATAACCTTGTAATCGCCAGATGGAACTTGGCTTTTATTTTCCAATTTAACCTTCCAATTTGTTATTTGTAAAGTATTGGCATTATTAGCTTGCGTATAAGATAAACCCGATTGGCTAGTCCTGTCAATTTCTATTTCTTGATTAGTATTTACATTTTTAAGAAAAAGGGCCACATCAAATTCTGTTGAGTTAAAAAAACCAGTGTTTCTTATTGTCATTTGAACTGTTAATTCACTAGTAGCAGAGTTATACGTGATTTTGGGTAAAGTAGTTCCAACATTTATCGAAACTAAATCTTGGCCTTTTACTGTTTGACCAAATAATGTTGAAATTCCGAAAAGAAATGAATAAAATAATTTTTTTGTGTTCATGTTTTTTTTTTTTTTTATGTTTAGTTTAAGTTAAGTTCTATCTATTTTTTATGCTTATTTCTATCATTAAACACTATAATTAAATTACATAAAAGTGAATATAAGCTAATTTAATATAGTAATTTTTTCAGTACAAAAACCAATCAATTAATGCAAACCTTTAAGTAAAAAGTTGCAATTGAATTGTTAATTTTATTTATTTATAACTTATAAATAAATTTTTATAAAACCATCCTAAAGCCTTGCTATTGCTTCAAAAATCAAGTGCAAAAATGAGAAGTTTAAACCACAAAAAAATTAACTAAGGTTAACAAATGAAGGCTGAATCAATTTTTTTTTGATCCTACTAAAACTTTCAGTTCGTATGCCTAAATAGGAGGCAATATGCTTTTGAGGTATACGTTTAATTATTTGCGGTTGCTTATCAAGCATTTCGATATATCGTTGTTCAGCAGTTTTGGTTAATAAATCAATTTGTTGTTGTTGTTTGCTAAGAAAAAAATCAACCATTCGAATAAAAAAAAGACGGAACCCCATTTTGTTTTTTTTAATCATATCAATTTTTGATTTGCTAATGCGTAAGGCAGTTGTATTTTCTAAGGCTACTGTCTCTAATGGCGAGGGATTACCATTTACTAATGAAAAATAGTCACTAAAAAAATCATTTTCTAAGGTTATATCCAAACAAACAAAACTATTGTCTTTCCACAAAAAAACACCACATGAACCACTTAAAATAAAATATGCGTATTTTTCGGGATGATGAGAATGTTTAATGATTTCATTTTTTTTAAATTCAACCCTTTCGCATTGATTAACAAAGTTAACCCAAACTGCCAATGGGGTATCTAAATATTTATCAAACGATTTTTTTATTGCTTGTTCTATCATTGTTATGTTTTAAACTCAATTATTTAAAGTTACTCTGAATTGGTATTTGTTTAAATTGGTTTTTTAGTACTAATTATATTTTACAAAAAGGAAAATAGTTTGATAACCAATAATTGATAATAAAAAGAGTTCTTAAAGCCATGTTATTGCTATAAAAACCGAGCACAAAAATGATAATCTTGAACCACAAAAAATTTAACTTTAGTTAAGAAATGATAGTCAGTTATTATTTTTTCTGTTCTAATTTATTTTACAAAAGGTAAATAGTTGGATAACTAATAACCAACTATTTACCTTTAGGTTTAAAGGTTATAAATAATTCTAACAACCCTTTTTCGAGCAAAAATCAGAGAAACTAAAACTCAAATATTTGATTGCTTCCACTAAGTATTATCCTAACTCTTTTGCTAGATGAAGGTTTTCTAATTGATTCCAAATCAAAACATAAGTCATCAGTAAAATAAGCTTGACACAATTCTGGATTTGAATCAATCAATTTAATTTCATAAGTTGGTATATCGTTAGAATAGTTTAAAATAGCTATGGCGCTAAATCTCTTGTTATCAGGGCTGCAACCACTGTAGCCAATATGTAATTTTAGTTTACTATCTACTACTTTTGCATCTAAAACAGTTACCATGGCAGCATCACGCTCTTCAAAATTTTCGAGAATTGGAATATTTTGACAGCCATCAGTTTTACCTCCTAATACATTAATAAAATCGATGGTTGCTCGTTTAAAAGAAATCACCTTTGTTTTGCATTCTTTTTCAAAGCTAGGATAAGAACCTTTGTAACCGCTGTAGCTTAACTCTACCCTATCGCCTACATTTAATTCAATAGGTACTAAAGTTTGAAACGATTGATCGCAAGGCTGTAGTAAAGTTCCGTCATCTAACCTAACCCAAAGGCCATTTCCGTAAATTCCAAGGCCACATTCTTGGAGATACACTGTTCCTTGCACATGCGTTTTAGGATCATTTCCGCCCCCATTACCTCCGCCTCCGGGTCCATCTTCGTAACCCCACCAGCCTTTTTTACAACTTGTAATACCTAGGCTTAAAATCATTGCCAATATTACAATTGGCTTCATTTTTAAAATTGTTTTTTTCATAATAATTATATTTTTATGGTTTCAGTTATTTGACAATCTCATTTTTAAAAATGCTGCATTGGATGTAACTTTTTTATAGTTTTTGGGGGATTACCTATACCAATTTAAAAAGCATTTGAAGCATAAAGAAAAACAATAACTTTTAACCTTTAATATTCATCATAAATAATGCAGTAAATATAATTATGTCTTGAACAAAATGAATAGTCCAAGCTATGCCAATACCTTGAGTTTCGTATGTTGCTTTACTTAAAACATATCCTAAAACACCAGCCATCAAAACACCAATAAATCCGCTTGGAAAACCTAAATAATGAGGCAAACCAAAAAGAATAGCAGAAATAATAATCACCGTTATTTTAGGTAAATTATTAGTTAAATTGCCATTTATAGCAAAACGGTAAATAAGTTCTTCGGCAAATGAATTTGTTAAGGATATCAAAATAACAAAAGGAATAAACCACCACTTAAAATTACTTAAACTATCAGTGTATTTTATTCCAAAAAACATAAAAATACTGGTAGCTAAACTAATAAAAAACAATAATTGAATACCATTTTTTCTCCATGTAAAACTACCATTTATGCCTAACCATCTATCTTTTACAGCTATAGCATTTAAGTTGCCAAATTGCAATAACAATTTACTTGATGGCGTAATTTTTATGGTTAAAAAAAGAACTATCAAAGCTAAAATAACCACTACTAACTGATATTTTAAAATACCATCTATAAATTGATTGCTATGTAAATGTATTGGAACATTTGGTAAATAGGTATTTGCGGTTAATAAAATGCTTGTAGCCAAAAGAACGATAACGGCTGTAATAATTAATTTCATTTGTACATTATTTTGCACAAAAATGCAATGATGAAAGTAGTTTTCTGTTACCAATTGGTAACTAATCTTGAATCATTTTTTTTCTAATTCTACTTAAACTTTGTGGGGTAATACCCAAAAGACGCAATGTGTTTTTGAGGCGTTTGCATGATCATTTTTGGTTCTTTTTTGAGCATTGCCTCGTATCGTTCCTTTGCTGTTTTAGATAAAATATCAATTTGTTGTTGCTGCTTATGTATAAAAAGTCCTTCAGATGCAAACCTGCAAATTTTATTACCTATATCGGTATTAGTTAGTGTGTTAAAATTAAATTTCGAAATCCTAAAAAGTTCTGATTTTTCGAAAAGTACCACCTCCAAAGGAGAAGGCTGTTCTGTTAAAAATGACATATAATCGCCAAAAAATTCGTTTGCAAAACAAATATCAACGCATATAAAATTATTTTTATTCCATAATAAAATTCCACCTGAACCACTTAAAATAAAATAAAAATACTTTTCTGTTAACCCATTTGATTTTATTATTTGTGCTTTTTTGTACCTAATAACTTCACCTAAATCTACAAACGGTTTCCATGCTTCCACAGGAACTTTAAAGTAAGGATCAAATGCTCGCTTAATTTTTTCTTCGGTTGTCATTTTTATTCAGTAAATACCTTATTGCTTAATAAATTTTTGTGTTTGGTGTTGATTATTTTTTAAGCGAATAAAATAAATACCGTTTGAAAAATCAGAAATATTTATTTGAGTGGATTCTTTTACATCAACTACTTTGATTAATACACCAATAGCGTTATAAATTTGAATTTGATCTTTTGGGATATTACTTTTAAATTTAATTGTTAGCAAATCTGTGGCAGGATTTGGGTAAATGCTTTCAAATAAAGATGGGTTATTTTCTTTAACACCAACATTACAAGAAACAAATTTATAATCTACGGAATCAGAGAATCCATTGATATTAGAACACATTGGATGTATAATTTTTACTTTATATGCCCCCGAGTTGGTTACTGTAATTGTATCATTATTGGCCAAAGGAATTGCAACCCCATTTTTATACCATTGTGTAAGGTGATCTTCCATAAAATAAGCAACCAATTTTAGTGTATCCCCATTACAAACGGTATCTCCACTTAAAACATTTCCAAATGTATTAAAGCCAATTATATTGAAACCAGTCCATCCTGCTGATTCAACAAATGTTGGCTTAGAAAGCTCTGAACATCCAGCATTTGTGGTTAATACGCTTGGAAATGGATAATTTACCACAAACATTCTTGAAGCTACTAAATATTGTTTGGTTTCGCCTGGTATTGGAATTCCATTATTGTACCATTGATAGGAGTTGGCTACCTGTGTCCAGATAGTATCGCTTGAGTTGGGACAAAGTAAAAGAGTATCTGGCGAAATGGTTGGGGTGTGTACGCAAAAACTAATAGATTTAGACTTTGTGCTGGTTTTAACGCCTTGCAAATCGCAATTTGATGCAGATAACGTAACGGTATAAGTTCCATTTGATAAATAAGAATGTGATGGCGATTGTAAATTGGAAGTAGTGCCGTCACCAAAATTCCAAATATAATTATCATAGTTTTGCGATGTATTGGTAAACACCACTTGATTTAAACCTGAGCCAATTTCAAAGTTAAAATCTGCCACCGGTGGTTTTTTATAATCCCATAAATTTAAACTATCGAATACCATTATTTTTGATGCATTTCTAATAATGGCGGCATCAGCTGAATCTAAACCAAAATTATATGTAATGAAGGCTGGATTTTTTTTAAAAATTGTGGCATAAAAACAACAACCTGCTGCATAAGAACCCTCGGCACTGGGATGACTTTCATCTTCTTGATATAAATTAATTGTTGGATAATTATTCCTAAGGTATTTCCATACCACAGAAACTGGTGAAATTTCATTTCGATACAATTCAGCTACTGTTAAGTAACCTCTTTTTAAAGTAGTATCCATTCCTTCATAAGTGCACATTACCGGTATTTTTGGACAATTTGAAGCGTCTCCATTTTTTCTACCCCAGGTCATGTAAAGTAATGGCACCGCACAAGGATTATATTGTTTTATTAAGGTGTTTAAATTTTCTGCACCCGTATAAAAATTGTTTTCACCAATAATAGGTTCTTGACTTTGACCTTGCAACACCACATAATTCCAATCACCTGCCATTATTTTACTTTGTGTAATTCCATCTACACTGTGTTGTATTAATCTATAACCTCCAGGAGTATGACTATCAAAAACCAATGTATCGTTAACTGATAATGCAGCATCGGCAATTATTTGAGGTAAATTATTTACAAAAGTATAACTGTTACCAATAAATAAAACTTTTCTTTTCAATTGTGCAAACACAGTGGTAGTTTGATAAAAAAATAAAATAAAAAATAATTGTTTGATGGAAAAATATTTCATGTTGATTTTTGTTAAATTAAGTGGATTATACGTGTTAGACAGTTTATGACCAGAAAACGCTGCTTTATTTACCAATTAATACATGATAAGCCTCGGGAATTTGCACCCCTTCAAAGTGATTAGTAAGCCCGTAAAGTATTACCATTGTTAAAAAAATGCCAAATAGCAGGATAACTTTTGATTGATTGATTACCGTAAAACCAAAAACAGTATGTTTCATTTTTTGAAAATGAATACCTGCAATATGACCAAAGAATGAAATAATTGCAAGTGCATAGTAAGGAATAAAAAACAAATTGATAGGAAATGAATTGAGGCCAGCTACACCAAAATAAAAGTTAGTATCAAGCTTTAAAACAAGGCGACCTACTAAAATTGCACTTACATGTATAATTAAAAAAATTGCCAAGTAAATTCCTGACCAAATAGGTATTTTTTGGAAAAATAAAAGTGGCGTTTTTTTAAATACCTTTACCAATTTTAGTCCTGAAAATATTTGCACCACTACTGCCACTAATAAAATAGTTTCTACCAAAACATTGCGGTAAAAAATGCGCAAAAAATGCATGAATTCAATATGCCTTGTTGGTCCAAAAATACTTAAAGCATGATTTGACAAATGGACAAAAACAAAGATAGAAATTACAATTCCAGATAGGTAATGAACTTTTTTCATAGTTATATTTTTTGATGCAAATAAAATTAAAGGCAATGTATTTGCATTTGACCTAAATCAAATTCAACTTCGGGTACTTCTAATTCTGCTTAGTGTTTCTAAGGTAATTCCTAAATAAGAGGCAATATACATAAGCGGAACACGTTGGGTTATATCTGGTCTAAATTTGGTAAGATTTATATACTTTTGATGTGCAGTTTCAAATTGCATAGAAACAATTCTTTGTTGTAATTGAAGCAAAGTTTTAGTGATAATTAATTTCTCCAATCGATCGAACTCTAAGTATTTATTGGAAAGTATTTGAGCGTTTTCTTTCGAAATTTCTAGTAAAATGCAAGGCTCAATAGTTTCAATAAAATGAGGGCTAGGTATGTTTAAAAAATAGCAATTTATAGAATTGATAAAATCGTTTTCAAATGCAAACCAATCTGTAATATCCTTTCCATCTTTTAGGTAAAAAGCCCTCGCATTGCCTTTTGCTATAAAATAGGATTTATCTGCATACTGACCTTCACTTACCAATTTAGTAGCCTTATCTACTTCCAATAAATTTGAACACGCCAACAAATCGGTAACACAATCATGAGTAAGTTTTAAATGATTTTGACTGATTAAATTGATTATATCTACTTTATTCATTATACTGATTTTAACTAATTATTAGCAATTGAAAAAGCAGCAAAACAACAATAAAAGGTTTAAAAATCTATATTTATTTAAACCATCATACAGCTTCCACCAACTACTTTAAATCCATCGTCAAATAAATTCCATATTCTAATGTATTTAAAATTGCCTTCAATGGGATTTCCCATCATGATTCCTATTGTTTTGTAAATTACTGTAACAACTGCTGAATTACCAATCATATTAATTTGTTCTATGGTTGATTGTATTTCAATTACCACCATTAAACCCGCGCGATGAGCATCCAAATCCATTTGTTTGGTTACCGTTTGTCCTTGTGGAGTAATAAAAAGCAAATCGTTGTGCAACAAATGATCTAATGTATCAACATCACTTATTTTGATGGCCTCTAAAAGTTTATTTTCCAGCTTTATTATATCGTCTTTGGTGTTCATAATGATGGTGGTAAATGATTAATTTTCAAAAAAATATTTATTCTTCTGGATTATTCCATTTTAAAGCTTTGAATATTATTACAAATAAAAGTGCTACTTCTATGGTAGCAATTATTATATAATGTGGGGTAAAACTGCCACCTCCTATTACATATATAATAGTTAAAAAGGCTGCTAAAATATTTACAATCCGATTAATGTGGTATGGCAACGACCTTGAAAGGTAAATCATAGAAATGGGAATAGTGGTAATAATGGCTGCTATAGCCATGGTGGTAGCCACATCGTTTCCAATTATTTCAATATTACTTTTATTTACCAATTCAATCATTATAGAAAGAATATCAGCAAAAATGAGGTTTAACATAATTACGACCCATAAAGTGGAGAGTTTCGTTTTTATTTCCATTATTTATTTTTTCAATTATTATTTTAAAAATTAAAACCATGCATATTTCCATGTATTTAGTTCAATAGAAACCATATCTTTAGCAGTAATGCGATAACCTAAATTAAGCTGAACAAAATCAGGTCGGTTGGTAGGCTCTAAATTGCCTAACATAAAAAGGGTTGAACCTATAAAACACTTTTTATAAGTAGTGTCGTTTTTATCGTATTGTGCTTTTAGTGAAAATGAATTAGCAAATAAAATGGTTAGCATAACGGCTAAATTTATCTTTGGAACTATTGTTTTTTATTTTGATGCAAAAGTAGATTGGAGCAGCCCTAAAAAGTGTTCACTTAAGTTAAGAAATACTTTTAACTTGTTTATTTTTTTTAGCCAATCTATTTCTCATAATGCCAAAAATTAATTGAATTCAATTTATTAATTATCAAATATTTGAAGTTGAATTTCAAGATGTTTTACTTGAAGCTAATTACGTAAAAAATGGTTATCGTTTAAATAAATACCTAGACCAACCAATAGATTAACTAAATACAAACTACTTGAATAATTAAAAATGGTATTTAAAAACATGGATTAACAATTCATTTCTTACCTTAAGTCAATGCAGATTTTTTTTATTGAAGATACTTTTGCTGCACAAAAAAAATTAGAAAAAATCAATGAGTAAAACCTTCCTATCCATCATTTTATTAATGCTTTTTATTAGCATTTTCGCTTCGTGTACCATTCAAAAAAGGCGACATTTTAGCGGCTTTCATATCGAATTTTTTACTACTAAATTTTTAAATAGTTCAAAACCGATAAAGGAAAAAAAGAAACACGCTAGTAAAAATAATGACACATTACTAGTTAAAAATTCCATTAGTAATTTAAATGTAGTTTCTACTAATTTTAGTATTACCAATACATTGGTTACCAAAAAACCAACCCACATCCATCAAACAATTTTAAATACAGGTAAATCTATCAATTTACATAAAAATACAGGCAATTCAAAACCATTATTGAATAGATTAAAAAACGAAAATAATACTAAAATAACTATGCCAAACAACTTCAAACAACAATCAGCAGTAGAAGAAGAATTGCCTAAAAAAAATAAGATATCAAAAAGAAAACTTGCACTCATAATTGGTATTTCATTGTTACTTATGGCAGTGGTAGCAACCTTAACGGTTCCGCCACTAACAGAACTATTTGTATTAAACAATGCCACTTTAACTGGGCTTAACGTAACTTCCAATTTTGGTAAATATACAGCAGCTGTATTTGGCTGGGTAATTATAGGCATATTAGATTTAATAGCTTCTTGGGGAATTTATAAATACTACAAAGATGAAGAACCTAAAAAGGCAAAAATAACAAGCGGTCTTCGTGTTTTATATACTGCTATTTTAGGCATTGGAATAGCGCAGTTGTTCATGGTTAGTTCAATATCATCGGCTGCTACCATTTATAGCCATATCAATATGTTTAACAAAATTTGGGGTATTGGTTTAATCGTTTTTGGTTTCCATTTAATAGCATTAGGCTTATTGTACAAAAATGAAGGCGGAAAAAAGTGGGTAAATATCACCATAAAATCATTGCTAATTGCGGCAGGTATTGGCTATATAATACAATACGTAGGTATCTTGTTAGTAGCAAATCCGGTAACGTATGCAGCATTTGTACAACCAATTTTTATTATTCCAATGATATTAGGTGAAATATTATATGCCATTTGGAAAATTGCTAAAGGTGGAAAAAAAACAACTAAATAAAACATGGAAAACGAAAAAATGAGAGCGGTAATTTGTACTGCTTATGGTTTACCTAATGTATTAAAAATTAAATCCATTGATAAACCAATTCCACAACCCAATGAACTGTTAATTAAAATTATGGCGAGTGCTGTAAACTCAGGAGATGCGAGGGTAAGGGCATTAAAGGCTAATTTTATTCTTAGGTTTATGATGCGTTTAATATTTGGATTTATTAGACCTAAAAATCCAATATTAGGTACTGTTTATGCTGGCATTATAGAACAAATTGGAGAACAAGTAAAAGACTTTAAAGTTGGCGATGAAGTATATGGGCTTACAGGTTTTAAATTTGGCACTTATGCCACCTATATAACCGTTAACGAGCAAAGTGTAATAATAGCAAAGCCCAAAAATGCAACCTTTGAGGAAGCTGCGGCCATTGCCTTTGGTGGACAAACGGCCATTTATTTTTTACAAAAAACAAAAATTGCTGAAATACCCAATTTAAATATTTTGGTATATGGAGCTACCAGTTCCGTTGGCACTGCTGTTATTCAAATAGCTAAATATTACCAAGCCAATATTACCGCAGTATGCAGTGAAAGTGGAAGAGGTTTGGCTATGAGTTTAGGAGCTAATAAAGTGATGGATTACAAAACGGAGGATTTTACTCAATTACCCAATAAATATGATATTATTTTTGATGCAGTAGGAAAAATTTCTAATAGAGAATGCAAAAATATAATAGCTAAGAATGGTATTTTTGTTACTGTTGGCGGACTTGAAATTGCTAAAGAAACAAGCGAACAACTCTTATTTTTACGAGAACAATTTGAAAACGGAAAATACAATGCTACCATTGATAGAATATACAGCATTGATGAAATAGTAGAAGCTCATGCTTATGTGGACACTGGCAGAAAAAAAGGAAATGTGGTATTGAAAATTACAGATAACTATTAAGCTACCTTATTCATGTTTTTATGAATTCTTTTTCTAATTCTACTAAGTGATTCAGGTGTAACGCCAATATAACTTGCTATTTGATATTGTGGTATGCGTTGGAATAAATCTGGTCTGAATTTTAATAAGTTTTGGTAGCGAATTATTGGAGTGTTTATTTTGAAAGCTTCTATTTTCGCTTGTTGTTCAGCAAATACCTTTCCCATTAATTTTCTTGCAATGTCCCCAAGATTTGGAAACCTTTTGTATAATTCTTCTCCCTTTTCGCTGTTCCCAATTAAGACTGAACAGTCTGAGCAACATTGTAAATAATGTGTTGACGGACTAGTCAAGTCAATGCTATTTAAAGAAATTACCCATTGTTCATCAGCAAAAAAGTCAGTCACCTTTTCTTCCCCATCAATTAAATAATATTGTCGGATAATACCCTCTAAAACAAAGTATGATTTATTAGAAGTTTCTCCTTCTTTTAACAAAACGGTACCATTCTTTAAATCTTGAATAGTCATAGTTTCATCGATGGCTTCTATTTCTTTATCCGACAGAGGCTGAATACTAAAAAAATGTTTACGTAGTTTTTCGTTCACGATATTCTTTGTTTTGAAATGTTGTGTAATGTCTTACAATGAACGCTAACGGTTTTGGCTTGGCGATGTGGTGGAAATTTAGCACAAAAGTTCAATAGAATTACTGCTGTTGAACCTTGCACAAATGTTCCATAGAACTACTTCAGCCGCCATATTGCCTTACCGATGTTGTGCGTTTGGCTTTTTTAGGTTAATAATTGTCCCATTTTATTTGTCAGTTTTGATGGACTAACTTTTGTCAGTTTGATATGTTCACAACCATTAAAAGTTGCAAATGAATTTACAATTTCCACAAATGGTTGCTTCCATAAATCAATATCAATATTTGTGTTTTCAATGTGCAAATGTATGATTTCAAATTCTTTTTCCTTTCGGTGAGCTTTGCAATCAACTCGTCCGATAAATGTGTCGCCAAATAAGATAGGTAAACAAAAATAGCCGTATTGCCTTTTTTCTTTGGGTGTATAGCATTCAATTTTATAGTCAAAGTCGAAAAATTGCTTTAATCGGTCTCGATGAATAATCGAATTGTCAAATGGCGACAAAATACGAATGCATGAATTGGTTTTATTTAACGATTTTTCAAGCAAATTTTTATTCACAAAAAAAGAAGGCATATTCTCAATATTTACTTGTTGTATTGTTCCTTCTTGAAGCATCGATTTCAATACTTTATCAATATTTTTTCGTATTAATTCTCCTGTTTTTAGATGGGTAATTTGCTTTACGGTTGTAAATGCGTACGCCTTTAAATAAGTTTTTACTAAATATTCTGCAAATTCGAGGTCAGTTGGTAAAGCTGTGTTAATAGATTTTGGTAATACATTTTCAGTGAGGTCGTACGTTTTTTGCATTCCGTTTCTGCTGGTAATCATTAAGTCGCCTTGCAAAAATAGTCTTTCAAGGGCTACTTTTGTAGGTTTCCAACTCCACCAACTTCCTGCTTTTTTGGTTTCGTTTTCAAAATCTCTTGCTTTTTTTGGACCTTCTCCACGAATTGTGTCCAATACATAATTCATCACTTTTGGATCTGCATTATAATAATGCGTTTTGCTTTGTTTCACTTCTAACATTTGAGGCAATACAAAACGAAGATCTTTCATTGGAAGATATGATGCAGCGTGAAACCAATATTCAAACACTTTTCGTTCTTCAACTAATCCATCTAAATATTCAGTTTTATAATCTGGAATTCTTGACCAAAGTGTATGATGATGAGCTCGTTCAACAATTGACAAAGTGTCAATTTGCAAATATCCGAGATGTTCTAATGATTTAAGAACTGCATCTTTGCCTTTTCCAAAAGGATATGGCTTTGTTAATCCTTGACTTTCTAATGTCAAAAAACGCAGTTGTGATAAAGTCATTTCTCCCTTCATAAACACTATTCAATAACTGAAATGTAGGTTTCTACTTCTGCATTGTCTCCGTCAAAATATTTTTGTCCGTGAACCGTTACGTCTGCACGGTAAGCTCTTTTTAGTTGAGTATCTTGCCAAATTTCTGTCCAAGTTTTCAGTATAGCTTCGGGCATTTTCCCTTTTGAAGTGTATTTTATATTAGAACCAATTGAAATGTTTTGTCCCACTAAACCATCTGGAATATTGTCCAATGTTGTTACAGGAACGCCAATGATTAAGGTGTAATTTCCTGTATAATCACTTTCGTAGTCTGTATAAACTGAGTAAAATTCGGTACCTACTTTGTTTGGTACTTTGTCAGCGATGTTTTCTCCCCAAAACTTTCCCCAAAGAGTTTCAATGACAACCATTGATTGGTTTGTAGTTACAGTTGAAATTCCTATAATTTTAAAATTGTCCATATTTTTTGTTAGTTTATTTTATGCAGAATGTTGGTTTAAGTGACGGTTTGAGTATTGGCTAAGTTGGGGCATTCAAGGAACAAATGTTCAATTATGCACAAATGTTGATTAGAATTCCAATGCTCAAATTTAGTACTTCTGCCCCAATTTTGCCAATATCTTGTTATGCGTTCGCCCTTTATTATTCCTTATAATTTCAATGACTACTTATTTTTTGTCTGTTTGAATTTATAATTATAGCCCAATTGCAAATAGTAGGGTATTAATGGTGTTGTATTAAAATCTTGAGTGATGAATTTGCCAATTGTTAATGTAAGATCACTGTTTTTAAATGAATAGCCTGTTTGTATGCCGTAATGAAAATTTCCTCCAGTTGATGGTTCATACCAGCCATCTTGTGCTTCTGGAAAATTGTTTCTAAAATTTTCAGAATGTTTAAAATGTGTAACAATAGCTTTGTCAAAACCAACTTCGCCCGCAACAAACCATTTTGGTTTGTAATATCCAATAACGCCTGTCATTTCACTTCCAAAGTTTTGCAAACGTACTAATGTGTTTTCGTATCGTCTATAAATTCCGTGTATTGACACACTGAATTGAAAATTTCTAATATTACAGAGCCTAGCTTGCCCACCTATTTTTGTTTTAAAATCATCAAACAACTTTCCACCAGATGGAAATGAATAGGAAGCATCTAATAAGATAGGCATTTTAGATTTTAATTTATGACTATATCCCAGTCCATACACCAACCCATAATCAAACCCTGTAGTAACATGAACAATGTGCTTATTATCGCTTTTTAAGCTTGCCCAATTAACACTTTGCGAAAAACTTTGCCATGCCATTAGATTTAAACAAGCAACTAATATTATGATTTTTATATTTTTCATTTTTAATTTATTAAAGAGATTTAAAATAGTTAAGCATTACAGGATAAGTATTGTTCCAACCTGTTGGGAAGGAAAGCATACTATGACCCGCCCCCATAGTTTTAAATAATGCTACATTGGGAAAAGGAGCAGATACTTTTTGAGCATGTGCCAAACCATAAGCACTATTTTTTTCGCTGTATATAAACAGTACTTTAGTGGTAAATAAATGTAAGTTTTTTGTCCAATTTGGGTTTTGTTCATTGCCTATATCGAGACAGGCAGTTTGAAAAACTGCTCCAGGTCTCCATTGTGCTATTGGGCTTTCATCTCCTGTAATATTTGTTTCATTTCCAGTAGAAGCTAACATCCTAAATTTGTAATCTAAAATTTGGTGTTCATCATTTTTGCCAGTTATAAATTGGTCTATATAAGTAGCGTTATTAAAAGCTTCACTTGTTATTTCCATTTTTTGTGAAGCTTTGATATACTTTAGCACATCTTCCCATACCAATCCACCCGGTTCGGCTAGTACAGCTCCGTTAACAGCATTGGGGTAAGTATTAATATATGCCCCAGCCAGCATTGCTCCCCAGGAATGCCCCAATAGAAATACTTTTTGTGTTGCTGATGTTCTATAATAGGCGATGATGGCAGTCATATCATCATAGCATTGTTGTAAAGAGGTATAATGTGATTTAGGAAAACGTTGCGATAATCCTGTACCACGTTGGTCGTAAAAAACCACTCGAAAACCCTGATTAGCAAATTCTTTGCAATTATAGAGATATCGATAATCTGCTGCGGGACCTCCATGCAGTACTAAAATAATAGTACTATCGGGGTGTCCAAATGCCTCAGAGTGGAATTTTGACCCATTAACAGTTATTGAAGGAAGAGACGGGTCTTCTATCACCGTTTTAGGAACTAAATTGCCTGGTTCGTTAATTAATCTCTGTTTGGTGCACGAAAAATAAACAAGAGAAAGTAAGGTTAATACAATAATCTTTTTTTGTTTTTGCATAATAGTTTGTTTAAATATTGCTGCAAAAATGAAAGAATAACAAGGACTAATCGCTCCAATAGGTAAGTTGGCACCTTAAAAATAAAAATGCAAAAATATGGTAATCAGTGTTTTATAAATAAAAAATTAAATAAAGTAAAAATTACACACTTATTAAGCCCAAGCCCCAATTTTTTCTTGTTTTATATATTCCGAAGGTGTTAAATCTGTTACTTTTTTAAAGTTCCTGTTAAACGATGTTTTAGAATTAAACCCACATTCATAAGCTAGCGAAAGCAAGGTAAATTTTTGATTTTCGGATAGCGCAATCAACCTTATAAATTCTTCTACTCTTAATTGATTGATATAATCATAAAAGTTTTTGTTTTCTTTTGAATTAATAACTTGAGACAAATGATTTGGTAACACATTTAATGCAGCAGCTAAATCGTTTAAGGTTAGTTCTGGATTTATAAATAGTTTTTCTGTTTGCATTTTCAAATTCAAATCTTCATGAATTTTAAAAATTGAACTTTCGTTTAAGGTAGATTTTTGATATTTATTTTTTTGTATACCATCAACTATGATCTCATTTTCCTTTTCCTTATTTAAAATAGGTGTTGGCTCAATTTCTATTAAATTATTTACCTGACTCAATTCCAGAATTTGAGGTTCAATTAACTGTTTTCCCGTTTGATAGTTTTGGTTAAACACCTTTACTTGTTTACTTCCAAAGTAACCCATCCAAATAACAAATGCCGATACAGAACCAAAAATAAAGCGATCGTCTTGTATAAATAATATTATTATCCAAACAATTGCCATTCCAATAATTTGGTACAGTAGCCAATTAAAATTAATTCTTTCAGTATTCGAAAATTGATTATTTAAATTGGCTTTATACTTTAATAATTTTACCAAGGTTAGCGGTATGTAAATTATTCCTGAAATATAAATAGCAAGAAGCTTAATTAACAACCGAGTTTCGTAGCCACTCCCTTCGGTTTTTAAAATAAAAGTCCTTGTTTCTAAAGGCAAAAAATAATAATCAATAAAGAAAAACGAAACCACAACTACAGGTATAAAGTGCAACAAATCAGCTTTATTAAACAAAATAAAGCTAGTAGTATATTTGGTATAAAGAAACAAAAGCGGACCTGTAGCCAATGGCAAAGCCATTCCAAAAACTGTGAGCGATGGGTAGTTTAAATACTGTTTGATATACATTAAATAGTAGGAAAACAATAGTATACCTGTTAAACAAAACCACCCACCCAAAATATAATCAGTAATTGTTTTATTATTTTTAGAAAACAACACAAACGAATGAAAAGCTGAAAGAATTATTCCTGTCAATAAAAAGTATTGCATGTTTATAGGGCTATTTTATTAATAACTAATTGCCAATTAATTATTTTGGCAACTAATTTTTTAAATACATGTATCATTATTACAAACTTTATTAATAAGTAATTTTAGTAAACCTATTGTAAATAATTGGCCATAAAATGCATTATTTTAAACACCTTTCCATTACAATTTATACATGCAAACTTAGCCTCTCTAACCCACAATTACAAAATGTTTAACTTAACCAATTATTTTTTCAACCTGCCCATTGCTTCTACTTTCAAAATCCATTTTTGTCTTGTAGTTTCATTGGCTGTTTTTATTATACCAAAATAAGAAACCTTAACTGGACTAACACCACAAAATTGTAATGTTGATTTTTTAAGTTGATTTACACTTGGCTTGCCAAAAACTAGCCAATAATACCAGCTAGGTTGGTCAAGCGAAGTAATAATATGCGCAGTTTTTCCTTTCAATAACTTATCCCAAAATACAGAATCTTTTTTATATTGAAATGCAAGTCCAGGTAAAAAAAGTCTGTCAATAAATCCCTTCATAATAGCCGGAAGCCCACCCCACCAAACAGGATGGATCCACACTAAATGATCGGCCCATTTTATTTTTTCCCAAGCATCCAAAAGGTCAGGTTCTAGTGGGGTGCGTTGCTGATAGCCATAAGCAAGATTTGGATTAAAATTCAATTCAGAAATAATAATTTCTTGTACTTCTGCATTGGCTAATAATGCTCCTTTTTTATACGCTTCAGCAAACCCAAAATTCAAACTTTCTTTATTTGGATGCCCATTGATAATCACTATTTTTTTTACCATATAAGTATTTTTACTTTTAATACATGGCAAAAATAGGAGTTGGTTAAATCCTTATTTAGGACAAATGTCTAAAAAGAAATTTCTTTTCTAATTCTACTTAAGTGCCGCTGCGAGATACCTAAATAGGACGCTAAATATTGCAAAGGAATTTTTTGAATATAGTAAGGTTGATTTTTCAGCAAGTCAGCATATCGCTTGGCAGCATCGCTTGTTTGTAACTGGAATATTCTTTTTTCTAATTCAATGTATTGTTGTTCTGCCATTATTTTTAAAAAATAAGTCCAATTTAAATTTTGATGAACTAATATTTCCAATTTAGACTTTGGAATAATGAGCAATTCAGTTGGCGTTATGGCTTGTATATTTTCTTGGGTTGGTTGGCCTGTTAAAAAAGAAGAATAAGCCGTCATTAAATTATTGGGAAAAGTAATGCAATAAGTAATATCGTCTGCTTTATCAGATATATAAAACGACCTTAAACTCCCCGACAAAACAAATGCTACTTCATCGCAGGTTTCACCTTCTTTTATAAAATAATCGTACTTTTTAAAAGTTTTAAAGCTTACCAACTGTATAAAATTATCAATATCGGTTTCAGTTAATAAATGGAATGATTCCAAGTACAATTTAAGACTTTCGGTATTCATTAATTAAGGTCATTTAGTAAGGCGCAAATATTAGAAGTTGATTCCTAATACCAATAACTAAAAATTTATTTATCTATATTATTAGTTGATTTTTTCATAAAAAAATGGGGCAACATAAACACAGTCTTCAAAACGATTACCTTTTATTGGCTTTTTGTGTACTTTAATTGAGCTTCAATTATTACTGATTTTCAATATAATTTTTAAGTTCCAAATTCATTTTTTTAAAGCCATTTGGTGCGGTTTTCATCATAGGTAATTGCCTAAATAATTGTGATAAAATACCACTATACTTTTCCCTATTTATCAATAAAGTTTTTTCATTTCCTAAATCCACTAATTCAAAAAAGTGCTCTCCATCAAAAATTTTGGGCAATCCAGTTATGGCAATCCAAGCAAATTGTTTTTGTACCACCCAATGAGAAATATTGGAATTAAACTCGTATGGACTAGCTCCTTCGGCTGATAGTTTTAGGTGAAGTTTTCCGTTTGGTTTGGCCTTTCCTCCCAAAAATGCGAGTTGAGTATTCCATTTATTATAATTTTCAAAGCTTATTACGGTTTCCCATACTTTATCGCTACTTGCTTTAATTTCAATTTCTTCTCTTATTTCAAAACTGGTGGTACTTAATAATAATAAACCAACCACTATAAAAACTAGGGTAATAATTAGCATACTTCTTTTTCTTATTGTTTCCATTTCATAATACTTATTTTATGATTGATGTACCATCATTAACATCAATTTAATTTACGATTTTTTCTTGTAAACATTGAAGTTCCAGAGGAACGAAATATTTTGTAACAACGGGTTTTAACCCGTTGAAAAAATGAACATAGACTGTTGAAAATCCTGAAATATTATCGCAAAGCCTTCGGCTTTGCGATAATATTTCAGGATTTTCGTAGTGTTTATCCATACATAAAACCACCAGTTTCACTGGTGGCTATTCATATTAAACTCCTCCGGAGTTTCACTTTTTTGTTTATTAAGTTAACGCAAACGATGCATCAATTACAAACCTAACTTTAGCTTAATATCGGCTTTAATGGCCTCATTTTGATAAGGATAATGCCCGCCAGGTTCTGTAATTTTTGCATGGGGTAAATTGGCAGCAATAAAGGCCTTAATCCGCTCTCTTTGAGCATCAGTATATCTACCACCAATTAGCACCAAATCTACTTTAGGAGGTGCTTTTAACTGCAATATTCCCTCCTCTTCGCTTAGTGTGCCATAAACAGAAATATTACCTAAAGCATTTAGTAAGCTAAGAACTTCATTTCTCCTATTTGGATTGCCACCAAAAAGGACTACCACCGGTGTTTGATTATTTATAGTCATTTTCCAATTTGTTCAGTTAAATAAATGCCTTTAAAGTTTGATTCCTTTTGTCATTGGCACCTCCACAAAAATTAGTTCTGAAGTTTGGCTAGCTTTTATCACTACACTTTCAGCATCGTAAACTCCTAAAGCATCTCCGCTTAATAGATTATAAGTATCAATTTCAATATTACCTTCTGCACAATGAATATAAACCCCATTATTATCCATATTCATTTTATAAGTTATTTGCCTTCCAGCTTCTAGTTGGCAAACACTAAAAAAAGCATCTTGGTTAATGGTTGCACTGTTGGCATTTCCATTAGGAGAAATGGCCAACAATACCTTATTCACTTTTTCAGGTGGAAGAAAAGTAAATTTACCATACCTAGGCTTTACATTCATGGTTTTAGGATACACCCAAATTTGAAAACTATGAAAAGATGATGTTTCAGAAGCATTGTATTCGCTATGCATAATGCCTGTTCCTGCACTCATGGTTTGAATACTATTAGCATCCAACTCTCCTTGGCTACCAGTGTTATCTTTATGCGCCTGCTTTCCCCTTAACACAATGGTGGTTATTTCCATGTTTTCATGAGGGTGCATACCAAAACCTTTAGCAGCATTTACCACATCATCGGCAAAGCCACAAAGTTCTCCAAAATTAGTTTGAAATGGAACAAATGCATACGCACTCTTTTTCCAATCATCCTGCTTTTGAATCCTATCTTTGGCAGGCCTATACAGAAATTTCATTTTACTTTTTAGAATTTACCTCTTTATTAATAAAAAATAACAATGCAACTACTACCGTTACATGCATCACATCAAGCACAATGGCATAATCTGTTGGCACATTAGCTATTGCCATAAACGGACTGCTTAATGAAAACAAGCCCAGAACAATGGCAATGATGGTAAAGATTTTAAAACCTGCATCGGTATATTTTTCTATTAAAAAAAACACCATGCTAGCAATTAAAGTAGGAAGCACACTTGAAATAATAACAGGTACAATAGTTAGTGGCTGATTAGGCTGCACAAAAACACTGTCTACTAGAATTCCAGATGCTTGGAAAACAAAAAATAATACTGCATTGATTGCAGATGCTACTACTGCGGCTGTTGCGCCAGCTTTGATCGATTGTTTGAAATTTACTTTGTTCATTTTGTTTATTTATTATTTGGTTTAAATTAGTTATATATACAACTATTTGTATAAAAAAATAGCTTAGTCTTCTCTTAGTTTATCCAATAGGGCATTTAAATGAAATGCCTCTGATTCCGAAAGTGTGCTTATTAAATTTGGTGCCGTAAGTAAATGTTCATTTACTTCTTTTAAAAGGTTTTGGCCTGCCATTGTTAAATTTATTTTATACTCTCGCTTATCTACCTCTGATTGATTAACACTTACAAGTTGCTTAGCAACCAATTTTTTAATAATTAATGTAACGTTTGAATTAGGCGCTACCATTCTAGAAAGTATATCTTTTTGACACATACTTTCTGGATGTTTTCCTTTAATTATTCTTAGTACATTATACTGTTCGTGAGTTAAGTTAAATGGCTTTAAATTATTTGTTATTTTATTGTATAACCAATTAGCAGTGTATAATACATTTAAATTAGCCTTGATAAGCTCATTCGGAAATTTTGTTTGCTTAATTGCTTCTTCTAACGATGCCATAAAATATAATTACGCTACAAACATATAAATAATAGTTATACCTACAACTATTATTTTGTAAAATTGATAATAAAACCATAAAAATTACAGAGTAAATTAATTCAAATCTCAATTAATAATTTTAAAGTAATAAAAATTCAAGGTTACCAACGAGGAATTTAATAATAAAAAAGGGTAAAGTTGATTAAACTTTACCCTTTTTTATTGACTATTAATTAATGTTCTTAACTAGCGAATCTACTTTAATATAGCGCCACTCATTCAAGTTTTGCCTATTTTTTACAATCCATTCACTAAAAGCAGGATAGGCTTTTAGTAAATCTACTTTTTCGGTAGCCCAAATAAAGTTTGAAGGTACTGTTAATGCCCATGGGAAATTTTGTTTTTTGCTTACAAAAGTTCTACCAACTGCCATATTGGTATTGTCTTCACCAGTTCCAAAAAGCGAAGCATTAGCCATCATAGTTGGCATTTCACCAGCCACATGAATTTCGATGCTGCGATCTCCATTTTGCAATAAAAATGGATGTGAATACCTAAAATTACTTAATTTTCCATTCCAATAGTCTTGATCAACTTTTGTATTTAAATCAATGGTAAAGTTAATGGTGTCGCCTAATCCAAATCGAGTATATGCATCTGTATTTTGAAAAATGGAACCTTTTACATCGTTAATTCTTGCAAATATAATTATAACTACTTCGCCATTTGGCAAATACTCAACCTTAGCACCAGCATTGGCCTTGCCGCTACTATTGGTAAATTTAAAATTACTTATATAATTAGCAATATCGTTAATTGGAGTAATGCTTCCATCTTGATTATAATGCTCGCCAAAAAGCTGAACAGCCAAACCATTATTAAATCCAGCACCATTGGCTTGCACCACATAGGTACCTTTTAATTGGCTAACCACTTTATTACCTAAACCAATTGGACGCTTTTGAGAACCTGATTGATTTTGTGCATTTCTAATTTCAAAAGTATTTAAATTATCAACCACCATGTCATTAAAATCGTAATCGGCCGTACTTGGCCACAAATCCTCAAACAAAGTGCGGGTATAAACATATTCGTTTTCATCCCAAAGATTTAAAATATCGCCACCTTTAAATAATCTGTTTTTTGTATTAAATATTGCTCCATTTGGTTTTTTTATCCATAATTTATCAGCAGTAATATTTGTTTTAATTACACTTTTACCGTTGTAAACAGCAGTATTTTTGCTTAAATCAATGGATTGACCAGGTACAATTTTAGGATTATTTGAAACAACCGTTAAAAACTGAACATCACGCGGAATTCGAATCATGAAGCTGGTATATCCAAAGTTAATTTTACCAGTGTAAACCAAATTACCATCGTTTCCATAAAGCGTAAATGATACATCATCTAACAAAGTATCGCTAGAAAGTGTAATTAGGTAATCTTGCAAAAACTGCCATTTAAAGCTAGCAGGCGCAACTGTTCCTTTTGAAGTATTATTATTTGAAGTAGCTGCAGGGTTGGAATTTAGCAGCACCACTTCTTGCCTACACGAAAAGGCAAAAAGCAAAGCTATTGCTAGTAAAGTTTTACTGTTCATTATAAATTGTCTTTTAAGGTTTTTGTTCAATTACAAATTAAAACCATTGAAATTTAATTTGCCTAAAAGAATGGACATAGCGTTTTGAAAATTAAGCTAAAAAATTAAAAAAATAGAAAAGAATGTCGCATATAAATATTTCATTATTAATTTATTAGATAAAAAAAACCTTGTACAAAGACCAGTATTTTAATTTTAAACAACTTAAAAAGCTTTAATAAAAAATTATACGAACAGCCGAAAAAAAACAACAAACTGCAAAATTTATTTATTTTTGAAACCATGATGAAAAAATATTTGATGGTATGTGCTTGTTTTTTAGTTGGTAAATTGGCTTTAGCCCAAAAACCTGAGATTCAAATTGGGGTGCAAACAGGAATAGCTATACCAAGAGGCGAGTTTGCCAGTGGTTATGGACTTTATATTGAAAATGGATACGCAGCCACAGGCTACAATTACAAAGTTTACACCGAAGTGAGACTTAAAAATGCCTTTTGTATTGGTATTAATTATTTAAATTTTACCAACGGTTTGGAAGCAGGGAATTTATATGCAGGTTTCAATAATATTTTTACTACCATAAATCCTGTTGTAAACCATAAATATGAAACCAACGCCATTTTGGGTAGTTTAATGTTTAAAGGCAAAGAAACTCCATTGTTTATAAAAGGTTATGCCGGTTTTGGAACCTCAAAAAGTGCTGAAATTACAGGTAGTAATACCACAGCCTCGGCAACATTATTACAAAGCACATCTGACTTAAGCCTAGTTTATGGATTTGGCCTAGGAATTTACCTTCCTATTAAAAACAAATTTTTTATTGAAATTGAAGGCGATTATATAATAAGTAGTGGTCGCCCAAGCAATATCACAATAATTAACAATAAAACTAAAGAAACTTTTCAAGAAGGCAGTATCGGTTATAATCCAAGAGTAATAAATATAAATATTGGTATAGGGCTATTCTTATTTAGAGAATAGAAGTAAAATTTTCGCCTTATCAATTAAAAATTATATTTGTGCCCATTATGCCAAATAACATTATTGCTCCCTCTATTCTTTCTGCAAATTTTGCCGACTTAGGAACCGACATTGAAATGATTAATAAAAGTGAAGCTGATTGGTTTCATGTGGATGTAATGGATGGCGTTTTTGTACCTAATATTTCGTTTGGGTTTCCGGTAATGAAATCGTTGCAAAAACTAGCTACAAAAACATTAGATGTACATTTAATGATAGTTCAACCAGACCGTTATATCAATGATTTTAAAGAGGTGGGAGCCAATATACTTTCGGTACATTACGAAGCATGCACCCATTTGCACCGCACTATTTATGCCATAAAAGAAGCAGGAATGAAAGCAGGTGTGGCCATAAACCCACACACACCAATTGAGTTACTTAAAGACATAATAACTGATGCTGATTTAGTATGTATGATGAGTGTAAACCCCGGTTTTGGTGGACAAAAATTTATTGAAAACACATACAATAAATGTTCAGATTTAAAAAATTTGATTATTCAAAAAAATAGCCTTTGCCTTATAGAAATTGATGGTGGTGTTAATGAAATTACAGCTCCTAAGTTATTAAAAGCTGGTGCTGATGTGTTGGTAGCTGGTAATTATGTTTTTTCATCGAGCAATCCAATGGCAACCATTGCTAGCTTAAAGGCACTATAATCAAAATTTAAACTTATTATTTAAAAAACTTTACTAAATTTACACATTAACCCAATCACACAAATGAGTAAACTTCCAATTATAGGCATCACCATTGGTGATATTAATTCAATAGCGCCAGAAATAGTTATCAAAACTTTAAGCGATTTACGAATTTGTAATTATTGCACTCCTATTATTTATTGCTCGCCTAAAGTAATAGGTTATTGGAAAAAAATTGTTGGTTTACCTGAGTTTTTTGTAAATATCATTAAATCGCCAGATCAAGTAAATACAAAAAAAATTAACCTAATTCCGTGTTGGGAAGAAGAGGTAGAAATAAAAATTGGCGAAGCCAATGAAATTGGAGGAAAATACGCTTTTAAAAGTTTAGAAATTGCAACCAAAGATTTAAAAGAAAAAAAAATTGACGGCTTAGTTACCGCTCCTTTAAATAAAAATTTAGTAAACAGCGAGTTACTACCATTTAAAGGCCATACCGAATATTTAGCACACGAATTAAACAACCACAATTATTTAATGCTTTTGGTATGTAGCGAACTAAAAGTAGGATTGGTAACAGGCCACGTGCCTATAAAAGAAGTAGCTTCAAAATTAACTACTGAGTTGATTGTATCCAAAATAAAAACCATGAATCAATCGCTTAAAAACGATTTTAATTGCCCCAAACCAAGAATTGCTATTTTGGGTTTAAATCCGCATGCAGGCGATGATGGATTAATTGGTTTAGAGGAAAAAAATATCATTATTCCAGCTATACAAGCAGCGCAAAACGATGGAATTTTAGCTTATGGACCTTATCCTGCCGATGGTTTTTTTGGTGCAAAACAATATGAAAAGTTTGATGGCGTATTGGCTATGTATCACGATCAAGGATTGATTCCATTTAAATATTTTGCATTTACAGATGGTGTAAATTATACAGCAGGCTTAAATAGTGTGCGTACTTCGCCAGATCATGGAACAGCGTACGACATAGCAGGAAAAAATAAAGCTGATGAAAGTAGCCTTAGAAACGCCATTTATTTAGCCCTTGATATTATAGCTAGGCGAACTGATAATGCCGAGTTAAAGGCTAATCCGTTAGCTTTTCAACAGTTTAAACGAGAGCGTTTTAGAATGGATTTTTAAAACCAAATTTTTACAATTATGATGTAAATACATGATAATTGTTTTAGTTTTCGTATTATTTTTTATTGATATTGCAACATATTATTTATGAAGAATGACTAAAATTAAATTTGACAACAAGAACCCTGAATTTTTCAATGTTTTAAAATCACGAGTGGAAGAGTATTTTGAAACTAAAAACATTAAACCAACAGGAAATTACAAACTGTATTCGAAAACGGCTATCTTAATGGCAGTGCTTGCAGCTTGCTACATTACCTTGGTATTTTTTACACCCGAATCTAATTTAGTAAGCATACTTATTTGTGTGGTCTTAGGAATTGATTTAGCAGCTATTGGCTTTAACGTAATGCACGATGGTGCGCATGGAAGTTACTCAACAAAAAAATGGGTTAATGAAGCCATGAGTTACTCATTAAACATTATGGGAGGAAGTAGTTATTTATGGAAACAAAAACACAATATTAATCATCACTCGTACACCAATATTGAAGGTATGGATGACGATATTGATATCAAACCTTTTATTCGTGTTCATGCTGATCAAGATGGAAAATGGTTTCATCGTTTTCAACACATTTATGGTTTATTATTATACGGTTTAACTTATATTTTCTGGGTATTTTTTAACGATTTTAAAAAGTATTTTGCTAGTCGTATTTCTGAATTTACGCCTTTGCGCAAAATGGATACCAAGGAACACGTGATTTTTTGGGTAACTAAAGTTGGTTATGTTGGTATATTTTTAGTATTACCAATATTTTTTGCAGATTTTGTACCCACTTTAATAGGATACGCAATTAGTGTTTTTGTTTGTGGTTTAGTAATTGCCATTGTATTTCAATTAGCGCATATTATTGAAGATATGGATTTTGTAGATACTAACGGAACATCTATGAAAATTGAAACAGAATGGGCTATTCACCAAATAAATACCACCGCAAATTTTGCTACCAAAAGCAAAAGTATGACTTGGTTTATGGGTGGTTTAAACTTTCAAATAGAACACCATTTATTCCCACGTATTAGTCATGTTCATTATCCTCAAATTCACAAAATTGTAAAGCAAGCTTGTGCTGAATTTGACATACATTACAAGGAATTTCCTACTGTTTTAAGTGCAGTTCGTTCACACCTAATGCATTTAAAAGCAATGGGAACTGCTAAAGCAATTGCTTAAATAGAATAACATTATTATAAGAGCCACTAACCAAAAATTAGTGGCTTTTTTTATGCATAATTTTTATTGTTTCAGGTTAAATTAAATCCATTATCTAATTCCGCAATTTGCGGAACCATTGGCCTAATTTGTAAATCAAAATGTTTTAACCTCTCAGTCACATATTTTATAAATAAAAAAGCCTTTGAGAAATCTCAAAGGCTTAGTACCCGGGGCGGGACTTGAACCCGCACATCTTTAAAGGATACAGGATTTTAAGTCCTGCGTGTCTACCAATTCCACCACCCGGGCGTACTAATTAAAATTTCTGATAAAAGAAACTGTGATTAATATGGAGCGAAAGACGAGGTTCGAACTCGCGACCTCAACCTTGGCAAGGTTGCGCTCTACCAGCTGAGCTACTTTCGCATTATTTGATATAAAATATCGTTTTGGTGGTGCAAAAGTACTCAAAGGATTTATACTTACAAGTGCTAATCACTTTTTTTTTGTTGCTTTTTTCTAATTTAATCAAAATCAGGTGGGTAATTTTTTATTTATTTAACAATTTATTTATTTTTGACTATCAAATTTTACTTAACTCTTTTATTTTTTTAAAAAGCGAATCACTTTTTCATAAAACTCTTTAGGATTTTCGGCATGTAACCAATGTCCAGCTCCTGCAATAGTTTCTATTTGAGCATAAATAAAGTGCTCTTGAATTTCTAATTCATCGGTTGGCTTTATATAAGTTGATAATTCGCCACGTAAAAACAAAGCAGGTTTTAAAAACACACCATTGTATTCAATCGGTTTAATAATTTCTTCGTAATCTCTAGCTAAAACAGTTAAATTTACTCGCCAATTATAGCCACCAGTAGCCGTGGTGGTTAAATTTTTTAGTAAAAATTGCCTTGTTCCAAAATCAGGAACCAAGTGCATCATCATATCTTCGGCATCTTTGCGTTTAGCAACCTTAGTAAAATCAATTGAGTATAGCGCATCAAGAACAGAATCATGTCCACGCTTATACTGTCTTGGGGCAATATCTGCCACAATTAATTTTTCAACTTTATCGGTATAATCAAAAGCAAACTGAATGGCTACTTTACCGCCCATACTATGGCCAATAATATTGGCTGATGCAATGTTATGTTGCTCCATAAATTCGGCCAAATCGTTCACCATTAACTTTAAATTATGATTTTCGGTATGTGGCGATTTTCCATGGTTTCGCATATCCAAAGTATAAACCGTATAATCTTTCGAAAATTCAGTAGCCAAAGTATGCCAATTATCCAACGAACCTAAAAAACCATGAATAATTATTAAAGTTTCTAAGCCTTCGCCATATTTTTTAAAATTTAAATTCACTTTGTTGGATGGTTAGATGGTTGGATTGTTAAATTACTCATTATCTATAGCCATTTGCTTAATGCTTATTGTCAATTGCCCATTGCTTATTAAAACTAGTTTCCCATTAACTTTTCTTCCAGCATGGCCATTTCAGAAATTCTACCATTTTCGCACCTAATTATGCGGCCTGGGTATTTGTTAATTAGCCTATAATCGTGAGTGGCCATTAATATTGCCGTTCCATTTTTAACAATTTGGTGCAACAATTCCATAATTCCATTGCTAGTTTCAGGATCTAAATTACCTGTAGGTTCATCGGCCAAAATTACAGCAGGTT
>JBGSBN010000011.1:0-32650 GCA_041730515.1 Methylacidiphilales bacterium | reverse complement strand
CCAAGTGAGAAAATAACATTAAGACATTTAACTACTCACACATCAGGCATAACAGACAGACATCCATTTTATGGAGACAGTACCTATTATTATGGAGGTCGTAAACCAGAACCATTAGGCAAATTCTTAAAAGATTATTTTGTAAAAGGTGGCAGGCACTACTCAAAAGATAATTTTTTAAATGCAAAGCCGGGTACGAATAGGGACTATTGTAACATCGGAGCAGGATTAGCGGGTTATATCGTAGAATTAAGAACAGGCAAAACACTAAATGAATATGCTAAAAAATATATTTTCAAACCTTTAAAAATGCTAAATTCAGGTTGGGCTTTAAATGAAATTGATATTTCCAACCATTCCAACCTTTATGAAAAAAAAGGCGACAGTATTGTACAAATCCAATTATACGAAATGACAACTTACCCAGACGGTGGTATTAGAACTTCAGTAGATGAATTGTCTAAGTTTTTTATCAGTATATTAAATGACGGTAAATATAAAAAAACAAGAATTCTGAAAACAGAAACCGTAAATGAAATGATACGTTTTCAACACACAGAAACAAATAAACCTGAAAATGTTAATATAAAAAAACTTAACCAAGGTATTTTTTGGGCTACTAAGTTAGGGGCAACCCGAGTTGGACACAATGGTTCTGACCAAGGCGTAAGAACCTTTATGCTTTCTGATTTGAACAAAGAATTTGCTGTAATTGTATTTTTCAATACAAAATTGGACGAAAAAGACGAGGGGATATATTTTGACATTTATGAAGAACTATACAAATATGCAAAAAACGTAAAAGCGAAACAAACAAACAGCCACTAAAATTAAGACTTGTCAAAATAGAGACTAACGTCTCTATTTAAACCTCAATCAATGAAATTTCATTTCTTAACTTAAGTGAACGAGTTATAGTATCGCGCCAATCTACTTTTGCAGTATCGTTTAACATCAATTAAAAAAGATATGCAAAAGAAAATTTTATGGATTGGACTTTCCTTAGTGTTGGCAAGCAGTTTACAGGTAAATGCACAAAATGCCAAACAAGACAGCACCTACAAAAAGTGGTTTGTTGGGAGTTCACTGTTTATGTTGGGTAATTTAGACAAAACAAACAATCCTGAGTACATACAATTAAATTTTGGCTATAGAATAACACCTAAAGATGTTATTTCTTTAGATTTTAAAAGATCTATTTATGCTTGGCCGTTAGGTATTTCTTTAGGATCACCCTCATTTGATAAACCTGGTGAAGGCTATCCAGGACATGCACGAATCCTTGCACCAACAATAGGGTACCAACGTTTTTTGTGGAAAGGACTTTTTACATCTGTTCATGCATTGAATGCTTTTGAAAAATATTATGATAGTAATAAAAAAGCAATCGGAAATGGATACACGTTATACTTGAACTTTCATATAGGTTATCAATTTAAATTTTTTAATAATCGGTTCTTTTTTGAACCAGCCATTGCCTGTAGTTATTGGCCTGTAAGAACTGGTGTTCCCGAATCTTTTAAAGTAGTAGAAAAAAAATGGGAAAACTCCGTTTTTCAACCTGGCCTTAATTTCGGGTATAATTTTAATTTTAAAAGAACAAATAAATAATTACTAGCATGAAAAAAATTAGCATTTATTCCATGTTGTTATTCCTTGCAGTATTTCTTAGTTCATGTGGCATTGGCACCGCCCTTGTTACTAATCACAATCAAAACGCTACTGAGGTACACTTAAGTGGGAACAATTTTAAAGTAGTAGATCAGGTAAGCGGAAGTTCGGAAACGTCTTATGTATTTGCCATTGGAGGTATGAATAAAAGGCAATTATACGAAAATGCGTATTCAACAATGATGAAGAAAGCCAACTTGCTAAATAGTTCCAAAGCCATCATCAACGTAATTACAGAGGAACACGTTAGTGGTTTTGCCCCTTTCTTTGTTAGAAGAACAATAACTGTAAGTGCCCAAGTAGTTGAATTTACAAGGTAAGTTTAAAAATACAGGCTGATATTATCTTAAAATTCACAGTTGAAAATTCAATACTTAAGTAAATGAATAATGGCATCTCGCCAATCTCCAAAAACTTGATTAGTTAACATAAAAAAATGCAAAAGAAAATTTTATTCATTGGTGTTGTTTTTATAATGACAACCACAATACAACTTAAAGCACAATATGCTAAAACAGATAGCACTTTCAAACGATGCTTCATTGGTAGTACCTTATTTTTATTAGGCAATTTCGATAATGTAAACCCACCAGGCTTTGCTCAACTCAATTTAGGTTATCGTATTACAGGAAAAGATGTTATTTCACTTGAACTCGTTACTTGGAAACATTCTTGGCCACTTGGAATTAACCCATTTTATAACAAAGCTTATGGAACACCAGCAGAAAAATTTCCAGGAAATATTAGAGAATATGGATTTGGTTTAGCTTATCAAAGGTATCTATGGAAAGGTTTATATACAGCAGTGCATGTACAGGCCATGTGGCAAACGTTTAAGGATGAAACTGATAAGAAAGTAGGTGATGGTTTCAATATATTCAATACTTATCGAATTGGGTATCACTTTAAACTATTTAAAGATAGGTTTTTTATAGAACCATCTCTTGGGATTGCCGGCAGGCCTTATCACACTAAAATGCCTGATGGTTTTAAGCAAAAAGATGATAAGTGGCCAAAATGGACACCTGAACCTGGGCTGCATATTGGCTATAATTTTTAATCGATAATTATTATGAATGCACAAAAAACAACACAAAATACACTTGAAGAAATCAAAGTCAGTTTGAAGCTGAAGCTTGCTATGTTGTGGACTAGTTTTATGTTTCTTTATATCTATGTTGATTATTTCCATTTATATATGCCCGGTTCCATAAAAGATATTTTGGCAGGAAAGGTATTTGTATTCAACATTTCGTATATATTTTTACTAGTCGCAATGACTTTTGTAATAATTCCAGCTCTTATGATTTTCCTATCTGTTGCCCTATCCGCTAAAGCAAATCGTTTAACAAACATCATTGTAGCTACTTTATATATTCCTTATATGTTGTTTAATTTGGCAGGAGAAGCGTGGGTGCATATGTATTTAGCAGCAGCTGTTGAAGTAGTACTTCTTTTACTAATTATCCGTTACGCATGGAAATGGCCTCGAATTGAAACATAACAAATTAGGTATATGCAGTTTTCCTCATTAACAAAGTTTTTATTTGTTAGAAGCACAATCTATTACCACTTCATTAATAGCTAACATTTTAACATTCTCGTTAGCATCTCAGCTCTCAGCCGGTGCGAGCGTCCGCTCGTTCCAAGCAAAAAAAGAAAAATACTAACTCAAACCGCTTTAGCTAAAAACTAAAGCGATTTTTTTATGCAAAAACTACTTTCTTTGAAGTACAAAATGCACCTAACCAATTATCATTTTTACAACAATAAAAACCACCTTCATAGCAAGCCTGTAAAGGGTTTGCGTGGTTGTGGGGTGGGCTATAGCTTCGCCTTCAATGGCAAGGAGCTAGACAACGAAACTTATGGAGAAGGTAATGCCTACGATTTTGGGGCTAGGATTTTAGACGTAAGATTGGGTAGATGGTTAAGTGTTGATCCTTTATTTCATAATCTTCATTATTTGAGTCCATTTAATGCATTCAATAATAACCCAGTTTTTTATATTGATCCTACTGGAAAGGTTGTAAAACCCTCAACACAGGAAGCTTTAGAGGTAATAAAAAGTATCTTACCTAAAGAATCTAGGGAATTTGTTGTTTTAAATCCTGATGGAAATATTGACTTAAATAAGCTTTTGGAATTTAAAGGATCTGTAAAAGGCGATAATTTTTCTTCATTGATTGGTTTAGTTAAAGATAAAGAAGTTATTATTTTTTCTGTTGTAAAAGGTGATTATAAGTTAAAACCATCTATAATAGATGGTAAAGAAGTTCCATTCACTATAAATTTCGGAGAGGCTCGTCCAATGACAGAAAAAGAAAAAAAAGAAGGTTATAATGGAGACCCTGAATATAATTTAACTACAGGAGAAGCGGTTGATGGATTTTCAGGAATCACCACTCCAAAGAAAGAGTCAAATAGTGGAAATATAGAAGTACTTGTAAATGGAAATTTGTCGAAACAAGGACAAGCTGAAATTGCTGCTCATGAGCTTTTTGGACATGGAAAGGTTGAAGTTATCGAAAAAGGAAATGGTAGCCATGATATCGATTCTGGAACTAGAACTGATAAAAACAAATATTTGAAAGAAACTATTAAAAAAAGTGTAAATGAAGCTATTAAGAATTTTAAAAACTTATAAAATTATTTTATTTGGAGTCGTGATTAGTTTTTCATTTACTGAAAAACTAAAATATGATGAAATAGATATTAGTGGTAAAATTTTATTTTATAATTTTAACGGAATAGAATATGTCAGTATTAAAACAAACTATAAAAATACTTCCAAAAAAGATATTATTTTATGGTTGCAAGACTGGAGATCAATTGGTTTTTATGATAATGATAGTCTAAAAAAAAGTTGTCCGATTTATTTTAATGCTGGATCAATTAATACTATAGTTTTTTTACATGATAGTGTTAAAGGTGTTTTTGAACGTAATTACAGATATTTAATTCACAAATCTGCCAAATTTCAACCAAATTTTTATTACAAAAGGATAATGCCAAATGAAATTTTTTTAGTTAATATGATTATTACAGATACTTCAGTTATTCATTTACTTAAAAAAAATTACTACACAAATGCGTTAGTTTGGTACTCTTGTTACGACTATAAAAAAGGTAAACAAATTAATAGTAAATGGTTTCTAAATGAGGATGAAATAACACTCCTAATGAACGAAACATTTAATGATGATTGTTTTGCAAAAGAAATATTAATTGATAAGAACAACCCCGAATTTTCTAATGTTGAATTACCATTTGAAAGAAATCTTACTATTCATAGAAAAGGAGTTATTTATAAAAAGAATTAATTTTGAATATTCTAACTACTCACTATCCGAATTATGCAGCAAGGCTATTGCGAGTGTACTACTGATTTTAATGAAAAAGAATCCGAAAGCTTTCGGATAGGCGTCAATCAAAACTTGAACTAAACTTGCTATAAGCCGATTTAGCATTGACTCATAGCTAGCGCAAGAGAAAACCTGCAACGCTTGTGCACGTCTTTGACGTGTACCAAGCATCAAAGGGCAAATGCTAACCCAACCGCTTTAGCCAAAAACTAAAGCGGTTTTATTATTAAAAAATTAGTTTAGACAGCTAATAATTTTATAAAAGTGATAAGGTATAACCAAAAACTAAAGCGGTTTTTTGGTATAAAAAACGATATTTGAAGTACAATATGCACTTAACCAATTTTCATTTTTATTCTTTTAAAAACTACCTTTATAACAAGCCTGTAAAGGGTTTGCGTGATTATGGGGTGGGTTATGGCTTCGGATTTAATGGGCAAGAGAAAGATGATGAAGTTTCAGGTGCAGGAAATACAATGACTGCCGAGTTTTGGGAGTATGATAGCAGGTTGTGTAGGAGATGGAATGTTGATCCTTTACCCAAAATTCATGAATCACCTTATGCTGTATTTGCAAATAATCCAATCTATATAATTGATAAAAATGGAGCGGACTCTACAATTTATGTTAATTTTAGTGGAAGTGGTTTAACTACTAAACAACAAAATAAAGCCGTTAAACAACTAAGAAAAGTTTATGAAGAAAGTGGAGTCAAATCGTTAAAAGTTGTAGTGACTACAGAAAAATTTATAGATATACAGAAGTTTCTTAATTATAGTGATCAATTTATTGACTTCGATGATAAAGGGCCTATTGGAGTAACAACCCCTGTAAGTGATTATCAGCATACAACATTGAACATAAAAAAGATTAATTTTTTGTCAAATATAAACGAAGATTTTGGAACGAGGTATATTGGTAATTTAATGGCACATGAAAGTGGTCATGGTTTTTTAAGAAGATTATATGGAGGTAATTTAGCACCATTTAGTGAAGATGAAAGTAATCACAAAAATAAAACCGAAAATATTTTGAATGACGGAACAACAGCTTATAAAAGGCAACTTCATGCAATTTCTGGAGAGGGGTCAACTTTAATATTAGAGAGATTTACAAAATTTGATGCGGCCTCAATTCAAATTTATCTTTCTATTTTATCAAGAAATTCTTCGACTACATCTTCAGAATTATTAATAAAAAAGATGGTAAGTATTATGTTGACAATAGAAAAGAAGAAAAATTACCTTAAAACAATTTTTATGGCACTAATTGTCTTATTAGGATTATTATATTACTTTTTTTTAAAAAAAAGTATTCAACCTAGATGTATTATTGGTTCAATAAATGGTAAAACTGTTTTTTTAAATAATAGTTTTGATACTATTTACAAAAAATTTATTGTTAAAATTGATTTTCCTGAACTGTTTTATTTTACCATAATGAAAGACCCCAATATTTACACTATAGAAAGCCCTTTTCATATTTTTATTAATGAAAATTCTGAAGTTGATACATGCAATTACAATCCTTGTAACCTTTACAATAAAAATATTAATTTATCTGTGAATTACGACACACTCGACCTGAATTTTTTAAATATTTCAAATAATTGTAAAAAAGGTGACTCTTTATTAGAAATCGTTAAGAATATAATAATCAAACTAGAATTTAGATATGATGACAATTTGAAGATAAACCCAATTGGTAATGGTTACGAAGATTTTATCATAAAAAATATTATTAATAATAAGGATATAAATAGGAAGAAAATTAAAGAATTCGAAAATATGATTATTAATAAACAAGGAATTCTTTTTTTTAGCAGTAACACATTTTATTTTTATGAAATAAAAGACGGTTATATTGGTGCTACGAGAAGAATAAGGCTCAGACTTATTTAATAAAAAATGATAATCAAAGCTGATGCACGTCTTAGACGTGTTCCAAGCAACAAAAGAAAAATACCAACTCAACCGCTTTAGCTAAAAACTAAAGCGGTTTTTTTATATTTTTATCAATTACTTTTAACCAACTCTTCGTATTTTTTTATCAAATTTTCTAACGACTGATTTTGTGTTTGTAAGGCAGTATTAGCAGCATCTTTAGCTAATTGTTTTTTTATCAATTCGTTTTTAGCTATTAGGTTTTCTTTTATTTCGTTAACACTGTTAAACAACAAATATTTGCGCTCTTCACCATCTATTTTTTTACCTAATCTTTCAAAAGTATTTAACGCATCGGCTACAATGGCGTTATCTGAACGCATTAAATATTTAGCATAAATATACATGATATTTCGTTTGCCATATCCTGCATGGTGTATAGTTTTTTCAAAATAAGCATTTTCGTTTTTAAAAGCATTTTTGCTTAATACAGAACAAATGGCTTGGCTAACCGAATAATTTTGGTAGTTTTTCCATTTTTCAACTACTTGTAAAGCATAAACACTATCAATATAACTTAAACCATAAAAGGCACTTACTAATACTTGGTTTGAACTATCGGTTAAGGCTTTTTCAAAATTTGGTTTGTATTTTACATTGTTCCAATTGTATAATAACAATAAGGCATTTGCCCTTACACTAGCAGTTTTACTATAATTGGTTAATGCCAAAATTTGAGGTTCAAATAGTTGCTGTTGTTGTTCTGTAAGAGAATTTAAAGTCATGTAACCTAATTCAATCACACGCGAATGGTTAAAATTTAAACAATATAAAATGGCATTTTTAAAGTCTTGGCTCAAATTAACTGTATCTAAATTGTAGTTATGAACCAATCCTTGCATGGCTTGTTGTTTGGCTTTCCAATGGTTTTCTTGGGTTAATTGAGCATACCAAGTAGCATTGTTTTGCACCAAATCTATTTTAGCCACCAAGGCTTTAGCTGTATCAAAATTAATTAGGTAAATAGAATCGCCTTTAAAATAAAACGTTTCGGTAGCTTTGGTAATTTTTACTGGCCAAGTTTTTATCCCATTTTTATCAAACACATTGGCATAAACTGGCAATTGATACAACCCAAATTCTGTTGAATCTTGTTTTTGATTTACTGTTAAATTGGCAGTATTTCCATTATAAACAGTATTTAAACTTAACTCAGGATGGCCTGCTTTTAAAAACCATTGGTTAAAAAACCAGTTTAAATCGCGGCCAGTAATTTCTTCAAAAGCCAAACGCAAATCGTGAATTTCGGCACTTTTAAATTTGTTTTTGGTTAAATACAATTGCAACGATTTAAAGAAAGCATCATCGCCAACTTCCTTACGCAGCATGTGTAAAATACGTCCGCCTTTGCTGTAACTAACACCATCAAACATATCTTCTTTGTTATGGTAATGGTATCTAATTGGAATTTTATTGGCATTGCCTTTACTGCGTATGTAACCTTGTAAATTTCTGTCAAAAACAGCATCAGCTTCTATAGCACCATGTTTCCATTCGTTCCAAATAAATTCGCCATAAGTAGCAAAACTTTCGTTTAATGGTAAATTACTCCAGCTCTCGGCCGTGGTTAAATCGCCAAACCAATGGTGAAACATTTCGTGAGCAATAATGTCTTCTTGGTCGTTATCAAAATGCTCTCTCCTATCGTGTTGTACAAATTCGCCATGAATTACAGCTGTGGTATTTTCCATAGCTCCACTCACATAATCGCGTACTATAATTTGGCTAAACTTATACCACGGATAATCAACTCCTAATCGCTGGCTGAAACATTCCAACATTTCAGCCGTTGGACCAAAAATTAAATCGGCATACTGATGGTAATCTTTTTCTAAATAATAACTTACCTCTACCGAATCGCGCCATTTACGCTTGGTTATGTTAAATTCGCCAACAGCCATCATGGTTAAATAAGGCGCATGAGGCATATTTTGTTGCCAATAATCCGTATGTGTTCCGTCTGCATTTTTGGTAATAGAAACCAATTTACCATTGCTTAAAGTTACCTCATTAGCTTGGGCTGTGATAAATAATTCTTGTGTATGTTTTTCATTTGGAGCATCAATGGTTGGCATCCAGCAGCTATTGCTTTCAGTTTCGCCTTGCGTCCATATTTGGCGTGGTTTTTCAGCATCTTCTTTTTTAGGATTGATAAAATACAAACCTTTGGCTTCTCTAATAGCTGCACTGCCTTCAAAATTTAACTCATTTGGTTTTGAGGTATAATCAATAAAAATATTAAAGGTTTCGTTTCGGCTGTAAGTTCTATCTAAATTAGCTGTAATTTGAAGCGAATCGTAAGTAAATGACAGATTGGTAGTATCCTTTCCTTTTATTACAGCCACGCGATGTAACTCCATGCCTTTGGCATCAATTACCACTTTATTGGTTGCATAAAAATAAGGTTTAAATAATAAATTTACTTTGCCATAAGCATGTTGTAAATCGTAATTAAATTTTATTTGTAAATGGGTGTGCAATAAATCAACCTCTTTGGTTCTAGTTGGCTGATAATTGGCAGCGTTTTTATGAGCTATGATATTGATTGGTTTTGCCAACAAACTAGCATCTTTGTTTTGAGTATCGCTATTTTTATTTACCTTGCATGCCGCAATAAAGGTTATTGCGCTTACTATTAATACGTTAACTTTATTCATTATTACAATAATAAGGTTATGAATTAAATAGCAAAAAAAATATTTAAAAGCTTATACAATTTATGTTGCGCATTACCTTAAACCAACAAGAATATTTGTTTGATAAAAAAGCTGAAACTGTATTGCTTAATGGCAAACCAGTAAATGCTGATGTGGTTAAATTAGACAGAAATAAATTTCATGTTTTGATTAACCATAACTCATTCAATATTGAACTTTTAAGTAAAGATGAAAATGCCAAAAATCAAATTATTTTGGTTAATGGACAAAAGCAAACCATTGAAATAAAAGATAAATACAATGAATTGCTAAAGCAATTGGGTATGGATAAATTAATGGGTAATAAAGTTAATTTATTAAAAGCACCCATGCCAGGCTTGGTTTTAAAAGTATTGGTAACCGAAGGACAAGCAGTAAAAAAAGGCGATGGATTATTGGTATTAGAAGCCATGAAAATGGAAAATATTATTAAAGCCAGTGCCGATGGAATGGTTAAAAAAATTCACATTGAAGAAAAAAATGTGGTTGACAAAAACCAAAAAATGATTGAGTTTGAATAGCGTACAATGCGAAGTGCGAAGTGACAAAAATGCGAAGTATTTAATTTCGCACTTTTAATTCCGCATTCAAAAATAAATGGGGTTGACCGGTTTTGACGGGGTGAGCAAGGGTTATGTTAGCATGCCGAGCGTGGGGAATTTAGCTCGTAAATATCAAGTCTCAAAATTTTATCTGGCGAGTCTAACTTTGCCATGGCTGCTTAATCTGGGATTAAGCAATTGCCATTGTCTCGTAAAATGTTAAGTTTTGTTTCGTTTTACATCAGAGGCATCATTTAAACCAAACCTTTGAGCAGTATGTTTATGGCTGTTTTAAGTACATAATAAACTATAAATTAAGCCGGTATGAGGAACAGCCAACTTAGTTCGAAAACTAATGTTTCTATAAGCATGTAGAAGGCATAGCAATTCCATTTCCGGACGAGGGTTCGAATCCCTCCAACTCCACAAACCAATGCCCCAGCCGTAAGGTTGGGGCATTATTGTTTTCTAATCACATGCAAGCAACGCTTGTATATGTGTGAAGAAAATAATAATGCATTCTTTGCGTATGCAAAGAGCATTGTTTGTAAGGTTCCCCCAAACGGGAAAAAGTATTAATCCCTCCAACTCCACCACACAGGACAACTCCAATTTATTTGAGAGTTGTCTTTTTTTTGACTCTTATTAAACTTTGTTTTATCTCCAAACCCTCAAAATCCCTTTTATTAAATAAGGTGGTTTTAAATCTTTAGCAAAATAATAGAGCATATATCCGTTAGAAAACTCTGTTTGAAAACCCAAGTGCTTAAAATAGTTTTCAAATTCTATTGCATCGTTATAACCATGATAAGTGCAAATAGCTAATCTTATTTGTTTATTGGAAGATAATAGCTTTTCCATTCCTTTAAAAATGGCTCTTTCGCTACCTTCCACATCCATTTTAATAAATAATTTTCGAGAATAAAGTTCCTCTAAATCATCAAGTGCCAATGAGTTTTGATTGCTGGAATGATGCGCTACTTTTTTATTAAATAGCTTTACTTTGTTTTTAAATGGTTCAAAGGTTTGTTGTAATACATTAAACCATTCAGTATTATATTCAAATAAATAAACTTCTTTAGCTGTATTAATTGATAGTAACGAAAAGTTACCTTCAGCTGCCCCAATATCTAATAATGTTTCGTCTGTATTGACTTTAAAATCGGTATTACAGTAACTGTGTGGCGACCTATAATCTTGTTCTATTAGTAAAGTTTTTAAATAACTTTTGCAGCTTAAAACTGACCAGCCTTTTTTAAAATATAGTTTATGACCATTTAATAAATAATAATTTATACCATTATCATTTTCGATATTTAAAGTTAGGTTGTTGTATTCATTTTTAAATTGGTATGGAAATACTGTAATATCATTTTCTACATAATATTGTAAACCATTTAACAATTCATTGTGAGCTATATGGTCTTTGTTTTTTTTGTAATAAGTTATTATATTGTTTTTTAGTAAGGTATTGTATTTCCACTTACGCCATTTATAGTTAATAGCTTTTATCTTGTTAAGTAACCCCAAAATATGCACTAATATTTATTAGTTACAATTAGGAATATTGTAACGCAGTTTTTTATTATCTAAAATAATATCAATTGTAAACCCAATGGAAGCATCATATTTTAAACTTCCGGTCCAATAACCTTTTGCCTCATCTTTTATAGGGGTTTCTGGCACTGTTGAATCAAAATACAATGTATCATAAATTTTTGTTGGTGTACCACTTGTTGCTGGTTTTTCGTATTTAATTATATATAATTTTTTATCTTCAATAAATGATGGACTGAAAAAATTTCCATTTTCAAAGGTGATTAAACTTTCGCTATTACAGCCTAGTTGCCAAATTGAAAAAGTAGTAGGAGGGGGAATTACAAAGTTACCTGTTGGGCAATTAATTGATGCTTTGGCTGTAATTGCAATATTGGTGTTTATGGTATTTAAAAAAGTAGTAGCATTGTAATTAACATCCAAGTTTAATGGAGTGCTGGTATAATTGCAAAGTTGAGTTGTTATGAGCTCGTTGTTAAATAATGGTGGGTTACCTCTACAAATATTTATTGGATGATTTATAAAAGCCAATACTTTTGTATCTACTAATGGGAACGATGGAACAATAATAGCTGTTGAGTTTTTCGAAAAATCAATATCGAAAGTGAAATTATAAATGTTATTGGTTAAAGTGGCTTTTCCATTAAAACCTATGTTAATAGGAATATTTGTTGTGTTTAAATTGATTGTTGAAAAACCACAACTTTTTGTTTCGTTTTTAAATAGAAAAAATCTACTGTATAATAAATCATCTCTAAATGTAAGTTTGAATTTACTTCCTATTGGCTCGAAAAAGTTTGCATTAACACTCACCACTCTTTTTTGCTCAAAAAAGGTATTTAACTTGGTGCTATAATCAATTCCTTCTACAAAAATTTTATAATCATTTGATGGTAAATTCACTTCAATAATGGCCCCTGTAGCACCATTTGCATAATAGGGTACTAATTGATTTCCTGTAATTTGATCGTAAAAAAATAATTGAGGAATGCCAATGGCGTTGCTAAAAGAAACATAGTTGTTTTCCAAAACACCAAATTCGTTATAATAACCACATTCTTGAAAATTAGATTGCGAAATCATATTAACTCTCACATTGCTTAAAGCAAGCGTATCTGGAATTATCCTAGATTTATATTCTGGTAATAAATTGGGTTTTTTATAGCCAACCAAAGTTTTTATTGTTTTATAGCTTGTTACTACCGAAAGTACATTGCATTTAATTAAATCGTCATTGTTTAATAAATTGTATTTTCTAATTTTATTTGATAGGCTAGTTGTAGTGTTTATTAAACTATCTTTAAGGTATTGAATAGTATCTTCATTCAATGCTTTTAGGCCTTTTGTAACATTACTACTACTAAATTTAGTAAGTGTTTTTCTTAAAAACAATAAGCCATTAGTTGGATATTTTATGGTAAACGAAATACCATCATTTCTTGTTAAATAAAAATAAGCTGTATCAATAGCCTTTTTGCCTAAGAAGTTTTGAGAAACAGATTGGAACTTAATACTTGTATTGCCTGCATCTGGTTTTTTTAAAATCAAATTAATGACAAACTTTTGAGTTTTACTAAATATAAAAACATCTTGTTTTAATGGCAAATATCCTTCCATTTGAACCTGAATTGTAAAAGTAATTGGATTGTTTTTGGTTGGGTTCGCACTTGGCCCTAAAATTAATTTTAAGTTTCCACCTTCTGCATTAAAGTTGGTTTTTCCTTCCGAATCAAAAATATACATTGCATCTTTACCACTTACTGTAAATGATACTTTTTTAATTGGCATCGAATCTTCAGTTGCAATTTTTGCATTCATCAATAGATTTACAAAACCTGCGTCAATGTTTACATCAAAATTTTCAACTTCATCTTTAGGAAATTTACAAGATTGAAATGCGAAAAAAAGCACAAAAAGTCCAAAAAATAGATTCAATCTCATATACTTATCGTGGTAATATTTTATAGGTAACATGGAAATTAACTGATGGTATCAACGCCCAATCGCTAAATGCATTGTTAAATAAGTTGGTATTTTTTTCATTATCGCTTGGTTTAAATGAACCTTCCGATTGGAACTTGAATTTAGGTGAGCCTTGGTAGTAAACGCCTAAATCCAAACCCAAACCTAATCTGTTAACAGGAACGGCTTTTCCAAAGCCAATTCCTAAATATGGCATAATACTATTAACTTGAATTTCGGTTTTAATTTTCCCTATATCAGTTGGAGTATAGGTAATATAGCCATAAGTTTGATTGGTTAAAGGAGTTACGGTAACAGCGTATTCGTTATAGCTATTGGCTAAACCAAAAATAACTCTGAAATTATAATTGTAAAATGGATGATAATCAAGAAATAAATTTAACATATTTACTTGAAAAATTCCTTTAACTTCTGTGTAGTTGCCTTTAAATGAAGCGTAATAATAGGGTTCATAAAAACCTGTTAAAAAGCCTAGTCTTGCACTTATTTTATTACTTAATTGATAATTTAATGATAAACTATATAGGGGAAAACCAGTTCCAATTGAAATAGCTAAGTTTTTTCTTTCAAATTTAATGGAATCTTTTTGTGCAACCAGAATAGAAGCATTTGTATTTGTAGCAAAAAAGTGCAGCAATAAAAAAATAAATAGCCCCTTCATTAAATATAAGTTTTTAATTAAAAAGCAATAATAATAATGTAAAGTTACCAAAGCATTAAGCTAATTATAAGTAAACAAAAACATTATTTTAAATAAATCAGTTTTGAAGTTATTTGATTAACCTGTTCTTGTTCATTGGTAATGGTGGTTACCCAGTTTCCGTCTTGGTCAATGGCATAGGTGTATGACCTAAATGTTTCATCACTAGTAGTTTCTTTCTTAATTAAATTTTTGCTTTGCGGTATAAAAGTTGTTGCTTCTAATGTTCCCGCCATTACATTGGTAGAATCCAGGTAATATTCAAATACTGTTGTAAATGTTGAATTATCACTCGTTTGATCAGATTTGATTAAATTACCATCTTGATAAATATAATCAGTGTATTCACTATATGGAACATTATTTATTAAGGCATTGATATTTTTTCTAATCATCATTCCTAAGTTATTATATAAATATTTTTCAGTAATTGATAATAAACCTGGTTCTGTTATTTTTAAACTATCAGCATAACCACTTTTATTTAAAAAATATTTATAGGAAGTATTGTTTTTATTGTTAGTGTTAGTAACAATATTTCCGCTAAAAACAAATGTATTTTTTTCAGTTTGAATCTGATTTACCAATTTTTGAATGGAAGTAACTCTCCATATAGGGGAATAGTTATATTTAGTAATTTGCGAATTTTCTTGAATTTCTTCAATAAAAACATTGTGATTTGGCTTAAAAGGAATGGTTTCAGTAATGATTTTATTGTCCTCTTTTGCGCAAGAACTAACAACTAAACAATAAATTAGTAGAATTTGAATTTTTGATTTCATAAAATAAATAATTTCAAATGTAATGCTCTAATGTTACGCCAATATTAAACAAAAAAACCCCCTCAACTAAGTTGAGGGGGGTTTTAAATCTTAAAAAAACAATTATTAGTTTACTGAAATTTTAGCAATATTAACTTCAGTTCCTACTTGTAATTTTACAAAGTAGATACCAGTTGAAAGATTTGCATTAATTTCTGTATTTATAATACCGTTATTGTTATTTAATGAGAATTCTCTAACAACTTGACCTAAGATATTTGTAATAACTAACGATGCTGTTTCATTAACATTTTCGCTTGTCATCATTACATTAAAGGTACCGTTATTTGGATTAGGGAATACGCTGAATGTATTTGATATTTCAGTGTTGTTTTCCATCAATTCTTTTAATTCAATTTCTGAACCAACTTTATTTAAAGTTGTTGTTCCATTTAATGAGAATGATTTACCAGTTCCAGTACCACAATTATTTACAATTTCTACTCTTAAAGAACCAGAAATAAATCTAGCATTTGCAGCTGTACTATCGAAACGTAATGATAATGTATCTGTAGTTGTTGTAACTATGTTTCCAACTCTTGAACCAGACATTGCAGTTACATTTGCAGCAGGGATAGTCCATTTGTACTCTGAAACTGCACTACCGTTAGTTACACTAGCTGTATATCTTACTGTACTATTAGCTCTTGCTACACCAGTACTTGTTACTTTATAAACACCAGCTTTAACTTTAGCTACTGTTACAGTAAATTTAGTTCCTGTACCAGCATTGTTGTAAGGAGTTACACCAATTGCTCCAGATACGTGAGCTGAATCAAAAACTACACCAATTGAATTAGCAGTTGTTAAAACAGATGCCATTCTGTTAGTTAAATAATCAGTTACTGCATTATTACCTACACGGCAAATACGAGCATTTTTAGGAACATCAAATTTGAAACCAATATTATTAGCAACAGTTGTAGAAACTACAGTATAATCAAACTCTGAAGTAAAACCTGTTGCAACGGCAACTGGGCAAATGTTTGTCATTAAGGGGTAGCCAGCAATTACAGCACTGTTACTTAAAGCTACTGAAGGAGCTAAAGAAACTTCAAATCTAGTACCATCAATAATTTTTGAAACAATTGTTCCAGCTCTTAAAGTTCCTGTTCCAGAAACTATACGTAACCACATACCTTCAACTAAATTGGTTGTAGATCCAACAGTAACCAAAGTTAATAAGTTAGTTGCACCAGCAGCCGAAGTATAGGTAGCAGCACTTGATACATTTGAAGCAGAAGTAGTTCCAAAAGTATTTTGAGGAACAAAATACGCTCTCAAAACACCACCAGTAGTTAATGCTGTAGTTACATTAATTCCAACTGTAAAAGTAGTATCACTAGTAACAGCAGTAATTACATTACTTGTTCCTACGTTACCTGCAGTAGTACCAGGTACTACTCTTACGTGCATTCCAACTTTTAAACTAGCCGTGTTAGCTACTCTAATAATATTAGAAGTTGTAGCAGTAGGAGCAGTTAAAGTTACTTGAGCAGCAGCACCAATTAAATTGTTATTAGGATTTGAAGTTAAAGCACCAATTCTAAATAATGGCTTTGTTCTAGAAATTCTGATTGTATCTCCAGCAGAAAAAGTATTTGATGCATTGTTTTTTGCTTGTACAGCAATGTATAATGGTTTTGCAATAGTTGATGCTAAATTAGTTGCAAATGAAACTACAACCGAAGTTGTACCTTGGCCTGAAACAAAAGTAACACCACTTTTTGCACTAGTTGTCCAATTGTAAGAATCAGCATTTGCAATAGAACCAACAGTGATAGTTGCAGTTTGAACGTCACTTAAATTAGCAATTTCTACTGAATCGCCTGTGTTTGGAGCAGTAATAGCAACTGAACCTAAACCAATTCTTGTTCTAGAAGCAATAAATAAATCGCTAAAGTTAGCACCGCTTTCTAAAGCTGAACCAGTTGCAGGACGGTAATCCATGTTATAATTTGAAGTAGTAATATTATCAACAAATAAACCATTAGAAGCAGCTTGGTAAGCATTAAACATATTATTAAACATGGTAGCACTATCAACACCGGCAATTGATGAATAATTACCCATAACAAATCTATTTGACTTGATTGAGGCAAAAACATTGTATTTAACTGCTGCAGCATTTAATGAATCAATAGCATTATTCATACCATTTCTTGCATTTAAAATACAATCGTTACCATCGAATTGTAAACCTTTATTATAATCAGTAAATACTGAATTGAAAACACGTAAGCTAGAATTTCTTCTAATGCGTAATCCTCTTTCATATTTTGAACTAATTGTCTGTGTTAAATCATTACGATAAGGACCAACACAAGTAAAGTTTGAAAATACTGCGTTGGTTCTAGGAGCTAAAGTACGAACTGTTCCAACTGGATCATTATCTGATTCAAAACCTTCAGAAGTAGAACCTGTGCTTGCGTCAAAAATATTTTTATCACGCATTACCAATCCAAACTGAACTGTTCCGCTGTAACCAAAATCTGTATCCATATCATCATCTAAGTTTCTATATGAAACTAAATGAGTACAATTTACAGTACCACCAAACCACTCAAAAGCATCATCGTTGATAAATGAAGTTTGAACGTGATCAATTTTAGTTTGACGACCAACACCACCCATAGTTAAACCGTTAATTTCTTTATCTGGTGAGAAAATAAAACCACCAAATTCGATACGAACGTATGAAAATACACCTGAGTTATCATCATCGTTATTTCCACCAAACTCGTTTTCTGCGGCTGCTGCTAAACCTTCAATGTTTGAAACACCGCCAGTTGCGTTAACTTTAGCACTACCTAAAATAACTACACCACCCCAATCACCAACGTTTCTTTGGCCAACGGCTTTAGAAGAAGTAAAAACAATTGGATTAGTAGAAGTACCTTGAGCGTTAATTTTTGCCCCTCTAGAAACAATTAAGCAAGAGTTAGAAACTGAAGCATCACCTTTAATTATAGCACCAGCAGCAATAGTTAGTGTTACACCTGGTCTAACATAGATTGGACCTCTGATTAAATAAACTTGGCCTGCGGTCCAAGTTCTTGAAGAAGTAATAGGAGCTGAAATTGTAAGTGTAGCTCCTGCTTTGGTGTAAGCTTCGTTTTGAGGATCGAAATTTGTCCATCCAGTAGTCCAAGCTGTAACTCCTGGTTCAAATGCTCCTCTGTAAGAAACGGATTGTAATGTTCTTGTTTGACCAATAACCATAACCGTCATCATCAAAGCAAAAATTGTTGTTGTAATTTTTTTCATTTTTTTGGTTTTTATTTGTTAGAATGTGCTGCAAATAAAAGGAGCCAATGTAAACTGATAATGTATTTTATATTATTCTAAATTTATGTTTATGTTAAGAACAAATTCATAATTGAATCAAAAATCAGAATTTGTAAGTTGCTGAAAATGAAAATTCATTACCAAAATTTCTTGAAATAATTTTTAAATCACTATCCTTGTCATATTGAAAGTTATTATTTAAATCATTATAAAATATTAAATCTTGAACAAAAATATCTTTGGCATTAATTCTTATTTCCATTTTATTTTTTAAGAAAGTTTTTGAAATTTGAAAATCAACAACTGTTCTTCCCTTTTCCCATAAACTTGGTTCATTAACATTTCCTACAATTGAAATTCTATCTCCAACGCTGTTACATGATAAAGTTGCAGAAAATCCTTTTTTTGTATTCTGGTATTGTATACCTGCATTTAAAACATAAGGCGACTGACCTTGCAATCTTCTATCTTGGTCAATTGTTTTATTTTCACTATTTACAATAACGTTAGATTCAATATAGGCAAAATTGGAGTAAACAGATAAATTCTCTAAAACATCATTAGAATCAATATTTAACAATGATGCTAGTAAAACCCTAAACTCGACCTCAAATCCATAATTTGCTGCCGAACTTGCATTGATATAAGTTACTTCTCTTGCAGCATTTGGATTAGAACGCTGTTCAATAGGATTTATAAATGATTTGAAAAATAAACTTCCTGATAGTAATTGATTCCTACCCGGAAAAAACTCATATCTTAAATCGTAATTGTAAATCTTGCATCTAGTTAAAGTGTCATTACCAGAATAGGTATATCTATTAGTAAAATCATAAAACACAAATGGTGCTAACTCTCTAAATTCAGGTCTATTTATTGTTTCTGAGTAAGAAATTCTTAAATTTTGTTTATCATTAACCGAGTAAACTAGGTTCAAAGAAGGTAAAAAATCGTATTTTATGGTATTCACCCTTATTGGTGTTCTGTCATCTCTTGTAGAATTTAGTTTTAAATAAAATGTTTCTAATCTACTTCCCCAAACTGCTCTAAATCTACTACCAATTTTTGTATCAATCATCACAAATCGAGCAAAAATTTCAGAACTAGCATCGTAAGCATCATAAGGGTTAATAATTTGCTCTAACATAAATCCACCTTTCCCATTTGCTAAAATACCCATATTTTGTTTTGAAAATATTTCATTATCATTTAAATAAAGTAGTGAATCCTCAAATTCAATACCTCCTCCACCTGTTTGTTGAAGTCTAGCATAGTTCAATTTTCTAGCAAAAAAATCTCTTTTTCTTGTTTGGTAATTAAACCCAAGTTTTAGGTTGTTTTTAAAGTTTCTGTTGAAATCAAAATTTTCACTAAAGTCAACTTGTCCACTTTTTATATTCTCATCAATAGTAGTATAAAGGTAGGTACCTCCTGTTGATGAAGCAAAATCTGCATTTGAAACTATATTGGCTTTAAATCTTTCATTGGTTCCAGCGTCATACAATAATCTTCTCATTCCAGGAGTTAACCTTGTAACATTTCCGTTCGAAAACAATAAATTTATTTTAGTTTTAGTTTTTGGAATAAAATGTTCTGAGTTTAATTGGTTGGTAATAATTTCGTTTGAAGTAAACCAAAATAAACTAGATTCTGTTCTTAATGGATCTACTTGGTTTAAGTTAAATGCTCCAACTCTTCTAATTACTCTATCTTCCGAATTAATACTATAAATGTTTTTAAAACTAATAGAGTTATTAGAGTTTATTTTCCAAGATAAGTTAAGTAGTATACCTCCCAATATTCTTGAAGTATAATTTTCATCTTTTAAATTTGTTTGGATTTTGTTATCATCACCTTGATCAAATGAATATAAATATTGATCATATTTATTGGGTGTATTGTTGTATGTTAATGAAAAAAGCAAGCCTAATGCATCTTTTGACTTAATTTTGAACGATCTACCTAAAGTGTATTGCATGGAAACTGATGTGCCAAAAGTACTTTTTATAGAGCCCCAATCGTTTGGCATTAATTTGGCCGCTTCTGCTTTTTCTGCTCTAGTTTCAGGCCAATTATTTAATGCAGGAAGTTTATTTGGTAATCCTCTTGTGCCATCATCAAGCCCTAAAAAATCTAACGCACCTCCCTTGTAAGTTATTTTTTCTTTAAATGTTGTTAAAGTATTATATCCAAGTCCAAAACTAAAGGATTGAAAATTTTCATCCGGAACATTTTTAGTGTTAATTAATATTATTCCACCAGCAAATTCACCTGTTTGATCTGGTGTTGCCGTTTTGGTTATAATTAAGTTATCTAACATATTTGATGGAAAAATATCAAATGCAAATGCTTTTCTATCAGATTCAGAACTAGGCAATGCTGATCCATTTAAATAAGCCGCATTATATCTTTCATTAAGACCTCTAATAATTGCAAATTTATTATCTTGAATGCTTGCTCCACTTACTCGTTTTAAAACATCACTTGTACTTTTATCAGGACTTCTTTTAATTGTTTCAGCAGAAATTGCATCACCAACAGCTGCCGCATTTTTTTGCATAATTAATAATGCACTCACGTTATCTCTTTTAACTTTGGCTTTAATTGTTACATCCTTTAATTGTTTTTGTTTTTCAAACAATACAATGTTTAAAATAGTAGTTTCGTTTGCTTTAACCTCAACTCTTTCTATTGTAGTTGGTTCAAAACCAGTGTACTTAGCAGTTACTTTGTAAATTCCAGGTTTTAAATTATTAATCGAAAAATCCCCATTGTAATCTGTTGCAACAGATTTGGTAAATGCCTCAAGACTAATAGTTACAACTGAACTAATTAAACTTTCATTTTTTGAAGAAATTACTTTTCCAGTTACTTTACCTACTTGGCTAAAACTGTGAAAGGATAATGAAAAAATAAATATTATTGTGATTAGTAAATTTTTAAGCATTAGATTTAAATAAATATAAAACATGTTACTTCTTGATTGCATTGTTTTTATTGAATAAACAATTTAATAGGCATTATCATCACCTACCAAGGTAAGCATAAACGTTTTGAACATAATATCAATATCATGCCAAACAGACCAATTTTTAATGTATTGAAGATCGTATTTTACCCTAATTTCCATCATTTTTTGATCCAAATTACCTCTTAGTCCATTAATTTGAGCCCAACCACTAATTCCAGGTTTAATAAAATGCCTTTGCATATAAAATTCAACAATGTCACCATATTGTTTGGTATGGTTTAACATATGTGGACGTGGACCGATTACACTCATTTGGCCTATAAATACATTGAAAAATTGTGGTAATTCATCCAGGTTAGATTTACGTAAAAATTTACCAATTCTAGTAAATCTAAAATCATTTTTTTCTGCTTGTTTCGTATCTTGAATTGTGTTTGGAATCATGGTTCTAAACTTTAAACAAGTAAATGGAACGTTTTTTCTTCCACTCCTAAGCTGTTTAAATAAAATGGGCCCTTTCGAATCAAGTTTTATCAATATTGCTAATATCGGATAAAGCCAACTAAGCATAAAAACTATCACTAATGAACTGATAATTAAATCAAATAATCGTTTTCTAATTCTATTATCTAATTCTTCTAAAGGTTCTTTAGTGTAATCAACTACTAAAGTTTCTGATTTTAAAGTAATTTTAAATTGATTGGTTAATACCATATCAAATTCAGGAGTAAATTTAAAACGTATAAATTCCTTTTCTGCTATATTTACAATTTTTAAATGCATCTCATTATTTAAAGGCATAGCAATCGAAAATATTTCTGAGATATTATTATTTTTTGCAGTTTGTATTGCTTCTTGAAATATATCAATAGATATATTTTTGCTATTTAATTTAGGAAGCACCGGTATAAGTTTATATCCTGAATCTTCCGACTTTAAGTATTCAAAAAGTTTTGGATAAATTACACCATCACCAAGTATTGCAACTCTTTTCCTAAGATGTATAATATTATCAAGTCTGTTTAAGTAATAACTCGTTAAATATCTTGATATTGGTAAGTAAACAAATGAACAAATGAAATATAAATAAATTAGTTTACTATTTAAATGAATTGAATCAATAACCGTATGGGTGAAAGTTAAAGTTATTAATAAATGAAAAAAGAATAACTTGAAGGATGATTTTAAGTTGTAAATTATTTGAAAATTTTTTTCGTATGACTTAAAAAAATAAGAAAGTATTATCCAAGTTATGTTATGACTAATAATTAGGTAATTTAAAGGAAAAACAATACCATTATTAATTGCAAATGATTCTTTTAAAATAGACGTGAGTAATATGATGATACTATTTAATCCAATTAAATCAAAAACTAAAATTAATACACGTAATAAAAATATATACAATGAATTTTTATGAAATCGTTTTCCCACTAATATATTAATTATTTAAGCGCAACAATAATGATAATGTATTAACTGAATATTTTCTTGAATATAATTTTATGTTATTTGATTGTTATTTGAATTTATGCTAATCAATAATTTGTACAATCATAATGGAGAATTGCAAGAGATCTCCTTGTTTATTTTCTGACGAAATTGTTTGATTTATTCTGTAAGTTGTATTTAAGTTTAGGCCAAATTTTGAATTAAACCAATAATTGGTACCCAATCCAATATTTAAATTTATTTCATTGGTTACTCCTCTATAAATATAACCAGTAGTTGTTGTTACGTATGGATCAAGATTGGTTTTATACTTTAGAATAGGCACAAAATTTAGCTTAGCTCCAATTTCTATAAAATAAACATCTTTGGACTCTTTTAAAGTTATTCCATTAATTTTTTGTTTTTCTTGATAAACGTTTGTTCCAGCAATACCCAATATTGCAAAATCATCTCGTATTCTTTTTTCTAAACCAAAAGTAATAGGGCTTATATTCCATAATACAGGCTCATTTTTCACATAATTTTCAAATTGATTCCTATCTTCAAAAATTATATTTACACCATAAGAAATTAAGAATGGTTTTTTCTTGTAAATATCTTGGGCACTGCTTACATTGTTCACAATATTAAGTAACAAAATAATCACGCAGTATTTTAAGGAATGTTTCACAATTTTATTTAGTTAATATTTATAATTTAATGAGTTGAAATATTTTTGAATTAGCTATAAAAACTAACTATTATTCATGAATTTATTAATTATCATTTCTTTATCTAAAGCATAAAGGGCAAAATTTCTAGCATTCAATCTGATTTCATCATAATTATTGCTCAAACTTTTTTCTATTGCATTTTTTAAATCATTAATGTTTTCAGGGTCAACGAGTAATCCAAGATTATTAGTTTTTATTAATTCATAAAGTTCAGTACCTTTTTCTGACCCAATAATTGTTAACCCACCAATTGCCATAAGTGTAGTTAGTTTACTTGGCATTACTAAATCAGCAGCATTCTTTTTTTGAAGAATTAAATGTACATCGGCTATATTTAAAAATTCATTATAAACTTCTTTTGATTGCAACGGAAGGAAATAAATATTTTTTATTTTTAACTCATTTACCTCATTTTGAAGTTTAATTGAATAGGAACCAGAGCTTGCTACAATAAATTTTAATTTTTTATTTGATTGGTAAAATTGTGCCAATTCAACTAGTTGATTTAAGCCTTGTTTTTCGCCAATACTTCCAGAATAAAGTACTATTTTATCATTTTCAGAAAACCCCCATTTTTTTCTATTTAATTTCGGATTTCTAAGAGGGTAGAAGGCCTTGTTATCTACCCAGTTTGGAAAAAAAATCACCTCTTTATTGGATTGTGTAACAAGTTTTGAAATCATGTTTTTACTAATTGAGCTAATTTCATCCACATTTTTGAAAATATATAATTCAATTTTAGAAAAAATAGCTAGCAGAACTTTACCTTTGATCATTCTCAAATTTTTTGCTGCTTCTATTTGTAAATCTTGAACATGGTAAGTAATAGTTGCTCCTTTAAAAAACTTATAAAAAATTGCAACCAATCCTAAGTGAAATGGAGGTGCTACACAAAATACATTTGAAATTTTAGGTTTAAACAATAAATAAAAAAATATGAAAAATGAACTTATTAAAAAACTTGCCTCATGCAATATTCTTTTAAAACCACTGACTTTCTTTGGCACATACATTGGGCACCTGTAAATGGTTAGTAAACCGTTATTGCTCACTTCTTTTTTATAAAAAAGTCCTTTATAAGGTTTTTGTATTTGCCAATAAGGATAATATGGAAATGAAGTAACTACTGTACATTTAATATTGTTTTCAACTAGCCAATCAACCATGTCGCTAGTATACTTACCTATCCCTGTTAGTTCTGGGGCAAAGTTAATACCATATACAATCAGTTCTTTTTTATTCCTATCTAAAATCATTGAAAGTTAAGTTGCTTTATTTCGGTAGAAACTCTGTTGAAGTAAAACGCCTTTAACCAATTGTATTTCAATCCTTTTAAGCCATCAATAAATCCAAGCATAAATACAAAAGAACCAATAAAGAATATTACACCAGCAAAAGGGGTTTTCAATACGGTATATTTTATTTTTTGAAAAAAGGTTAAATGGTTATTTAGCTTTGACGCTTTAAGCTTTGAGAACCTTTTAGCTTCCCATTTTGCATATTCAATGTGTTTTTGTTTCCAATTGATATGATCAAAATTTACATTGTGTTCAATTTTTTCAGTTATTATTCCTAGACTACCATTTACAATTGGATGCTCATGAATTTCCATATCCAATTTACTCCAATTTTCTTCTTCAATTTTTTCATAAAAGCCAAAATTAGTCTGAAACATAGCTAATTTTTTTAATGGATAACCAGCTTTAAGCTTATAATCATTCATATAAATTGAATAATTAAGCCAAAATCCTTTATGGTTAGTTACCGGTAAAATTTCTTTTATCTTCACTTTAAAATCTGCTGTAAGTAATTCATCAGCATCTAAAAAAAGTACCCATTTTGTTTTTGGAGTGTAGTTAAATAAATACCAATTTCGTTTTTTAGGATATTTTCCATCCCAGTTAAATTGGATAACATTAGCTCCTAATTCTTTTGCAATTTTTGTAGTATCGTCAGTGCTGTTTGAATCTATGACATCAATGTATTTAGCAAAATCTTTACCAATATTTTTTATACAATCTGCTATTTGATGTGCTTCATTCTTTACAGGAATGGCAATTGTTAAATCTAACATTTTATTTGTTTTAATTCTTAATTACTCTTTGTTTTAGTGGTTTACATGGAAATCCAGAACAAATGAACCCTTTTGGCATATTGTGCATCACCACCGACCTAGCACCTATGATGCAATCATCTTCAATGGTTACACCAGGATGCAAAAATGCTTCAGCCGCTATCCAAACATTTGCTCCAATAGTTATTGGTTTTGTTATGAGTTCAAAACCTTCACTTTTGTAATTATGTGTACCTGTGCATATATGACTTCCTTGGGATATAACTGTATTTTTGCCAATCGAAATTTTATCTTGCGAATAAAGAATTGTATTGTCCCCAATACCACAAAAATCATCTAACTCCAAGTTCCAAGGTGCCCAAATTTTTACCTTTCCATAAACATGTACTCCTTTACCGACTTTAGCTTTAAATAATTTTAAAATAATTCTTCTCCACCCATGAAATGGTTTAGGTGAATATTTAAAAACTAATACATAAACTATATTCCAAAAAAGTCGTCTAAATCTATTTGATAAACTAAAAGATGGGCCTATTCTTGTATCTGTATTTACAATCATTATATCCAAATATTGGGTACTATTTTTCTAAATATAGCTCTTAATAAATAACTCAATCTTTTATCGAAAGATTGATAGTTAATATTCCAATGAGCGCCAAATCCTATTGGATTTACATTAAATGGAAATCGTAATAAAACATCTTTATCCACTTTATTTACTACTAATAATTTATGTAAAAGTGTTTCAAAATGAGTTACGCCAAGTTCTAACATCAATCTTTTTTTTTCAAATAAATTTTCTTTATACCATTGTAAATTGAATATAAATAGGTTACTTAACACATAATTTTTTTTCCATTTCCCAAAATTGAAATTTCTTGAGTCAGCAATAAAATTATACTTAGGAACCGTATTTAATAGCAGCGAAGATATTTTTGGAAAGTAAACTCTTCCTGTTGTTTTTATTATAAAATCGTTATCATTAAGTAAATTAATTTTATCCAAAACGTTATCAATAAGTTCTAACTCACTGTAACCATAATGTAAACCTTTTGGCACTAAAGATGCTTTAACTTGTATAATTTGGTATTGTCTTTTAAAAATATTTTCATTTAAAAATACACTTTCTATTTCAGATAAATCGTAACCCGAATTTTCAGCAAAAATTATAGAAGTTATGGAGTCTTCTTTATGATGAAGCCAAAGTTTCAAAGCCGTTTTATAATCTTCCAATCTAATTAAAGTATCATTTCTGTGTACCTTATCTTTAAATTGAGTTGGTTCAATACAAGCAGTTAATAACAAACCAATTTTAAATTTATTATTCATTTGTCAATGGCGCAATAAAATGGTATGTAGCCTTTTAGCATATAAACGAGGCGTGTAATTATTATCGTAAGTTTTTATAGCATTAATACACATTTGCTCATATTCATTTTGCGATAATTTACAAAACGACTTAATTACTTGTATTAAATTCTCTTCTGTGTCATCCTCAGCTAATCCAGCTTTATTTGATACTATTTCAGTCCAAATATTAACTTGTTTTGATAAAAGTATTGGAACTCCTAAACCAAGCGACTCAGCTACAGAAATGCCAAAATTTTCTTGATGACTCCATAGAATCATTGCTTTTGCATTTGCTAATAAATTCCATTTTTCTTCGCCAGAAACCATTTCTTTTAGCTCAACATAATTTGCTAAAACATTATTATCTTTAACTAACCTTTGAGTATATTGTCCATAAGTAGCATTTAAGCCTGGTCCAGCAATCACTAATTTTGGAATTGTACTATTTTCTTGAACTAATTTTTTATACGCGTTTATAATTGTATCTATTCCTTTTTTTTCATCATATCGTCCTAAAAAAACAAAATAGTCCTTTTTATCTGTTTGTTTGAATGTGTTTTTAGGTACATCAATTCCATATCCTAAATTCAGTTTTTGCTTTGGTTTATAATTTGTAAATGTTTTGGCAGCAATATTTTTTTCTTCTTCCGATGTAAAGATTAAACCATCAGCAATTGCTACATTTTTATATTCAACTAAATGCCAATAAAAGTAATTTCTTAGGGCTTTGAGTTTTCTTGCTTTATTACTTTGAAAATAACCATCCAGCATTCCATGGGGATAAATAAAATATTTTATTTTAAATAGTTCGTTTGTTTTTCTTAATGTGTTTACGGCTTTTGATACTGCATAAGTATGATAAAGCCAAATCCCATGAACTGTTACTGCATCGTAATTTATTAAGTTGTTTAAAAACCAATTGTACAGCCTTGAATTGTATTGCCAAGGTGTTTTATTTTCGTTTAAAGCAACAATATTTAAAGATGTTTTTTTTATAAATTCATCATCTAGATTATCCAAACAAACTATGGTTGTTTCAATATTTAATTCATCCAAAAAAGGTGTTATATATTTTATTCCATTTGGAGGCCCTCCAGTTTTGGGGTCCATACTTGGTATAACACGTAAGAGTTTTATTTTTTTCATTTAATAAACAAAACCTTCTGATCTGGTAAAATATTTCGAATTGGGATTAAGTGCTTTAACTGATTTAGCAGGCACGCCACCATACAAAAAATGTGTGTCACTAAATTCTTTATTGAGCAAAGATTTCGCACCCAAAACTGAATAGGATGGTAAACAAGCTCCACCAATTACTACCACATTGGTACTTACAAAACAATAATCACCAATTAATATGGGTTTACTATCTTGTCTATTTTCTTCAATATTTATTGAATGGGTAAGTAGTTGCGATTGATATCCAGCAATGGTTGTAAACTTTCCAATTTTTATTTGATGAGTACAATCAAAATGATGATTTTTGGTTATGGCAGCATGTTCGCCAACAATAAGTTCTGGAGTTCTATTGGGTTGATGAATAAAGTGCTTACTATTTTTGTTTATGCTAAATCCTGTTATCCAATTACCACGACCAATTTTAGCATGGTTTTGTAAATGGATTTTATTTAAATGTATAGCTATATTAAAATGACCAATCATACTATTGCTTTCCATGATTAAATGATCTGGAAATATCCATGAAAATCCGATCCGTGCGGTTGGATGAATTTTATAACCCAATAATTTTTGAAGCAAAAATCGCTTTATAAACCATGGTTGAATAACAATAAATCCCTGAATTATTTTTTTCATTGATTGATAGTTTTATAAAAATCTAGGTAGTTATTAACCATTTTTTGTGTTGTATATTTTTTGGCATTTTCAATGCCTTTTTCTATTAAATTAGCTTTGAATAATGGTTTGTTTAATGATAAAAATGATTTTGCAAAATCAACCTCATTAAATGGATTTGCGGTTAAAACACCATTTCCACCAATCTCAGGTAATGGTTCAATATTTGAACAAATTACTGGTGTGCCGCAAGTTTGGGCTTCTATAATTGGCCACCCAAAACCTTCGGATAAGGATGGAAATATAAAAGCATCACATTGATTATAAAGTAAATTTAATAATTCATGATTTGGGTTTTGAATAAAATAAATTCTATCACTTACTCCTAAATCGGCTGCTATTTGTAATAGATGGTTATCAGGTTTTTGTCCCGCAAAACATAAAAGCCCATCATATTTATCTCCTAATTCATAAATCATTTTAACCAACAAAACTCTATTTTTCCTTGCCAAGTTAGAGCCAACATGTAAAATGTAATTTTGAGTCGGGAAGTTGGAATATTTTTGAATTAATGTATTTGCTTCATTTACTTCTAACTTTTTAAAATCAGCATTTAAACCATTGTAAATAACTTGGTATTTATTTTGAAAATGGTTAGTTCCTAATGCTATAAATTGATTTTTTGTATTATTAGAAACAAAGGCAATACTGATATTTTTTTTAAGGTTTTTGAGTATAAATTGTTGTAATATTTTACCAAATCCACTGGCTTCGCAATATGCATCTTTAAAACCTAATGCTCCTCTAATGGCTAATACATCATGACAAGTAACTAGTATTTTTTTTAAAGGAAATAAAGAGGTGTAAATTGAATTGGAATGATCGCAAATATGGTACACATAATTTATTTGAGTAAATTTATGTAGGAGTACTTTAATATAAAAATAAATAGACGTGATAACATACTTATCAATATACCCAAACCATTTACCTATACCTTTATTGGTGTTTTTTACAAGATATCCAAAGCAAACAATTGGCTTCCAAATCTCAAATTCAAATCCTTTCTTTTTTATGCCTGAAGCTAAAATATTTAAAAAACTATTCATGCTAACTTGTTTGTCGCATGCATAATTTCCAATCAAAATGACTTTAAAGTTGTTCATCAATTATTTTTTCAGATTGATCACTTTTAAATGATGCAATTAATAAACCTGTTACCAATACACAAAATCCTAGTGAAGTTGGTTGAGACCAACCGCCTTGCGGTAAAATAAAAAGTGTAAATGATAACAATATCCAAGGAAGTATATCATTTATTTTTAAATATTGCCAAGCCCAAGATGTGAGTTTTATGGTCATTAACAACCTAATTAAAATGATGGCAATTCCAAGTATTGGTCCTAATTCACCAATAAGTCTCCCCCATTCTCCCTCTGAAATCAGAAAGGCTCTTTTATTGGTTAAAATACTACTCCCAACATTAGTTCCGTAGCCCAAACCATAACCTAAAAATGGTTGGTTGGTTGATGAACTCAAAGCATTAATCAAACCGCCTAAATACCTATCAAGAAAAACTGATTCAATTCCACCTTCCGCTGTATTGGCTCTTTCAAGCCTGGTAGAAAAAGCTTCAATTCCTATTGAAAATATATCAAATAAACTCAAAAATAATGCTAAAGCAGAAAAACCTAAAATCATGGTCATTCCTTTATTACTATTCTGCTTAACTATGTTTGCACCAATTATGGTAAATCCAAAACTTATCATTATTTGAAATAGCAAACTTCTACTAATTGAAAATGGGATAGATACTAAAAGTGCAGCTGTAGCTAATGATAAAACTATTCTATTTATTTTTTTTGATTCAATCCAAAAGTAAAAAACGAACACAGCTACTAAACTAAAAAATGAAGTTGTTCCACTAGTAAAGGAAAATGTTCCTGGTGGTCTTAAGTAGCCCATTGCTCCACTAAATCCACCACCAATGGCATCACTAATACCTTTGTTTACCCATGCTGTTTGCGGGCTAAAAAACTGAACTCCAATTAATATAGCCATAGGAATGGAAATATATAAAATAACTTTTCCCATTTTTAATACATCTTCTTTGTTAAAAACGGTTCCAATTAAAAATATCATTGGAAAATGAATTACAAAAATTCGAGCTCCATAGAGTGCAACGAAGATGTTTCCGTGACCAATTAGCATTGTAGCAATAAAACTTACAGTAATAGTGGCTAACATATAAAATATGTAACTATTAAAATATAAAACTCTGTTAAAACTTGCCGAAAAGAATAAATAAAGGACCAAAGGGTCTCTTATTAATAATAATGGATTTGCTAATTGAGGTAATATCCATTTTCGTAATGCCCCTTCAAATATTAATAATATAAAGTATAACCAAATTCCATTTTTCAAATTGGCTATATTGTAATTTTTATTTAAGAACTGATGGTTCAAATGGTGGGTTAATTTTATTGGTTTATAATACTAAAAGATGAATCACTTAATGGTTAATTTATTAATTCTTTCGGACGTTTATTGGTTAAAGGTTTTTCAAAGAATTTATAAATAAAGGCAGAAACAACAATTGTAATCAAAAGCCCAATTAATTTAGATACTAAGTTACCTACTCCGTTTATTCTAATGGCAGATGTAAAATAATAGGTGGTAAACATTATCGGAATATGGCTTAAATAAATAGAGTAAGACCATAAACTGATATTTTGAATACCAACTTTCAACCAACTTAAATATTTTAAAGTAAAATTCATTTTTTCTACTTTTGGCATTATTAACGAAAAGCCAAAGGTGTTAACATCAAAAATAATTGTCCACTTCTTATTTGTTCGTATTGTTTTTCCGAAAAATTAACTTGTTTAACACAGTAAAATAATATGATACATCCTGCCAAAAACATATAGTTTGAAATTGTATTGCTGCCCTTTTTTATATTTGTTAAAAAGGATGCTGCTACTCCATAAACTATCGCATCTATTCTGGCTAAAGTAATTCCTCTTAATGAGTGACCAACATGTTGTTCAATTAAATAATACCTTATAAATATTGATATAATGATAAAGAAAAATAAAGTAATAGTAAATGTAACTTTTTTAGAAAATTTGAAAAAAGATAGTAATAAAAGTACTAATGGAAATAATAAATAAAACCATTCTTCAATACACAAACTCCACGAAACACTATAAAATTCTTCTTCTCTTGCTATAAAATTTTGTATGAAAAATATTGATTTTAAAATAGTTAAACCACCAGTAAATTGTTTAGTCCAAAACCATTGAAATACTATCATTACCAATAAAAATAAATAGTAATTAGGAACTGTTCGCCACCATCTTCTTTTCCAAAAATTGGCAACTAAATTCATATTATATGAATTACTTGAATTGTAATTTATCCAAATTATTTTCCCAATTAAAAAACCACTTAATGCAAAAAATAATTCTACACCCCAAAAACCAATTGAATCGAGTACTTTAGCAAAATGGGCAAGCATTACAAATCCAATTGCTAATGTTCTAAGCAAATCTAATCCAAAACTTCTGGTACTACTCATTGCTTAAATTTTGTTTTGCAAATAAGGCTAACTCAGATGCATATTTGTGCCATGGTCTTTCTTTGGCAGTATTTTGAGCATTTATTTTTATTTGCTCTAACTGTTCCCTGTTATCAATTATGTTTTGAATTACCTGAATCATTGCGTTCG
>JBGSBN010000010.1:0-33201 GCA_041730515.1 Methylacidiphilales bacterium | reverse complement strand
CCCAAGCCTCTCACAGAACCGTACGTGAAGCTCTCACTTCATACGGCTCTTGTCATACAAATCATAATCCTTTAAAGTATAGCCAGTGTTGGAACATGTTTGGATAACTCTTTTGAGTTCTATTTAACCATTTATACCCTTCACTGTAACTTTCTAGTTTGTACTTATTCTTTACCCATTTACAAATTCTAAATTGAAGATTTCTAAATAAACTTCGCAATCCTCCAAGATTTATTTTGCCATAATAATTTATAATACCTCGTAGTTGAGGATTTAATTTATTGGCTATATCTTGTAGTTTATTTTCTGAATATTTATGCACTTTTAGCTTTTCCCACTCATCTATTATTTGGCTTTGTGCCTTTTGACTTATGGTACATCCAAAGCCTGTAAACAGTCCTCCATTTTTGGATTTGAATGCTGTTGGCTTAAATGTAAATCCTAAGAAATCAAATTTCTTTGAATAGTCTTTTCGCTGTTTTCGTGCATAATTTAAACAGTAAACTATCTTGGTCTTTTGCTCGCTCAAACGGAGCTTACAATCCGTCAACCTTTGTCGAATAGCTTCCAATATTTCTTTTGCTTGTTCTTCTGATTGGCAATGTACTATTACATCGTCTGCGTAGCGCACAAATGCTACACTTGGGTAATTAATGCTTAACCATTTGTCCAATACATAGTGAAGAAATAGATTGGCTAACAATGGACTGATTACTCCGCCTTGCGGTGTGCCGTTTCCGTTCTTTGGGGTTAGTGTTCCATTGGCTGATTGGCTAGGTGTTTCTAACCATCTTTTTATGTACAACTTTACCCATTTCTCTTCTACGTGGCAGTCTATTGCTTTCATTAATAATTCGTGGCTCACTTCATCGAAGAATGCCTTGATGTCCATATCCAAAACCCAAGCATAAAGGCGAGTATTCTGTTTCACTTCTTCTACTGCATCGTGCGCACTTTTTAGTGGTCGATACCCATAAGAACTTTCACTGAACACCGCTTCTAATCTAGGTTCTAAATATGACTTTATTACTTCTTGCGCTATTCTATCGCTTACTGTGGGAATGCCAAGTTTTCGCTTGCTTCCGTCTGATTTGGGTATCTCTACCTCACGTACTGGTTTTGGAAAATAACTGCCTGAACTTAGTCTATTCCATAATACATACAAGTTGTCTAAAAGTTTAACCTCAAAACCTTCGAGGCTTTCTTTGTCAACTCCTGCACTGTCTTGGTTTGACTTAACTTTGCGGTAAGCTTCCTTTACCATCTGTTTGGTAATAGGTACTGTGGTTGATTTTGTCTCGAACATTTTAGTCCTCCTTTGTTAAGTTGTTAAAATACTTTTTGACTGTATGACCTATGTTCTTCGCTCCATTTCCATTACAAAAACTTCATCACTACTATAACATAGTCCGACATCCTCATTGACCTCGGTATTTAGCCTCATAGGTAATGCCTACTTGTGCCTTTCCCTTTACATTCAATTAGGACTTCCCGAGTTCCAAATAAAAGCCTGTATAAGATTCAAGCCCACTCTATGACGACTGCCCCATAGCCAATAAACAAGTGCTCGCTATGGTCTTCATTTATTCGCTCGAACATAAACTTTCGACAGTATTTACGCACTTTCATCACTTCTTCGAGGGTTCACTTTCGTTCGTCTCTCTTATACGCACCTGATCCCGTTGTACGGGACCTTTTCCTCTTTCCGTTCAATACCTTATTATTACTAACAAAGCACCGAGAGGTGGTTTGAAACCTCCACTTGTATGGCGATTTCGGAAGACCTTCTTCCATCTTTTATTCAACATTTATTCCATAAAGGCAACTCACTTTATGAAATAATTCACGGCACACCGAGCGAGTGCAAGAGATGCGAGCGAGTACTAGTGCTTAATGTGGTTTGTTAACAAATAGAAAAGCCTATCCAAATTTATTTGGATAGGCTTTTTGCTTACTATTATTTAAAACCAATTACTTAATAGCTACGGCCATTTTTTCTACTTTGTTTTCTACTTTTTTAAGTTCAATGGTTAAAATACCATCTTCCATTTTAGCATCAATTTGGTTTTTATCAATGCTTTCGTTTAATTGGAAACTTCGTTTAAATTTACCTTCAAACGATTCGATGGTATGAAATTTACGGGTGTCGTTTTCTTTTCTGAAGCTTCGTTCACCGCTAATTACCAAGGTGTTTTTTACAATTTCAATATTTACGTTTTCTTTTTTTACACCTGCTAATTGCACATGTAAAGTAAAGTTGTGCTCATCTTCAGTTATGTCAATTTTTGGCGTAAAATGTACATCACGCTCAAACTTGCCTAAGTGATGGTTAAAGATGGTATCAACTGAGTTGAAAAATGGTGATTGTACTGAGTTTTCAATAAAGAACTCACGAGCTGGATTTAATTTTAAAAATTTCATATTGTTTGTTGTTTAATTTTTTTTGATTGATGTTTTCTAATAATCAAAAAGGTTTCCAACTGGATTTTTAAAGACAATATGGCTTACATTTTCTATTTTTGAATAAAAATAATTGAAAATAAAGGCCAATATGTCTTATATTGCATGTTTGTAATGTCAAATTGATGAAAAGCTGAAGCCAATTAATTGAGCTAATATAGACGAAAATTAAAAAGTATTTGTAAATTTTGAACGCTCATAAACAAATAAAAAAGTTGCGTAAGGGGTAGAAGTGGAAATCCTTTTTTTGCAAAGCATGCAGCAAAAAAAGATTGGAACGGATGGCCCGACCCGCTGATGGGATTTGCGGTTTGGGTGTGGGTTACGCCCAAACTACTCCTAAGCTACTCCAATTCTCCTAATGGTAAAATTACTTCGAACACAGTTCCTTCATTTTCTTTACTGATAAAACTAATAGTGCCGCCCGCAGCTTCAATCATGTTTTTAACCATTGGTAAACCTAAGCCCATACCATAAATTTTGGTACTGAAATAAGGAGTAAAAATTTTATCTGCATCGTTATTACTTATGCCTTTTACGTTATCGCTTACGTGTATTTTTACTTGATGGCCTTCAATAATAGCGCTGATATCAATTAATCCTTTCCTATCTTCTGGAATGGCTTGCGCGGCATTTTTTATTAAATTGGTAAAAGTTCTATTGAGGTAATTATGGTCAAAATACACCAATAATTCATCAGTTATTTGGTTAATAATTTTGATATTATCATCATTTTGATGTAAATCTATAATGGGTTGTAAAGCATCTTTTAGTTGAATGTTTTCGAAGGCTAGTGTTGGCATTTTAGCATAATTGCTAAACTCGCTGGCCAAATCGTTCAAAACATCAATTTGAGTAATGATCGTTTTGCTTACTTTATGAAAAGTTTCCTCCAACTTTGGGTGTTGGTCTTTCCAAGCTCGTTGTAAATGCTGCACACTTAGCTTCATGGGTGTAAGCGGATTTTTTATTTCATGTGCAATCTGCCTTGCAATATCTCTCCAAGCGCCTTCGCGTTCGCTTTGTGCCAATTTATTCGCACTTTCAGCAAGCTTATCAATCATTAAATTATATTGCTTTACCAAGTCGCCTATTTCATCTTTTCTGTTCCATAAAATAGGTTCGTTTTTCTTTCCTAAATTGGTGGTACTTAATTGTTTTTGAATTAATATAAGTGGATACGAAATATTATGAGAAATGATGTAAGCAATGATTCCAATTACAATAAAAAGGAGCGCATATAAATTAATAAAACCAACCACAATGCTCGAAATTTCGCTCAATAAATCTGCACGTTTACTAAAATAGGGTAGTTGCGCATAACCAATTAAATTATTTTCGTTTTTATAAATAGGTACATAAGCAGCCAAATAACTAAAATCTGCAATATTTTCTGCTTGGCTAAATTGCGATTCTTTCAGTTTTGATAAATGATAAAAGGCATTTGGGTTCATTAAATCGGCTATTACACCTTCGTCAAAAACCTTGCTAATACTACTAGCCACTAGTTTTCCATTTAAATTATAAACACTAATATCGGTATCGTAAAAATCGGCTAATTGATTAAGGTATGCTTTGGTTTCGTTTTGTTTATTTTTTATAATAAAATCGCTAGCCTCGCCTTGAAGTGTGTTTACTACACTTCTAATTTTACGGCTCAATTTTTCATTTTGTTTGGTATTGTATTCCGATTGAATAAAACTAATGGTAACATAAGCAGTAATGCTTAAAGTAATAAATACAATTAAAATAATAGAGACCTGAATGCGGGTTCTAATCAGCACCACATCGGGATCTTTAATAAATAAAAATCGATTGATAAAATGTTTTATAAAACGATAAAACTTGGTTCTTATTAGTTTATAACCTTTTAAAAACCTAGAGTTAACAATGGCATAAATAGACAATGATAAAATAAGTAATAGCGTGAAGAAGGTGAAAATTAGTGAAAACAAGCCTAAAGGTTCGTAAAATGTTTCATCTTTTTTACTTACTATAACCGTTAGTTGGTTGTCGTTTTTGTACTGTAAATGTTCAAATCCATTTTCAAAAAACTTAATAAATTGATCTTGTTCAGTAGTTTTACTATTAATGGTTCTGTAAGGATAATTTCCACTTTGACTAACCAATGCATTGTTTTTATAAATGGCATAGCTGTAATCAAATTTTTTAAAACCAATGGTATTACTAGTTCCTTCTAATTGCAGTTCTTCAAACCTATTTTCGTCTTGAATCAATTTTGGTTGAAGTTGAATGTAAATATAACCTAATTTTTGGTTACCATTTTTTACAATAAATTTAGATAAATAGCCCTTTAAAAAACTATTTGTTTTTAAATATTTAAAGTTTTTATCAATGGTTTAAATAGACTGATTATAGTAAATTTCGTTGAGTTGATTGAACGAAATATTGTTCCGTTCGTTTAGGTGATTACCTGTGGAATCAAAATCGTAAATGGCAACTTCGTACTTACTTAAATAGCCTGTAAAGTAAAGCTGGCGTAGTGTTTTTTTAAACTGCGACTTGGAGGCCATTTCGTTTAAAAAGTAATATTTTATTTGCTTATCGTTACTTATTTTTTTCTCAATATCACGTAAAAAATATTCGGTATTAATATCGTTTTGCGAAATAAGTTTGCCAGCATATAGTTTCCTGTTTTCAATATCTTTTAAGCCTGTAAAATAGTTAACCGAATAACTAGTAGCAAATGAAATTAAGATAACTAAAATAAAGAAATGCTGAAATCGATTGGCCTTTGAAACAAAATAATTAAAGGCTACAAAAGCTATAATTAAACACGATGAACCTAAATAAAAAATATGCTGACGGCCAAAAACCAGTTGGATAAAAAGTGGGTGAATTACTAAATATACAATGGTAAGTAGCGAAAATAATATCCATTTATTAAACTTATTTTGCATTATAAATAAGTAAGTATTTTTTATAGCAATATGAATAACTACAAACAAAACCACGCCAATAAGTAAGCCATAAAAGCTAAATTGACTTAATAAATAAACATTTTTTAAGCCAAACGAAATTTGCGAATCAAATACCAAGCTTTTAATACTATCAATACCCGAATCGATGGCAATGATGGTAATAAGCGTAAAAAACAGTAACTTAAAATATTTTAAATAAATATTATTTTCAACCGAATTTAAAATTCGTTTGGTATCAATTAATACCACAAACCACAAAGCCATAAAAGCCACAATTAAAAAATCGCCAAGCGAAGGAATAATATCGCTAGAGGCATAAATAATTGGGCTAAATAACGAATTGCTATATAAATAGGATGGAAGCTGGTAAAAAAGTAGTAGCTTTTTAATGGTGAACATAACCACGAAATAAAAAACGGTTCCAATGGCAATATTTAGCTGCAACAAATAATTGCTAAGCAAGTGAAAACAAATGCAAAACAAAGTGATGGAAACAATGGAAATAATTATTAGCCAAATATTGTCGAGCCAATCTTTGCTAAAAATTTCTACCGAAAAAAGGTATTTATCGCTAATGTCTTTTATATCGTAAAAGCTTTTTAAAGGCTGAGGACTGATAATTCCATTATCTAAAAAAGCTAAATCATCGTTGAATTTATTGTTTAAATATTGATTTTTATAATTATAACCTTGGTAAATATTATAAAACATTACAAAATTAAAACTGCCATTGATTTTACTATAATACAAGTAAGAACCATTGTTATTTACCAAAAAACTAAGTCCTTCTTTTTGTCTGGCATTAAATTTTTGAGCATTTATTAAATTGCTAGTCCAAGTTATAAGCGTATCGTTTTTAAAAACTTGAATTATACAATTTTCTTGCTTAGCCATGGCATTAATATCTAGCCAATTTTTTTCATAATTTATGGTATCGATTAATAGCTGCTGATAGGTTTTTACAAATAATAATTCCTTATTCCTAATAATTTCTTGAACACGCTGATAGTTATCAAACTGTTGTTGAGGCGTGTTTTTTAAATAACGTTGTTCAGCCAAAAAAGACAATTGCATCAAAACTATCGATATAAAAAATCGAATAATGTGTTTGCGCAATTTTGGTTCTTTTAACATGGGTTTTTTTGAATGTTGAATTATGAATGTTGAATTATGAATGTTGAATTATGAATGTTGAATTATGAATTATAATCACGCAAGGCGTGAATGAATTATAAAAATAACTAGTAATCAAGTACTAAGTACTAAGAACTAAAAACTAAGAACTAAAAAAGCTATTCAAATTTCCCGGTTTGTAGGTAATTGGTTACATAATCTTTTACCGCATCTTCAATGGGAGTAAAAGGTTTGGTATAACCAATGGTTTTTAATTTATTCATATTGGCTTCGGTAAAATATTGGTATTTGTCTCTAATATCTTCAGGAATTGGAATGTATTCAATGTTAGGTTCTAATTGCAAAGCACTAAAAATGGCTTTTGCCAAATCGTTCCAAGTTCTAGCTTGGCCAGTTCCTAAATTATAAATACCACTATTTTTTCTGTTTTCCATTAAATATAAACACACATCACATAAATCTTTTACATAAATAAAATCGCGCATTTGCTCTCCATCTTTGTAGTCATCTCGATGCGATTTAAAAAGTTTAACTTTTCCTTGTTCTTTTATTTGGTTAAAAGCATGAAAAATAACCGATGCCATTCGTCCTTTATGATATTCATTGGGCCCATAAACGTTAAAAAACTTAAGTCCAGCCCAAAAGTAGGGTTGTTTTGGTTGTGCAATAGCCCATTTATCAAAGTCGTTTTTCGATTTACCGTATAGGTTTAATGGATTTAAATTGTCAAGCTTGGTAATATCATCATCGTAACCATTTTCGCCTTCGCCATAGGTGGCAGCGCTCGATGCGTAAACCAAACCAATACCTTCTGCTACACAAATATTCCATAACTGTTGGCTGAAATTATAGTTTAGTTCTTTAAATATAGCAGCATCGGTTTCAGTGGTATCAGTTCTGGCACCAATATGAAATACAAACTGCACTTGATTGGCATTTTTGGCTAACCATTCAAAAAAATCTTTTCTATTAACCTTAGCTGAATATTTTTTACCAATTAAATTAGCTGCACGGTTGGGCCACGTATCAAAATCATCAACCAAAATCAAATCATTGTAATGATGTTGGTTTAGTTTAGCTACCAAACACGAACCAATAAATCCTTCTGCACCTGTTATTACTATCATTTATGTGTTTTCTTTTTTAGTTAGATGTATATTTTTTGTATTTCCATTATTTACCCAATTGTATAAATACTTAATCATAATGGTAAAAAATAAGTATCGAATATAGTTGATTCTCATTTTATTTTCAAGAAATATTTGGCAAATAACCTCATAGAATTGATAAATTCAAATCAAATGTTTTTATTGTGGGCTTTCAAATACATAAATACATGAAAAACTATACAATAAGTTGGCGTTACGTAAGCATCATTATAGGTTTATTGTTAATTTTTGCTGTTTATAAATTTACAGCAGATTTATTTTTAAATAATATCAATGCTAAAATAAAAACACCTAGTTTTATTTATATAAAATCAAATCAAAGTTTTGATAGGCTTATGTTTAATTTGGAAAAAGACGAAATATTGAAAAATTCAGAATCGTTTGAAAGAGTAGCTAAGCTTTTAAATTTACAAGAAAAAATTAAACCAGGGAGGTATCAAATTACAGACGGGTTAAGCAATATTGAACTCATCAAAATTTTAAAATCGGGCAGGCAGGTACCTGTTAATTTGGTAATAAAATATGCAAAAAGAAAAGAAAATTTAGCTTTTACCCTTGCTAAACAATTAGAGTTGGATAGCAATGAAGTATTAGCACTTTTAAACGATAGTAACACCCTTCAAAAGGCGAAAATGGATAGCAATAATATTATAAGTTTATTTGTGCCAAATACCTATAATGTTTATTGGAATATTACTTCCAACCATTTAGTAGATAGAATGATAAAAGAGTATAATACTTTTTGGAATAGTAGCCGAACTACCAAATGTATTTTAATGAAAATGACACCGCTGCAAGTGGCAAACTTGGCATCTATAGTAATGAGCGAAACCAATAAGGTGGATGAAATGCCAATTGTGGCCAGAACCTATTTAAACAGGATAAAAGTAGGTATGCCACTGCAAGCAGACCCTACAGTGCTTTTTGCTTTAAACGATACCAGTATTAGACGTGTTTTAAGCATACATACTGCACTAAATTCTCCATTTAATACTTACCTAAATAAAGGATTGCCTCCGGGTCCTATTTGCATGGCATCGACCGCTGCTATTGATGCTGTGCTGAATGCGCCATTGCATAATTACCTTTATTTTTGTGCCCGAGAAGATTTTAGTGGTTACCATAATTTTGCTGAAACCTTTGCTCAACATCAAGTAAATGCCAGAAAATATCAGCAGGAATTAAATAGGAGAGGGTATTGATGGTTGAATTGTTTATCCGATAAATCGGGAGTTTAATTGTTTAATTGTTTAATTGTGGTTTATTATTGCCATAAGCAACAAGTCATAGCTGAAGTATTTTATCAAATTGAAAAATACTTTTCTTTTAGCTTTATATTGTTTTTTTTCCTTTGTTTTTTTATCTTTTATCAGCATAATTTTGTCCAAAATGTGTTTAGTTTTGAACCATCGGGATTGTTCAATTGTATAAGTAAAAACCTTTTTAGTAAATAGTTAGATTATAATAGGCAAGCATAGAACTAATAAATTAAAAGTCTTAATATGACAGCAAAAAATAAAATGAAGAACTTCTTTTTTATAACCCTAATTGGGCTTTTTACAGGAAATGTAAAAGGACAAATTTCCTTTTCGCAAGTTGAAAGTAAAATTAAAAAGTTGAAGGACAAAAATGAATTAATATGTTCAACACCTTCTATGGCACTTAAATTCCCTCTTAAAAGAGATGTGAAAGTTTCACCTCAAAATAATTTCGTTACGTTAGGCAATCAAACCATACAAATTATGATTTTAAAATTTGAAGGTTATAAAAAAGAAAAAAAGGGACAAAATTTAAATAACCAAAAACAGCTTCTTAACACTTATTTTAAATACGAATTGGAGTATTTTAGGAATGACTTAGGTGTTGAAATAATAAATCCCAATACCCAATGGGTTGTTACAAAATCAAACGGCTGGTTTATTTGGTATTTCAAAGTTGGTAAAATTCAGATACAGGCCAACAAACAAACGGAAATTCAACTTTTTTCAACGACAGTAATTGGAGATAAAATTTTGGTAATTAACGCTCCAATTCTAATTAGTGGAGATTTTTCTAAAGCCGCCATAATTGTAAATGAATTGATGGAAGCACTGACAATAATAAAACAATGAAATTCACGAGATGAATATTAATAAATAATATTAATAAAATTTTGCCGCTGTTTGTGTTTTAGTGATGCGTTAACCTCAGAATTAAATAATCATTTTTTTACTTTGCTTTTTTATCATTTATCCGCATGTTTACAACCGGAATGTGAATAGTTTATAAACATCGGGATTCATACTTTGATGGTAGCGGTGTTTAACAGAGTCCATAGAAAATGAAAAATATCTTTTTAAGAATATTGATAGTTGTTTTATTACTTTACATAATTTGGTGTGGACTACTATATTTCTCTCAAGAAAAATTAATTTTCTTTCCTCAAAAGTTAGCTAAAAACTATCAATTTGAATTCAAACAAAAGTTTGAAGAAATAACTATTAAAACCACTGATAACAAGAAAATAAATGGACTTATATTTAAGGCAGATACATCAAAAGGATTAATATTTTATTTACATGGAAATGCTGATTGTTTAAGTTCGTGGGGGGAAGTTGCAAAAACTTATACAGATTTAAACTATGACGTTTTCATAATCGATTACAGAAGCTATGGAAAAAGTGAAGGAGAAATAAATGGACAAAACCAACTATTTCAAGACAATCAAACAGCTTATAATGAAATGAAAAAGAAATATCTAGAGGATAAAATTATAGTTTTAGGATATTCAATTGGAACAGGACTTGCTTCTCAACTTGCTTCTATAAACAAGCCGAAACTTTTGATTTTACAAGCACCCTATTTCAACTTGACAGATATGATGAAACAGACCTATCCCTTTGTGCCAACTTTTTTATTGAAATATAAGTTTGCAACAAACGAATATTTAAAGGATTGTAAAATGCCGCTTGTTATTTTTCACGGAAACAAAGATGAAGTTATTTATTACGGCTCGTCAATTAAACTAAAAAAAGAATTTAAACAACAAGATACTTTGATAACGCTTTACGGGCAAGGTCATAATGGTATGACAAACAACGAAGATTATAAAACAGAATTGAAGAAAATATTAACACGATAAAAAACGAACGATTAACAATCAGATTTTATATACATATCCATCTGAGCACACATCCATTTCCCAACCTAATCATAAGTGAATCCTACAATTTAAAGAATGAATTGTGTAACAAATAGGGCTTATTTGGAAACTAACTTTGACTCTTGTTTTATTTTAAGCAATTGAGAAATTTATTGTATTTCAAATTATTTATCATCCTAATTTCTATCGGCTACAAATAAAAATAGAGTTTCCATCTTTGACTAAAATAAATTTTTATGAACCAAACACACATTCATTTGCTCATTACCCATTTACCAATTTTTGGTTCCATTTTAGGCGCACTTGTTTTACTTCATGGTATTGGAGTAAGAAGTAATCAAACAAAAATAGCTGCCTACTATATTTTTGTGTTGTCTTCAATTGGTGCAGGTATAGCTTATTTTACTGGCGAAGCCGCTGAAGAAACAGTTGAAAATATACAAGGTGTAATGGAAGCTACCATTAAACAACATGAAGAATTTGCACTATTTGCACTCATATCATTAATAATTTTGGGCGTTGCTTCTATTATTGGTTTATTTATTACTTTTAAAAAATTGCCATACCTAAGAACAGTAGCATTTATTATTTTATTTTTGTCACTCATTAGCTTTTTGTTGGTAGCACGAACAGGATATTTAGGTGGTCAAATAAGGCATACAGAAACGGTAAACAGTGCCAGTTTACAATCTGAGAATTTAGAAAACGAAATAGAAGAGTAAAAATATGCTGCTTTTAAAGGCTTCAATTATAAATCTTTAATAAGTATAGTTATTTTAAAATATGGATGAAAATAAATTCAATATAAAAGGTTTATATAACAAAGATATAATCAGTGCTAGGGAAAAATTTGGGCAAAACAAACTAGACTATAAAAAAGAAAACAACTTTTTTGATACCCTAAAACGCGTGGCCAAAGAACCAATGATTCTTTTATTATTGGCGGCTTCCACTATCTATTTTATAAGTGGAAAAACGGGTGATGGTATTTTTCTGGCAGTTGCTATTGTATTTCAAACTTCCATTTCGTTGTATCAATTTTCTAGAAGCAAAAATGCTTTAGAAAAGCTAAAAGATTTAACGCAGCCTAATTGTAAGGTAATAAGAGAAAGTAAAATAGTTGAAATAAAAAGCGAAGAAATAGTAATGGGCGATTTTCTATTAGTGGAAGAAGGTTCCTCCATTACGGCAGATGGTACCATTATTCACTCTAATGATTTTTCGGTAAACGAATCTATACTCACAGGTGAATCGCTAGCGGTTTTAAAAAATAAAGAAACGGATGATAAATTTATTTATAGCGGAACATCTGTTGCCAGTGGTTTAGCCATAGCTCAAATTACTGCCATTGGTAATAAAACCAAACTAGGTAAAATTGGAACTAGCCTAGAAGCAATAGAGGAAGAAAAAACACCTTTGGAATTACAAATTGCAAATTTTGTAAAAAAGTTGGCCATTATTGGTGCAATGGTATTTATTGTAGTTTGGGGAATCAATTTTTGGCATTCTCAAAATTTATTGACAAGCCTTCTGCAGTCGCTTACTTTAGCAATGAGTATTTTACCTGAAGAAATTCCGGTTGCTTTTACCACATTTATGGCTATTGGAGCTTGGCGTTTAATGAAAATGGGCATTGTGGTAAAACAAATGAAAACTGTGGAAACCCTTGGCAGTGCCACTGTTATTTGTACCGATAAAACAGGAACTATTACAGAAAACAAAATGAGTTTGGCTAAAATATTTGTATTGAAAAGCAATAACATATTGAACCCCGAAGATGAATTAAACGATGATGGAAAGGAATTGATAACCTTAGCCATGTGGGCAAGTGAACCTGCTCCATTCGACTTAATGGAATTGGCTTTGCACCAATCTTACAAAACAATAGCCCAACATGATGAAAGACCCAATTTTAAACTTGTTCATGAGTATGCATTAGGCGGTCAACCGCCAATGATGACCCATGTGTTTGCAAATAATAAAGGAAATACGATTATAGCAGCTAAAGGAGCTCCTGAAGCATTAATCAATGTTTCAAAACTTACCGAAAAAGAAAAATCGGATATTCATGTTGCTATTCAACTTTTGGCCTCTGAGGGTTATAGGGTTTTAGGTGTGGGTGTTTCTGATTTTAAAGGAGATAACTACCCCACTAAGCAAGAAGATTTATCATTTCAATTTAAAGGCATTGTAGCTTTTTATGATCCACCTAAAAAGAATATCCAAACAGTTTTAGAACATTTTTACAAAGCAGGTATTGCTGTTAAAATTATTACGGGAGATAATGCAGCTACTACCACTTCCATTGCCAAGCAAATTGGTTTTAAGGGCTACGATAAAACCATTTCGGGTGATGAATTAATGGCATTATCAGAACCAGATTTGCTGACCTGCGTAATGGAAACTTCTATTTTTACACGCATGTTTCCTGAAGCTAAACTAAAAATAATAAACGCTTTAAAAGCTAACAATCAAATAGTAGCCATGACAGGCGATGGAGTAAATGATGGCCCTGCATTAAAAGCAGCTCATATAGGGATAGCCATGGGTAAAAAAGGAACAGAAATAGCAAAACAAGCAGCATCACTCATTTTATTAGAAGACGATTTATCTAAAATGGTAGATGCCATTGCCATGGGCCGTAAAATTTACACCAACCTAAAAAAAGCCATTCAATACATTATTTCTATACACATTCCCATTATCCTTACCGTTTTTATTCCCTTAGCTTTAGGGTGGATTTACCCTAATATTTTTTCGCCTATCCATATTATTTTTTTAGAAATAATAATGGGGCCAACTTGTTCTATTATATACGAAAATGAACCAATGGAAGCCAACACCATGTTGCAACAACCCAAGCCATTAACAACTACTTTTTTTAATTGGAAGGAACTATCAGTTAGCATTGTTCAAGGTTTATTTATTACTGCAGGAACATTATTTGTGTACCAATATGCAGTAATAAATGGCTATGAAGAAGCACTTACACGCACCATGACTTTTACTGTTTTAATCACTGCAAACATTTTTCTAACCTTAATAAACCGATCGTTTTATTATTCATTTTTTACTACCTTAAAGTATAAAAACAACATGGTGCTATTAATTATTTTTATAACCATTGCCATAGTAGCACTTATTCTTACCATTAAACCTTTGACCACATTTTTTGAATTTGACACCTTAAATGGATTGCAATTATTTACCTGCATTACCATTGGTTTTATTTCTGTAATTTGGTTTGAATTGGTAAAACTTATTAAGAGAATAAAATCAAACAAGGACAGTAAGGTTGGCTTGTAAAAAACTAGTCGGTTTTGGTGGTTTGTGGTCATGCTGTAAGCATCTTCTTGGCTATAAATGATTACTAGCCATTAGCTAACTTAGTTGACATACTTACGAGATGCGCTCCTTGACGATTGTCACAACTGATGCCTTCGATTTAAGCGAAGGCATCAGTTTAAAAGTTAACAATATTAAAAATTATTGATTAAAAGGCTCCATTACCAAGCCTTATACCTTTTGCAACTAATCCATTGCCACGCCCTTGAGGGCGTGGAATAAAGTAAAAATACAACTTGGCTTTAGCCAAAATTGAAATTTAACAAAGAGGAATTTAGCTTTTGTCCTCGGTTGGTGTCCTCACCAATCGAATAAGGTGCGGTGAGGACACCGACCTTGGACAATCGAATAAGCATAGAAAATTCCAAACTCCCCTCCTTGGAGGGGTTGGGGGTGGGAAAAAAGCATACACAAAAATAGCCCAACTGAAACTATTTCAATTGGGCTTTTTTAATTATTTAAAACCTAAAATTACACCTAACTGCGGTTTATTACTTAGTGCAATTAAGGCAGTGCGCTTAAACTCACTGTACCATTTTGCCAATTCATCATAAACGGCATCGCGATCCTTAGTGGCCTGCCTTGCTTCGCCTGTTTCTTTGGTTTGTTTGTATTTTTCTTCTTCCACTTTAGTTATTATTGCGGCTGTATCATCCAACTCTTGTTTAGTTATGCCTTTGGTGGCTAGTTGGTCTATTACATTTTGGTCTTTTAAAGCATTTGCATAAAATAATTTAGCCTGTTGTATATATCCACTAAAACTATCTTTGCGCTTGCCTATTAAACCTAATTGTACGTAATTATTGGTATCATTTTCAAATAGTATTCTGGCCAATTCCACATGTTCGGCATAAGTGTTATTTAATAATTTCCAATCCCTAATATAATTTTCAGTAGCATCGTATTGTTCGCTATATTCTTTTTTCTGTTTTTGGTTCAATGCTTCCAAATTACTCACCTTTGGAGGTATGGCAGCAATTTTTGCAGGGGTGTAACCACGCTTGGTTAAAAGAGGTTCAATTTCAGGGTGGTTGGCATTGTTACATGCTGTACTAATTAGCAAAATAAATTCATCAATACTTACATAATCGCCTTTACCACCGCCATAATTGGGCGTTTCATTTGTGTTGTTTTCCATTTTTTAAAATTTTGTTTAACAAACATAAAAAAGTAAAATCAAGTTTATAAGTACAAGCCAATACATTAACAATTATTTAACAATGGCCTTGTTTTACCCTATTTTTATGGTGGTGAGCCATTTTTGGGCAGTGGTAGGTGGTTTTTGGGTGGTGGTGAGTGATTTCTGGGCGGTGGTATGCCATTTTCCGTTGGTAGTATATGATTTCTGGGTGGTGGTATATCGTTTTTTGGAGGTGGTATGTCATTTTTGGGCAGTGGTAGGTGGTTTTTGGGTGGTGGTGAGTGATTTTTTAGGGTTGTTAATTTTAAATATATATATATTTGACACCGACAATTACAAAAAACGCAAGTTTTTAAAAAATGCGTGTTTTGTAATTGTCGCTAATTAAACCACTAGAAATCAACGACAATTGAAAATACGCAAGTTTAGAACATGCGTGTATTTATGAGTTGGTGGCAAGTGTAACGGACACCCTTAACAAATGAACGAAACAGAGACAAAATATTATTTAGGTGGTTACTACTTGACTAAACTTAGACCTAAAAGTTATGGGGCTGAGACAGGTAGTTTGATATATACTTGTAGCGAATGTATTAATGACCACATACTTGACACTTGGTCTTACAGTTGGACACTTGACAACAACAAACTCATAGAAGAAATAAAAAGTAATTATCATCTCTCAGACAAACAAATTACAGAAATCAGAAATTGGGTTAATGAAAAGCATAACGAAAATAAAATAGGTTGGACAAATGTATTTGTTGACATTGAAACTGCTCTTGAATACAAAAGCAAGTTCTTTGCACATTTTAATGACATAAAAATATTCGCACTATATTTTGACACAAATGAACGAATAGACATTCTTGAAGAGTTCAAACCTCAATCCGAAAAAATGGGAGAAATTGGTCTTAGGTTGACCCTTTTGAAAGAGTTAGAAGAACAAGACAACGAAGAATTATTAGGTTACGACTATATTGGAATTGAAATTGGCGGTAGTTTTCACTCTTTTCATTGCCACGACATTGGAAAAGAACTCTCAGACACATTCAACTTGACAATAAACAAATACGGCTTGTTTGAAAGTGCTAAGAACTCAAAACAAGTTCTTGACTATTTGAACGATGAAGAAAACGGTTGTGAACCTGTTCCTTGGTTTATTGTAAAGACAAAACTTGTGACGAATGAATAGAACACCAGCCCCTTACTATCCGTTGTCTGAAGCCAAGCTTTGCGGGCAGTGACTCGGATTTAAAATGAGTTGAGAGTTTTCAAACTCGTTTGTAAAAGCCCTTATTGGAGAAAATACTATTCTTTTAGAAAACTTAGTTCGCTTTGCTAACTCTTTGGATAGTTGAGCTGTTATAAGGTGTAATCCATTCCGAATGTTTTAACTCCTCAAAAAACATTTTATTTACTTTGTTTTTTATACTTTTATTCTCATGACACCCGGAATGTGAATAGTCCCGATATAACAGAATGAACTAGTTGACTTTTCCTCCATACTGCATAACAAAATTTCAACTTTCGCGGATAAGCAATAGTGCTTTAAGATGCACTAATTATTGTGATTACATAATTTAAACCAAATAAATACAAAGTATAGTGCAATTTAACGCTCTTTTTGTTTGTATTTATAAAATTAGTAATACATTTGCGTGAAATAATGCCGTATAATGCACTTTAACGAATTAATAAAAACGATAAAAGGGCGCAGGGAAGCGCTACAGGTTACGCAGGAAACATTAGCAGAACTAGCAGGGGTTGGATTAAGAACGCTAAAACAGTTTGAAAGCGGAAAAGGAAATCCTACACTGTTAACGTTGCAAAAGATATCTGATGTGTTGGGTATGGAAATTTGTCTAAAAATTAAAAATTATAACGCCTAATAAATGAGAAAAGCGAAAGTATTATTCAAGAATGAAGAAGCAGGAATCTTGACCCAACATGATGATGGTTCGTTTTCATTTCGTTATCAAGATGAATGGATAGCCAATAACAGTAAGCAGAGTATTAGTCTTACTTTACCTAAAACCGAAAAAGAATTTCATGCTAAATACCTGTTTCCATTTTTTTTCAGCATGCTTCCCGAAGGCTCTAATAAGCAAGTGGTGTGTAAACTAAATAGAATAGACCAAGAAGACCACTTTGGATTGCTGATGTATACTGCAAAAAATGACAGCATAGGTGCGGTTACTATAAGGAAAATGGATAATTGATAATTGGTAATTGATAATGGATAATGGGTAATTGATAATTATGAAAGAGAATATTATAAAAATAAAAAGTTTTGCATTTTCACTGAGAATTGTAAAACTTTATCAGTTTTTGACTGAATCTAAAAGAGAATTTATTCTATCAAAACAATTATTGAGATCAGGAAATGCTATTGGTGCTTTGGTAAGAGAATCTGAACAAGCTGAAAGTAAGGTAGATTTTATACATAATACCATTTTGATTTACGAAATAGGCCAATGGGTTGGGTGTAAATCTTAGATGGTATTATGCCGCAAAAAATAAATTGGACTAAATAACACATCAAAGCGGTATAAACTATCAATTGCCTTAAAAGAAGCAAACGAATCAGCATATTGGCAAGACTTACTTCACCAATTAGATTATATTGATAAAAACGATTTTGAATCGTATAAAACTGAGGTTGAAGAAATTTTAAGACTGCTCATTTATATTATAAAATCTTTAAAACAAAAATGACCCCAAAATTTAAAAATTCAACTCAATTGTCAATTGATAATTTTCCTTTATCAATTAAAGTTTGTCCCGGCACTTTATCAGAAGGTTTTGATACGTATAGCAAAACCGCTTTGAATAGGGTTTTTCAGGGAAAGAAGGTGCATCATATATTACCTTACGATTCTCCTTTATCGAACACAGAAACTGATGAACTTTTTGATGAGAATCGAAAAAGTATGTCGATATCGGGTGTTCAAGAAAAATTTTCTGTATTGCTTGATAAAAACAAACTAAGGCTTATTAATGAAGGCGAACTTGGTACTTATATTCTAAAACCAATTCCTGGCGCTGGTAAAAAGCCAGATCAAATGCCCGCCAATGAGCATTTAACTATGCAAATTGCTCGTCAGGTTTATGGAATAGAGACAGCAGAAAATGCATTGATCTTTTTTAAAGATGGTACACCTGCCTACATTACCAAAAGATTTGATGTAAAAAAAGATGGCTCTAAATTGGCACAAGATGACTTTGCTTCTTTAGCAAAAAGAACCCCGCAAACTCATGGTGAACATTACAAGTATCTCGGGAATTATTTAGATATATTTGAATTAATGCGCAACTAATTAACAACTTACAAGTTAGATGCACCAAAACTTTTAAAAATACTTGTATTTAATTATCTTTTTTCAAATGGAGATGCACACTTTAAAAATTTCTCGATATTAGAAACACCTTTTGGGGATTATCGACTAAGTCCGGCTTACGACTTACTAAATAGCCGTATTCATATAGAAGATAAAGATTTTGCTTTAGATGATGGTCTATTGCCTAAAAATATAGCCCAAGGAAAAATCGGTTTGCAATTTGCCAAACTAGCAGAGAAAGCAGAAATCAGAGAAAAGAATTTTCAGGATATCATGTCATTGATGATTTCTAAATCAGATTTAGTTGAAAAAATGGTAGCTGCTTCTTTTCTAAATGATGCCACCAAAAGAAATTATTTCCAGTTGTTTCAGGGCCGTTTAAAACAACTGATTAAAGAATGAGCTTGTGATTACTAATTTATCAGAAAACTTGAGCAAAGTGGAGTAAGGCAACCACTAACAATGAGATAAGAAAATAAACTACCACTGATAAATAGGGAAAAACTCTTGGAAAATAATGCGTTAAGGAATAGTTTTGTTGGCTTTGAAAAATCTTTTTCTTGATTTATCAGGATTGGAATCTTTCAATCAAAAATCAATAAATCTCCAAATCACTAAATCTTCAAATCAAAAATCACCAAATCACCTTGGGTAGCTATATTGTTTGTTAAATAAAAACTCTTTGTCTGTTAGGGTAAGTAAAAAAGCTATAATGTCCACTTTTTGGTTACTGGTAAGTGTAATTGGTTGTATTAAAACAGGAGAGAGGTTTTGGTAAGGCACCATTCCATTGGTATAATGATTCAATACTTGCGATAGTTTTTTAAACCTGCCATCGTGCATATAAGGAAACGAAAATTCAATATTGCGCAAGGTTGGCACTTTAAATTTGAGTGAATCTGTAGTTTTTTGTGTAATGCGCATTCTTCCTATATCGTTTAAAATGGAATCAATTGGTAAACCATTGTTTTCAAACTGAAGGTTGGTAAACAAAGGTTCGGTATGGCAGCTTGCACAATGTTGTTTAAACAGCAAATAACCGTTTTGTTCTTGTTGGGTAAATGTATCTTTTTGCTGCATTACTTTATCGTACTTGCTGTTAGCGCTAACAAGGGTTAGCATAAATTGCGACAAGGCTTTTAATGTTCTTTCTCCCGATATTAAACTATCGCCAAAGGCGCTCAAAAATAGATTTTTATAGCGTGGTATTAAGTTGAGTTTATTAATGACATGTACTATTTTTTCATCCATTTCATCGTGGTTTTCAATAGGTGCTAACGATTGAAAATCTAAATGATGAATGGCACCATCCCACATAAAATTTTGGTGCCAAGCCAAATTCATCAATGCAGGTGCGTTTCTGTTTCCAATTCTATCTTCTATTCCATGGCTTAAAGCATGGTCAACATGAGTAAAGGCGGTGTATTGCGAGTGACATGAAGCACACGAAATGGTATTGTTTTTTGAAAGGATGGGATCGTAAAACAATACACGACCTAATAAAATCTTTTCTTCTGTAAGTTTATTTTTACTAAAATCATAAATAGGTTTTGGCCAACCATTTGGAATGGTAAGATCAAAAGTTGACTGTAACTTAAAACCGCATACAACCAAAATAATGGCCATTAAAACAAATAAGTACTTTTTCATTTTACTTTAAATAATTGTGCTAATTTTTTTGAAAGTAAAACACTGTTTTCGGTTGGCGACATAATTTGATAAACTTTGCTAATATCTAAACCATTTAAAAATTTATCTACCTCCAATGTGAATGTAATTTCAGGCTTTTTGGAGGTTTTAAAACGTAGGGTTTGCAATGCGTAATTTGGGTATAAATAACCGCCTAAATGGTATTGAAACTGCTTGTACCTTGATGGACTATTTTTGCTCTTGCCTTCTATTTTAAAGTTTATATAACCACTTTGCCAAGTCCAATACATGCCCATTGTTGGGTCTAAATCGCCACTCAATACCTCTGAAACGTTTAAGGCACTATCAATGCCTAAATTAAATTGAATGGCATTGTATTTTATGTTTTTCGAAACCAATAACTCAATACTCATAGAGTTTGGTTCGGCCATATCAATTAAATGAGCCAAGGTTGAATCAAAGAAAATAGTTTTATTTTGATGGATTAGTTGAATGTTTGAAATATAAAACCTGCAAGTTTCTATGTTAATAGTGTCGTTATTGGGCAGAATATAATTGCTATCTAATTTTAGTGCTAAATTATTAATTAAACCTTTAAAATTAAGTTTAATGCATGTATTTTTTTGAGCAAACACACCAATGTACGATGTACATAAAATCAAAACAAAACACCTACTTAATTTCATGCAGTTACTTTTTAGGTTTATGATTAAATAATTGAGCAATTTCGGTAGTTAACAGCTCAAATTTTTGCATTTGTTGTCCTGGTTTACAAATGGCTTTTATGCTTTCAAAATGTTGGTAATGAATATTTTCAATTTGTATTTGAGTTTTGCCTATTTCGGCAATCAGTGAGTCTTTTGGATCAATATTTAAATTGCGATTTAAGTTTTTATACAATTCGTTTTTTAATTGCATAATTCGGTTATCAGCTTCTTTTATGGCTTTACGATGTTCTAAAATAAATGAGTCGTAAGCGGTTATTTGGTCTGGAGAAAAATCTAATTTTTCTATTATTTCATCTCTTGGCCCTTCGCGTTTAGGTTTATATTTTTTACCTAAAAACAAAAACGCAGTCAAGGCAATATTAACCACCAATAATCCAATTACCAGCATGCTTAAAAGTTTAATTTTATTCATTAGTACAATTCATTATTAGGAGTTAAACGCATGGTTTTTGCCAAACTGTTTTCATGTTTTTTGCCATTTAAATTAATAGTTACTACTGCTGCATTAAGTAATAAAATTATAACCAATGCAAGGCTAATTCGCCAAACAAAAGTAGGTTCAAATTGCTGGCTTTGGGTGTTTATTTTACTTTTTATTCGTGTAAATAAAAAAATAGGAACATCAACTTTTTGAATATTTGCTAATTTATTTAACTCGTTATCTATTTGGTGATTATTCATTTGGTTTGATTTTAGACTGTTTCTTATTTATTTTCCTTCGCTGTTGGTTATCATTTTTTGTAAATTAACTTTGGCTCGTTGCACTAACGACTCAATAGCTTTTGGACTTAACTCCATAATGTTGGCAGTTTCTATTTGCGATTTTTGCTCAATTTTAGTTAATATCAAAGCTGTTCGTTGTTTTTCGGGTAATTGATTTATGAAGTTGAATAAGTTATTTAAAGCTTCTTTGTGTTCTAATTGTACGCCTGGATGGTTAAAATTAGCAAACTCAAATTGAGGTTCATTGTTATCGGAATTAAACAAACTGGTTATAAATGCAAATCGTTTTTTGCGCTTACGTTTGTTAATTAAATCAAGTGCTTTATTGATGGTAATTTTATAAATCCAAGTGCTCAGTTTGGCATCTGCTCTAAACCCTTCCATTGATTGATAAACAGAAAGAAACACATCTTGTGTAATCTCCTCTGCATCCTCCATGTTTTGAACATATTGGAGCGCTAGGTTATACACCAAGTTTTTATATTCGTTATATATTTTTTCTATTTCCAATTAAGTTTTGCAATAAACAATTTTTTGAGCAAAATTGGAGTTAATAAACTGGAATAATAAACAAGTAAATAAAGCGGTTTAATTTTGTTCGAAATAGTTTTTTAGTTAGATGTCACTAGCATATATTTGAACAATTATATGCTCACCTCATGTTTAAAAAAGAAAATTTTTCTTCTGACTTATCAGCATCAATTGTAGTTTTCTTTGTGGCTTTACCTTTATGTTTAGGCATTTCGCTTGCATCGGGAGCACCGTTAATTTCTGGGCTAATTGCAGGTATTTGTGGTGGAATTGTGGTGGGTTTTTTAAGTGGTTCTCATACCAGTGTTAGCGGACCAGCAGCTGGCTTAACAGTAATAGTTTTATTGGCTGTACAGCAATTAGGTAGTTTCGATGTTTTTTTAACCGCATTGCTTTTGGCGGGCATTATTCAATTAATTTTAGGCTTTTTAGGTGCAGGAATAATTGGGAATTTTATTCCGTCTGCTGTTATCAAGGGAATGCTTGCAGCAATTGGTATTATTCTTATTTTTAAACAATTGCCACATGCTGTAGGTTACGATATAGATTTTGAAGGCGATGAGTCGTTTATTCAATTAGACCATCAAAATACATTTACTGAGTTACTGAATGTATTTAATAGATTTACAACCACAGCTTTATTAACAAGTATCGTAACTTTTTCAGTTTTGTTTTTTGGAGAAAATGAAAAATTGAAAAAGTTTGGCTTTTTTAAAATAATGCCTGTTTCACTTTTGGCAGTAGTAATTGGTACTTTATTTAGTATGCTATTGGGTATAATTTTACCCGAAATGGCTTTAGCTAGCGAGCATTTGGTACAAATACCTTCTGTTTTAAGTAAAGAAAATTTTCATTTTCCTGATTTTTCGAAAATTGCTGAAATTGGAATAATATTTTTAGCAATCAAAATAGCATTAGTGGCTAGTTTAGAAACCTTACTTAGTATAGAGGCTACTGATAAATTAGATGATCAAAAACGATTGACACCTACTAGTAAAGAATTAATAGCACAAGGAACAGGAAATATATTTTCGGCCTTGCTTGGCGGACTACCCATTACTGCGGTTATAGTTCGTAGTAGTGCAAACATTGTGGCAGGAGCTAAAACTAAAATGTCATCAGTTTATCATGGTATTTTACTCTTAATTAGTGTTTTATTTTTAACAGCAGTTTTGAACAAAATTCCTTTATCTAGTTTGGCTGTATTGTTGCTTTTTGTGGGTTATAAGTTAACTAAACCAATGCTTTACAGAGAACTGTATAAAAATGGTAAGGATCAATTTTTACCATTTATAGTAACTGTTCTTGCCATTGTTTTTACCGATTTGTTAAGAGGTGTTGCGGTTGGTTTAATGGTTTCAATTTATTTTATTATAAAAAATAGTTACAAACGTTCTGTTTCAATAACCACCGATAATGGAAATTATTTGATTCGTCTAAAAGGAAATGTTTCATTTCTAAATAAGGCTTTATTACGTAATTATTTCGAAAAAATGCCCAAAAATTCATATGTAATTATTGATGGTGCAAGTGCATTATTTATTGATAAAGATATCATTGAAACCATTGAAGAATTTATATTGATGGCTCCTTTTAAAAATATTACTGTTGAAAAAAAAATATCTTCTTCAAGCCCCAATCCATATTTTAAAAAACTAAACTAACATGAACGAATATGAAAAATTGATTTTACAAAACAAATCATGGGTAAGCGATAAACTAGATTTAGACAAAGATTACTTTAATAATTTAGCTGGTATTCAAAAACCTGAGTTTTTATGGATTGGTTGTTCAGATAGTAGGGTGCCTGCAAATGAAATTACCAACACTGAACCCGGTGAAATATTTGTACATAGAAATATTGCTAATTTGGTTGTAAATACCGATTTCAATATGTTAAGCGTATTACAATATGCAGTGGAGGTATTAAAGGTAAAACACATCATAGTTTGCGGTCATTATGGTTGCGGAGGGGTTAAAGCTGCAATTACTAATCATCATTATGGCATGTTAAATAAGTGGCTACGAAACATAAAGGATGTATATCGTTTACACAGTGCTGAATTAAGTAAAATTACCGATGATGAACAAAAAACCGATGCCTTGGTTGAGTTTAATATTATAGAACAAGTAAATAATTTAGCTAAAACATCTATTGTTCAAAAGGCATGGCAAAATGGAGATTTCCCTGTTCTACATGGCTGCGTTTATGGTTTAAAAAATGGAATATTAAAAGACCTTATTAGTCTTGATAGAAACTCGCCAATGGATAGTTTATATAAATTTGATTTTGACGATGGTGTTGAAAGCTAAACTTTAAACCTTTTCCTGTTTTAAATATCAGACTTCTTATGTTTAAAAAAATACTTTTATTAGCATTGGTTTTTATTGGTACAAACCAAAACTCACATTCGCAAAATTTATATTTTCCACCTGTTAGTAATGCAGCTAATTGGGAAACCGTTTCACCTGATTCATTAGGTTGGTGTGTTCAAAACATGGATTCTCTTTTTGGTTTTTTAGAGCAGCAAAATTCTAAAGCTTTTATTGTTTTAAAAGATGGTAAAATAGCCATTGAAAAATATTTCGGAAGTTTTACTAAAGATAGTATTTGGTATTGGGCTTCAGCAGGTAAAACGCTCACTTCGTTTTTAATAGCAAAAGCGCAAGAAGAAGGTTTTTTGAAAATTACTGATACCAGTTCAAAGTATTTGGGCGTAGGTTGGACAGATTGTACATTACAGCAAGAAAATAAAATTAGTATTTTAAATCAAATAACCATGACAACCGGTTTGGATGATGGTGTAGCAGATAACCATTGTACAGATAAAAGTTGTTTGGTTTTTAAAGCTAATGCTGGCAATCGTTGGGCTTATCATAATGCACCTTATACTTTATTAGAAAAACTAATAACTACAGCCACAGGCAAGCCAATTAACACTTACACATCATCAAAAATCTCCCTAAAAACTGGTATTAATGGATTGTGGTTAACTACTGGTTTCGATAATGTGTTTTACAGCAGACCTAGAAATATGGCTAGGTTTGGTTTGTTGGTTCAAAATAGGTGTATTTGGAATGGAGAGGCTTTACTCAACGATACTAATTATGTAAACCAAATGACTAATTCATCGCAAATTTTAAATCCTTCATATGGATATTTATGGTGGCTTAATGGAAAATCATCGTACATGATTCCAACACTACAAACTTCTTTTCCGGGCTCTTTAGCGCCTCAAGCACCGGTAGATATGTTTGCAGCTTTGGGTAAAAACGGTCAAATAATCAGTGTTTCAAAAAGTAAAGGTTTGGTAGTAGTTAGAATGGGCGATGCGCCAGGAAATTTTGGTGAAGTGCCAACAGTATTTTTGAATCAAATTTGGCAAAAATTGAATACAGTAATTTGCAATAGAACTAATGTTGCTGTAATTGAAAAAGATTTAAACTTAAATATTTATCCAAATCCAGTCGAGAATCAATTAAATATATCTGGATTAAATAATTCAGACTATTTAATAGAAATTTACAACACCATTGGGCAATTGAAATATACAGTAAATAATGAAAATTCATTTGATGTTTCTGCTTTAGCCAAAGGAATTTACCTTATAAAAATCCAGGTTGGGAATCAATCAAAAATCATCAAGTTTGTGAAGGAATAAATAGTTAAATAATGAATGAAACATTAAAAGACAACTTTATGAATTTAGTTTCAAAATTCACCAAAAACAATTTATTAATAAATGAACTTTGGAGTGAAATAGAACAGCATTATGCTGAACCAACAAGGCATTATCATAATTTAAAACACATTGCTTCAGTTTATAGTAAATTATCAGCAATTAAAGACTTCTTAGCTGATTGGGATATGGTTCAGTTTTCGATATTTTACCACGATATTTTTTACAATACCCATAAAAATGATAATGAATTAAACAGTGCATTATTGGCAAAAAGCACTATGCAAAAGTTGACAATTGATGTTTCAAAAATTGATGCTGTGTTTAACCAAATAATAGCAACAAAATCTCATCAAAATACCAACGATACTGATACCAATTATTTTACCGATGCAGATTTAAGTATTTTGGGCGAAAGTTCGGATAATTACCGAGTTTACTCCGAACAAATTAAAGCTGAATACATTCAATATGCCAACGAAGTTTACATTTCAGGCAGGATAAAAGTATTGAATCATTTTTTAGAAATGGAGCGTATTTTTAAAACTCCTCATTTTTATAATTTATACGAAATAAAGGCGAAGCAAAACGTAGAAAATGAAATAAAATTATTGAAACAAAATTTATAGCCTTTAATTTATTACTTTTGGCTTTTATTTTATGATTTTATTAGAAAATACCATTGTTTCGGAAGATATATTAGAGAAAAATTTTATCTGCAATTTGTCTGCTTGTAAAGGAGCATGCTGTATTGAGGGCGATTCAGGCGCACCAATAACGCAAGATGAACTAGAAATATTAGAAGCAGAATTAGAAAACATAAAACCTTATTTAACTGCTGTTTCGCTGGAGGCTATAAAAACGCAAAACTTTTGGGAAAAAGATACTGATGGCGATTTGGTAACAACTTGTTTGCCAACAGGTGAATGTAATTTTTCGTTGCGCGATGAAGCTGGTATGTTAAAATGCGGTATTGAGCAAGCTTACCGCGATGGAAAAGCAAGTATTCAAAAACCTTTATCGTGCCATTTATACCCAATTAGAATTAGCAATGTGAGCGAATTTGAGGCATTAAATTACCACCGTTGGGATATTTGTAAACCAGCATGCAAACTAGGCGAAGAGCATCAAGTGGCAGTTTATCAGTTTTTAAAAGAGCCTCTTATTCGCAAGTTTGGAGAAGATTGGTATAACGAATTAGACGAAATTGCAAAGCAATGGAAAGCAGAAACTAAATAACAAATTGCATGCAAGTAGTTTTAAAAAGTTTAACTAAAAAATATAACAAACAAGTTATTTTTACCAATCTCGATTACACTTTTGATGCTAATCAAACCTATGCTTTGGTGGGGCATAATGGTAGCGGAAAATCAACTTTAATTCAAATAATTTATAACTATAATACCATAAGCAAAGGCGAAATAAACTACTATTTGAACAATGAATTAGTAGAAGAAAATGCCCAACGTTTTATGGCTTTTGCTGCTCCTTATGTAGATTTGCCTGAAGAATTAACTTTGCAAGAAATAATTGATTTTCATTTCAGTATAAAACAAAAACGAGCCAATTTAGACATTGAACAATTATTAGCAGATGCTAATTTAAGCGAACATACTGATAAAATGATAAAGCATTTTTCAAGTGGAATGAAGCAACGTGCTAAGCTTATCTTAGCTTTTGCTACCCAAGCCGATTTATTACTTTTAGATGAACCATGCAGTAATTTTGATAATGCTGGAATAGCTTGGTATCAACAATGTATAAATTTACTTTTGGGCAAATGCACTATTATAGTGGCCAGTAATCAACTTTATGAATACGAGTTTTGCCAACACATATTAGATATTTTAAAATATAAATGACAGCAATAAAACTAACGCAATTTAGCCATGGTGCTGGGTGTGGTTGTAAAATAGCTCCTGATAAATTAGAGCAAATTTTAAGCAATAATAAATCAACAGACGTGTTTGCCAATTTATTAGTAGGTAATCAAACCAACGATGATGCTGCTATATGGGATTTGGAAAACGGACAAGCATTAATAAGCACTGTTGATTTTTTTATGCCTATAGTTGATGATGCTTTTGACTTTGGAAGAATAGCAGCTACCAATGCCATAAGCGATGTTTATGCCATGGGAGGAAAGCCTATTTTTGCCAATGCCATATTAGGCTGGCCAATTGACAAACTACCTATAGAGTTGGCTGCAAAAGTTATTGAAGGAGCACAATCGGTATGTAAACAAGCCAATATTCCTATTGCAGGTGGACATAGTATTGATAGTTTAGAACCCATGTTTGGTTTGGCAGTAAACGGTTTGGTTGATAAGAAAAATATCAAACAAAACAGCTCAGCAAAAGCTGGCGATTTATTGTTTTTGACCAAACCTTTAGGAACGGGAATAATTGGAACTGCCATCAAACGCGGTTTGATTGAAGCTGAAGCTCATGCTGAAATTTGCATTGAAAGCATGTGTACTTTAAACAGTATTGGTTATGATGTAGCAAAACTAAATGGCGTGTCTGCACTCACTGATGTTACTGGTTTTGGCCTATTGGGACATTTAATTGAAATGGCAGAAGGAGCTCATTTAACAGCAGAAATAAATATGAAAAACGTCCCATATTTTCCATTCATTGATTCGTATTTACAAAAAAATATTATTCCTGATAACACTTACAGAAACTGGAATGCGTATGAGAAAAAAGTTTTTGGATTGAATGATATGAAAGCATTTCAAATTTTGAACGACCCACAAACAAGTGGTGGTTTATTAATCAGTATTCATCTTGATTCGGTTGATGAATTAGAAGAAATATTTAAAACAAATAACTTAACATCATTTATAAAACCTATTGGTTGTTTTAAAAATGAAACACCAAATAGGGTAGAGGTAATTTTATAAAATTTATTGAACTAAATTAAGTAGTTTTACCAAATAACAGTCCTAATTTTGTTGAAAATTAAATATCATGTCAAACAAAGTAAAAAATGTAATTAATGCAGATTGGGTAGAAATGGGAGGAATTCCTTTGCGCCAACCGCTGCCAAATAGATTAGTAAATAACATAGGCCCACTATTATTAATTCATCATCATAAATCAACCATTTCTGAAGGCTCTAAACCTGGAGATGTAGGAGTGGGGCCGCATCCACATACTGGGTTTGCACCCGTAACTTTTATTTTTGAAGGAAATGTAAATCACAGAGATTCAAGAGGACATAATTCAATAGTGGAAGCTGGAGGTGTACAATGGATGAATGCCGGTAAAGGTATTATACATAGCGAAAGACCATCAGCCGAGTTTGCAGCAAAAGGCGGTGTGCAAGAAATTATTCAAATTTGGATTAATTCTCCTGCTAAATTCAAACAAGAGCAACCAAAATATTTTGCATTGAATAAAATTGATATTCTTGTTATTGAAGAGGATAGTTTAATTATTAAAGTTGTTGCAGGTAATTATAATCAAATTCAAGGATTTAGCGAAGCGCAAAGTCCAATGACTATATTAGAAGTTCACAGTAAAGGAAAAGCAAGTCATACTTTTAACTTTACAAAAGGCTTTGAACATGCCATTTATAATTTGGATGAAGCAATTGATGCAGAAGGAAATACCGTTAATGGCTCTCACTTAGTAATTATTGATAATGACACAACCCAGTTAACTGTAAATTTTGATAAGCCAACAAGACTCTTGGTTTTTGATATGGAAGCAATTAATGAACCTATAGCTACATACGGGCCATTTGTAATGAATACACAATCGGAAATAATGCAGGCAATGCGCGATTACCAAATGGGTAAAATGGGCATATTAATTGAAGAATTTTAGGAAATAAAAAATTACAATAAAAGCAGTTTTGCTTCATCAAGTTAATTGAACATTCTGAAATTTTGAATGAGTAAGAAATCTTAAAAGTATATCAAAAATAATTTTGGATTGCTATTTATCGCTACACACTTATGGTAAATAACTAAAAACTAATAATTACCTTTTGCTTTTTCGCTTTTTAAAGCCAATGAGAGTTCTCTGTTTAAGCTTTTATGCCAGAGTAATAAATCTATAAAAACAGATACTTTAAATTGATACGCAGCCATTTTTTTATTGCTTTTAAATTGGAGGTTTCTTGATTCTGGCATAATATTCCTGCAAATTACAATAACTTTTTTGAGTGAATTTAAGGATATATTTTGGGGTTAAAAAATGCCATTGAAAATTTTTTTTTCAATGGCATTTTTTAATTCATTAAATATAAAATTTATTAACTGCTACAAGTTACACAACCTTCTTCCATTGTACAAACTTGACCAGTAAAATCTATAGTGATATCATCAATTTTATTTCCTGTTGGAACTAAATTGCTAGCTTCTACAACATTAACTACCGGAATGTTTTCAATAACTGGAACTACCGGAGACATATCGTTATTACCTTGTTTTTCAATGGTAAACTGAACAGCTTGGGTCGCAGCTTGAGAACGTAAATAGTACATTCCTGTTTTTAACCCTTTTTTCCATGCATAAAAGTGCATAGAAGTAAGTTTTGAACTACTTGGGCTATCCACAAATAAATTAAGCGATTGTGATTGACAGATAAAGGCACCTCTATCAGCTGCCATGTCAATTAAATTACGTTGCTTAATTTCCCAAACGGTTTTATATAATTCTTTAATATTTTCAGGTATTCCAACTATGTTTTGTACTGAGCCATTGGCTGCAATAATTTTATTTTTCATGTCATTAGTCCATAAACCTAATTGAACTAAATCCTTTAATAAATGCTTGTTAACAACCACAAATTCACCACTTAACACCCTACGAGTATAAATATTTGAGGTATATGGTTCAAAGCACTCGTTATTACCTAGTATTTGTGAAGTTGATGCTGTTGGCATTGGTGCTGATAAAAGTGAATTACGAACTCCAAATTCCATTACCTCAGCCTTTAATCCTGTCCAATTCCAGTTTTCAGAAGGACTAACTCCCCACATATCAAATTGGAAAATACCTTTAGAAACAGGAGAACCTTTAAATGTTTGGTAAGCACCTTCTTTTTTTGCTAAATCTTTACTTGCTGTCATGGCAGCAAAATAAATTGTCTCAAAAATTGCTTTGTTTAAATTCTTAGCCGAATCACTTTCGAAAGGCATACGTAATAAGATAAAAACATCAGCTAAACCTTGCACACCTAATCCAATTGGGCGATGACGCATGTTAGAATTTTTAGCTTCGTCAACTGGATAATAGTTGTTATCTATAATTTTATTCAAGTTTAAGGTAGCTTGATAGGTAACCTCATATAGTTTTTTATGGTCAAATTTACCTTCAATTACAAAACGAGGCAATGCCAAAGAAGCCAAATTACAAACTGCTACTTCGTCAGGGCTAGTGAATTCCATAATTTCGGTACACAAATTACTGCTTTTAATGGTACCCAAATTCTGCTGATTGCTTTTGCTGTTTGCTGCATCCTTATAAAGCATGTAAGGAGTTCCGGTTTCTATTTGCGATTCCATTATCGCAAACCAAAGGTCTTGAGCTTTAATAGTTTCGCGAGCTTTTCCTTGTGCTTCGTAACTAGTGTAAAGTTTTTCAAATTCTTCACCCCAACATTCGCTTAATCCAGGTGCTTCGTTAGGACAGAATAAACTCCATTCACCATTTTCTTCTACACGTTTCATAAATAAATCACAAATCCAAAGAGCATAGAATAAATCCCTAGCACGCATTTCTTCTTTACCATGGTTTTTACGTAAATCTAAAAACGCAAAAACATCTGCATGCCAAGGCTCTAAATAAATGGCGAATGCTCCTTTACGCTTTCCTCCTCCTTGATCTACATAACGTGCAGTATCGTTGAAAACGCGAAGCATTGGCACAATGCCATTACTTGTTCCGTTAGTACCGCCAATATAACTTCCTGTAGCTCTAATATTATGAATAGCCAATCCAATTCCACCAGCACTTTGCGAAATTTTAGCGGTTTGCTTCAATGTATCGTAAATACCATCAATGCTATCTTCTTTCATGGTTAAAAGAAAACAGCTACTCATTTGAGGTTTTGGAGTACCGGCATTAAATAGGGTAGGTGTGGCGTGGGTAAACCAACGCTCACTCATTAAATTGTAAGTTTCAATTACACTATTGATATCATCTTTATGAATACCTAAAGCTACGCGCATATACATGTGCTGAGGTCTTTCGGCCACTTTTCCATCTATGCGAAATAGGTAAGATTTTTCGATGGTTTTAAAACCAAAATAATCAAATGCAAAATCTCTATCATAAATGATAGTACTATCTAGTAATTCGGCATTTTTCTCAATAATTTCATAAACATCCTCCGCAATTAAGGGTGTTCTTTTGCCTGTTCCTTTATCAACATAATTATAAAGCTTTTCCATTGTTTCAGAAAAAGATTTAACAGTGTTTTTGTGTAAATTACTAACTGCAATTCTACTTGCTAATAAAGCGTAATCAGGATGTTTGGTGGTTAAAGATGCAGCAGTTTCAGCAGCTAAATTATCTAACTCAGTAGTAGGAACTCCATCATAAATTCCTTCTACTACTTTTTTAGCCACATCAATTGGATCAATTAATGTGCTAAGGCTGTAACTTAATTTTTCAATTCTTGCAGTTACTTTGTCAAATTTAACGCTTTCTCTTTTTCCGTTTCTTTTTATTACAAACATCGTATTAATTTTTTATTTAGGATTTTTGATTTAGGATTTTTAGTTATGATATCTACATTTTACATGCAAATCAATATAAAAACCCAAGATCAAAAATCATTGTTTTTTTTGTTTTATTGTTTTAACCGAAGCTACAAAAATGCTTACAAGTTCGTTTGCTTCTTTTATCAAAGGTTGAGTAATAGCTTTGTCTAGTAGATTTAATTCTTCTAAAATTTCTAACCAATACATCGACTCATCAGCTTCTTCAATCACAATTTCTAATTTATAAATGAAACCCGCTGTTGATTTTGCTCTTGAACTAGCTCTAAACGAACCAAATATTGTGTAATTTCGTAAGTGAATTTAAAAGTTGTTTAGAAATCGCAGATTCTAAAAAGGGAGCATCACCAGAGCCACAAAGTACTATAAACTCTATCTTAGATGATAGAAACGAAAAACTCAATTCCAGAAATTCCGAATCCAAGTTCAGATTGGTAATTATAACCCATTCACAACCTGTTAACGAGTTTAGAGAATAGG
>JBGSBN010000009.1:0-34402 GCA_041730515.1 Methylacidiphilales bacterium | reverse complement strand
AAGACATAATGCAAAAAATCAGAAACATAGCTATTATTGCCCACGTAGATCACGGGAAAACTACATTGGTTGATAAAATTTTACACCAAACTCAACTTTTCCGCGAAAACCAAGAAAAAGGCGAATTAATACTAGATAATAACGATTTAGAGCGCGAACGTGGTATTACCATTTTAGCAAAAAACATTTCAGTACAGTACAAAGGTTACAAAATTAATATCATTGATACTCCTGGCCACGCGGATTTTGGTGGCGAGGTAGAGCGTGTATTAAACATGGCCGATGGTGTATTATTATTAGTAGATGCGTTTGAAGGTCCAATGCCTCAAACACGTTTTGTGTTACAAAAAGCTTTAGCTTTAGGTAAAAAACCTATTGTAGTTATTAATAAAGTAGATAAGCCAAACTGCCGTCCGGATGAAATTCATGATGCAGTTTTTGATTTATTCTTCAACTTAGAAGCCAACGAAGAGCAATTAGATTTCCATACCATTTATGGTAGTTCAAAACAAGGTTGGATGGGTAGAGATTGGAAAAATCCTACAGAAGATTTCACCTCGTTATTAGACGATATCATTTCGGAAATTCCTGAGCCTCATGTAGAAGAAGGAAACTTACAAATGCAAATTACTTCATTAGATTATTCTTCATTTACTGGAAGGATTGCTATTGGACGTATTTTACGTGGAAGTATAAAAGTTAACCAACCTATTAGTTTAGTAAAACGTGATGGTAGTATTCAAAAATCGAGAGTAAAAGAACTTTACGTTTTTGAAGGTTTGGGTAAAATGAAGGTTGAAGAAGTTGGTGCTGGCGATATTTGTGCAATTATGGGAATTGATGGTTTTGAAATTGGTGATACTGTAGCTGATTTTGAAAATCCTGAAGGCTTAACTCCTATTAATATTGATGAGCCAACAATGAACATGTTGTTCTGTATCAATAACTCACCATTTTTTGGAAAAGATGGTAAATTTGTAACATCTCGACATTTACGTGACCGTTTATTCAAAGAATTAGAGAAAAATTTAGCTTTACGTGTTGAAGAAACTGGTGCTGCCGATTCTTATTTAGTTTTTGGACGTGGTATTTTGCATTTATCTGTTTTAATTGAAACAATGAGACGTGAAGGCTACGAATTACAAGTAGGACAACCGCAAGTAATTGTTAAAGAAATTGACGGTGTAAAATGTGAGCCAATGGAAATTTTAACCGTTGATGTTCCATTAGAAGTTTCAGGTAAAGTAATTGAATTAGTAAGTCAACGTAAAGGTGACATGGTAATTATGGAACCTAAAGGCGACTTAATACATTTGGAATTTGAAATTCCATCACGTGGAATTATAGGTTTAAGAAATAACGTTTTAACAGCTACTGCTGGTGAAGCAATTATGGCACATCGTTTTAAAGCATTTGAGCCTTGGAAAGGTGTAATACCTAGTAGAATGGCTGGTGTAATGATTAGTGGTGAGCAAGGTACTTCAATTGCTTATTCAATTGATAAGTTACAAGATCGCGGAAGCTTTTTTGTAGAAGCAGGAGATGAAATATACATGGGTCAAATTATTGGCGAAAACAACCGTCATGATGACTTAGTAGTAAATATTACCAAAGAGAAAAAATTAACAAACATGCGTGCGTCAGGTACTGATGATAAAACTAGAATGGCTCCAAAAATTAACTTCTCGTTAGAAGAATGTATGGAGTATATTCAAGCAGATGAGTATGTAGAAATTACACCAAAATCTTTACGTTTACGTAAAATCCATTTGAATGAATTGGATAGAAAACGTTTCAAACAATCAACTGGAATGCAATAACTAGTTGTTAATTATATCATAAAATTTAAAAAGCCATCTTTTAAAAAAGATGGCTTTTTTTGTATAAACATAACTTATAGGAAGTATATAAAAAGAAGATTTAATTAATAACCAATCACTTGTAATAAACTTACATTTTTGTATTGTATATTATTTAAATAAACTTACATTTGCAGCCCAACAAATCAAATAATTGATTTAAAACGGTGGTTTTAGCTCAGCTGGTTAGAGCGCCTGATTGTGGTTCAGGAGGTCGTGGGTTCGAGCCCCATATTCCACCCCAAAAGCCTTACTAAATTTTAGTAAGGCTTTTTTATTTTTAAACGAATCTGTTTATAATTGCTATAATGGTTAAAAACCATTTAAACTTCCATTTTTTAGTCAATTAAATCTTGTGTTTTATTATTATTGCCAAAGGCAAAAATTAAAAAATGATAGATAAAATTCGAAAAACAGAAAACTTACATGTAGTGTTTTGGTTGTTTAAAGATATGTGTTGGATGATGGAGTATAAAACAGCAGGTGCTTTACTTATTTTGCCTACACTGGCCATGGCTTTTTATGTACTTTATTTATCAAAAAACAAAATAGACTTTGTAATTGTAAACGTGGCCATCATTTTTTGGATTTGTGCCAATAGCGCATGGATGCTAAGCGATTTTTACAATGATTTACCAAAATCGGTTTCACTACTGTTTTTTATTGCCGGTATTTTAACCATGTTTTTTTATGTTTGGATTGCCTTTATTAAACCTTATTTTATAAAACAAAATACCAATGACAAACTCTGATATAGCCGATTTATTTAAGCTTTTTGCCGATTTAAGCGAACTGCATGGCGCCAATCCTTTTAAAATTAAACAATTTAGCAATGCCTATTTTAGGATTGATAAAATGATAAATCCTTTGGAGGGCTTAACCATTCCTGAATTAGAAAAAATAGAAGGAATTGGTAAAGGAATAGCTGCTAAAATAAATGAAATAAATAGAACGGAAAGCTTTGCAGAACTGAATGATATAATAGCTCAAACGCCTGCTGGTGTTATGCAAATGATGCGCATAAAAGGAATTGGACCTAAAAAAATTGCTGTTATTTGGAAAGAGTTAGAAATAGAAGAAATAGGCGAACTACTTTATGCCTGTAAAGAAAACAGGTTGGCACAAGCCAAAGGTTTTGGTTTAAAAACACAGCAAAACGTAATCAATCAAATTGAGTTTATGTATGCTAGTGCCAATAAATTTCATTATGCCAAAGTTGAAAATGCAGCCTTAAATTTAATAAAATTATTGGAGCAAAATGCTGGTTTTACAAATGTCTCCACTTGCGGAGCAATGCGCAGAAAATTAGAAGTAATTGATGAAATTGAAATATTGGTAGCAAGCAATGATGTAAATGCTGTGGAAAGTAGTTTAGCTCAGATAGATTTATTAACAAATTTAACTACTAACCATAAAGGATTCAGTGCAAAATATGAACAATTTCCTGTTCAAATTTACGCCTGTAATTCACAAATATTTACCTGGGAATTATTTGAAAAAACAGCCAGTCAAGCGCATTTACAATTGTTAAATTTAAATGCTATTGACAAAAATGCCAATTCAGAACAAGCCATATATCAGAGTATTAATTTGCAATACATTGAACCTGAAATGCGCGAAGGAACTAATGAAATTGAGCTGGCCGAACAAAATAAACTTCCAACTTTAATTGAATACAGTGATTTAAAAGGTGCATTGCACAACCATTCAACATGGAGCGATGGATTAAATACCATTGCAGAAATGGCTAAAGCTTGTCAAAAAATGGGTTACAGTTATTTTGGAATTGCAGACCATAGCAAGGCAGCATTTTATGCCAATGGTTTAAGCGAAGAACGCATTATTGCGCAGCACGAAGAAGTAGATAAATTGAATGCAAGCAATCCGAAATTTACAGTATTTAAAGGCATTGAATGCGATATTTTATACAATGGCCAACTAGATTACGCTAATGATGTTTTGGCTACTTTTGATTATGTGGTTGCTTCTGTTCATAGTATTTTAAAAATGAACGAAGAAAAAGCCATGAGCAGAATTATTACTGCTATTGAAAATCCTTACACCACTATTTTAGGACATCCAACTGGCCGTTTATTGTTATTACGCGAAGGTTACCCAATTAATCACCATAAAATAATAGATGCTTGCGCGGCCAATAATGTGGCAATTGAAATAAATGCCAATCCCTACCGACTAGACCTTGATTGGCGCCATATTGATTATGCTTTAAACAAAGGTATTAAACTATGTATAAATCCTGATGCACATAACATTGAAGGACTTAAAGATATGTATTTCGGAACCTTAATTGGACGTAAAGGAGGTTTAACCAAAGAAAATTGTTTAAATACATACACAACCGAAGAACTAAAAAAATACTTTAAACAAAAAAATAATACTAATTCTTAAAAAAAATTAAATATTTTCGAAAAGTTATGATTGAAAATTTAATAAACTTAATAAAAGAAAATGCTGGAGAATTAATTGTTAATAACCAAGCAATTGCAAATGAACACAACGATGCCGCAATAACAGAAACAGGAAATACCATCATTAACGGTTTAAAATCCGAGGTTTCTAAAGGTAATATTGCTGGTTTATCTGATATTTTAAAAACCAATGGAAATTTAACCAATAACCCTATTGTGGCCAACATTATTAGTGGTTTAGGTGATAATTTAGTGAGTAAGTTTAATGTAAATCAAACAGATGCAAATCAAATTTCAAACGAATTGATTCCCAATGTTATGAACCAATTAATTTTTAAAATAAACGACCCCAATGATGATTCATTTAATGTACAAGGAATGTTGAGTAATTTAGGCGGTGGAGGTTTAAGTGGGATGCTAATTAATATGTTTGGCAATAAAAATAATACCGATGAAAAGGGCGGTATTAGCGGAATGTTTAAGAATTTTTTAGGATAAACTTTGTAAAGTCAAAGTAAAAATTATATTTGCCCACGTTCAAAACACAAAATAATCATTCACTCATGGCTCGTAAACAAGTAATAATTGAATTTCCAATAAAAGCATCTCCAGCTTTATTGTTTAACTATATCAGTACTCCTAGCGGTTTATCGCAATGGTTTTGTAATGATGTAGATATTAGAAATAATACATATAAATTTAAATGGGATGGAGAAGAAACAAGTGCTGAATTACTAAAAAAAGTAAATAACAAAAGTATGAAGTTTAAATGGATGGACACAGAAAAAGAAGAATTTTTAGAATTTGACATCAACGTGGATGAACTGACTGATGATGTTGCTTTAGTAATAACTGATTACGCTGAAGAAGGTGATGAAAAAAACACCATTCAACTTTGGGAAAGCCAAGTACACGATTTGAAAAGTTGTATAGGAGCATAAATTCAAATTATATTTAAAAAAGCTGCATTATATGCGGCTTTTTTGCTTTTAATAAACTTAAAACTGGCCAGAAAATTTTATAATTATTAGCTTTTTGAATTTTAAATAAAACCTATCTTCGCGCAGCAAAAAATAATTCCAATACACATGTTTGAAAGTTTAAGTAGTAAGTTAGATAAAGCATTTAAAAATTTAAAAGGACAAGGTAAAATTACCGAAATAAACGTAGCCGAAACGGTTAAAGAAATTCGTAAAGCCTTAATTGATGCCGATGTTAACTACAAAATTGCAAAACAATTTACCGATACTGTTAAAGAAAAAGCTTTAGGTCAAAATGTTCTTACTTCGGTTAGTCCTGGCCAATTATTGGTAAAAATAGTAAACGATGAATTGACTGAGCTTTTAGGAGGCAAAACCGAAAATATTAATATAAGTGGCAACCCAAGTATTATATTAATGGCAGGTTTGCAGGGAAGTGGTAAAACTACTCATTCTGCAAAATTGGCTAACTATTTTAAGAAGCAAGGAAAAAGTGTATTGCTAGCTGCTGCCGATGTTTACCGTCCTGCAGCTATTGAGCAATTAAAAGTACTAGGTCAGCAAATTGAAGTACCTGTGTACTTTGAAATGGAGAACAAAAATCCAGTTGAAATTGCGCAAAATGCAGTAAAAGCTGCCAAAGAAGGAAACCACAAAATATTAATTATAGATACTGCCGGTCGATTAAGTATTGATGAAGAAATGATGGCTGAAATTGGTAATATTAAAGCCACCGTTCAACCTCAAGAAATTTTGTTTGTTGTTGATTCAATGACAGGTCAAGATGCTGTAAATACTGCAAAAGCATTTAACGATGTATTAGATTTTACAGGTGTAATTTTAACTAAATTAGATGGTGATACACGCGGTGGAGCTGCACTTTCTATAAAAACGATAGTAGAAAAACCTATCAAATTTGTGGGTATGGGCGAAAAAATGGAAGCCCTTGATGTATTTCACCCAGATAGGATGGCTCAACGTATTTTGGGCATGGGCGATATCGTTACTTTAGTGGAACGTGCTCAATCGGTTTTTGATGAAGAGGAAGCAGCTAAAATTCAAAAAAAATTACTTAAAGATCAATTTACATTTGAAGATTTTTATAGCCAAATTCAGCAAATTAAAAAAATGGGTAATCTGAAAGATTTGATGGCTATGATTCCCGGAGTTAGCAAAGCAATAAAAGACATTGATATTAGTGATGATGCTTTTAAAGGCATTGAAGCCATTATTAATTCTATGACACCATCGGAACGTAGAACACCAGACATACTTAACGGAAGCCGCAGAAAACGCGTAGCAGAAGGAAGTGGAACAGATATTCAACAGGTAAATCAACTGTTAAAACAATTTGAAGAAATGCGCAAAATGATGCGTACCATGAATAAAATGCAAGGTGCTGGTTTAAACATGAAAAACTTACCATTTAAAAGATAAAAAAATAGGCCATTTGTTTTACAAATGGCCTATTTTTTTGGGATATGATATGTAAGTTATTCTTCAAAATTTGAATCAGTTACATCCGTAAAATGATCCAATGGTGGTTCGCCTAATAAATACAAGATATCATAAATTTGATTGGCCTTAGTCTTATCTTCCTCGTATTTAAAGGAAGATGCCAAATTACGTAAAACACGTTTCACAATAGTTAAATTATCGCATGGTAAATAATAAGCAGGATTGCTTTGAATTTGCATTTGCTTAACAAATTGCTCTAAACTATTTTTGGTAAAAACACCACCTTTGTGAAAAGCATTGATATAAAAAAGTACTGCTTTATTTTCCGGAGAAATTTTTTGCGATTTACTCAAATCAAAAGTACTTAAATCCATTTTATCCTCTTCTAAAAAAGCCAACATAAAATGCTGAGGTAAGTTAATTCCAAACACAGGTAATTTAAGGTTTTGAGCTACCAACATGTAAATAATACAAAGCATGATTGGGTTGCCTTTTTTACTGTATAAAACCTCGTTAATAAACGAATTGGAGGAACTTTGATAATTATCTACATTTCCCGAAAAACCATGAATATTATAAAAAGTATAATTTAATATTTTTACTTTTTCAAACGAGGAAATATCGTGCCTCATATCAAGCCAAGCATTAAGTTTTATTTTTTCAATTGCTTCTAAAATCTCTACTTTTTTCAGGTTTGGATATTTATACTTTGCTACCAAATAAACTCCAGTTAATAAATCTTTTTCACTGGAGTCAAACCATGTTTGGAAATCGATTAGTAATTGCTTGTAATTTATTTTACTAACTACTTCGCTAGCCAACTCATTTACATTTTGATCTTTAATTTGTGCCAACTCATTCTCTATTATTGGCAATACATCAGTACCATACGAAATCAATTTGTGTTCTACTAAACTTACTACCTCCGCATCGGTATCATCAAGCAAAAGCAAAAGTGATTTTATTTCGGTTGTTTCCAATTTGAAGAAATGATTGTTTAAGTTAGACAAAACTAATTATTTGAACGAAATAATAAATATTCTGTTTTATTATTTTAAAATATTTAGAATTATTGGTGAAAATAACTAAAAACTTGGAACAATAAATCAGTAATAAAAAGTTTTACCCTAATTTAAGAAAAGATAATCCCGCTTTTAACTAAAGGTGAATACTTGAGTATATTTAAATTTTACTACCTATAGCTTGTAAAGTGAGCAAAATTTAAAAAAATTAGTTGGCTAAAATTTCATTTTCTTTAGCGCTGCAGCCTTTATTTGCGCAATAAAAACAATAACCAAAGTAATTGAACCACCTAATACAACAGAAGGAGCAATTCCAACTAATTTAGCAGCAACTCCGCTTTCAAATGCCCCAATTTCGTTTGAACTTCCAATAAAAATGGTATTGATGGATGAAACCCTACCTCGCATATTGTCGGGTACAAATATTTGCATAATAGCACCTCGAATAATAACGCTGATGCTATCGAAGGCTCCACTTAAAAATAAAAAAAATAAACTTAAATAAAAATTGGTACTTAATCCAAAACCTATCATACATGCCCCAAATGCCGCCACTACAATAATTAACGTTTGGCCGGGATGTTTAAAACTACCATAAAATGAAAAAAGGATCATTGTTAAACTAGCGCCAAGCGATGGTGCAGCGCGCAAATAGCCTAATCCTGTAGCTCCTACCATTAAAATTTCGTTGGCAAAAGCTGGAAGCAATGCCACCGCACCGCCAAATAATACGGAAAATAAATCGAGTGAAAGTGCTCCTAAAATAATTTTATTGTTAAATACATACTTTATTCCTTCGGCCAAGTTTAACCAAATGGATTGCTGTTTCATTTCTACCGAATGTTTGGTTACTTTTATTAAACTTAAAAAAATAAATGCCAAACTAAAAAACAGAATGATTACCACAAAACTATTGGTAATACCCAAAAAATTGTATAAAAAACCTGCACTTGCAGGACCCACAATTGATGCTATTTGCCAAGTAGTACTGTAAATAGTACTTCCTTTAACTAATTGCGCTTTACTTACCAATTGATTTAAAATGGCTTGTCCGGCAGGTGCATAAAATCCTCTTCCCAATCCAATTAACATGATAAAGGCATAAATAAAATTAACTTGTAAGTTAATTGGGAAATTAGTAGCGGTTACCATTAATAAACCAAAAGCACCAAAAATCATGGCGAGCATGCTAAATTGCATTATTTTTTTTCGATTGTGTTTATCGGCAACATGGCCAGCAAATAAAGCAATACTGATGGCAGGAATGGCTTCTGCTAACCCAATAAGACCTAATGCTAATACATCGTTGGTTATTTTATAAATATGCCAACCAATAACCACCGCCACTATTTGGTAAGCTAAAGTTAAAAAAAACCTAGTAAATATAAAATTTCTGTAATTGCTTATTCGTAAAGGGTGTGAAACTGTCATTGATTTATTAATTACTCATTTTTATCCATTTCCAAATTTCCTTGTAGGTAGGTTTTTTACCAAAGGTTAAAATTCCAATTCTATAGATTCGTGATGCTAACCAAACAGTAAACATAAAACCAAAAATCATTAAAGCCATAGAAAGCGCTAACTCCCAAGCAGGCACGCCAAAAGGTAACCTTATCATCATAACTACAGGCGAGGTAAAAGGAATAATTGACATCCAAAAGGCGGCAGCTCCATTTGGTGAATTAAGCACCAAACCTTGCGCCAATGCTATTGAAAAAACCAATGGCATGGTAACTGGTAACATGAACTGTTGTGTATCTGTTTCATTATCTACAGCACTTCCAATGGCAGCAAACAAAGCACCGTAAAATAAATAACCTGTTATGAAATAAAATATAAATACACTTATTAAATAGGGATAGTTGAATGATAACAAACCATCTAAAAATGAATTACCCATCACCACATTGGCAGGAACATTTTTTGGAATTTGGGAAGCCACATTTGTAATTTCCTGCACCTTATCGCCCATTAGTAAATTACTAACCAAAGGCATAGCCAATAAAATAAGCGCAACCCAAATAATAAATTGAAGTAAACCAACGCTGGCAATACCTAATATTTTTCCCATCATTAATTGAAAAGGTCTAACTGAAGAAATAATAATTTCCACTATTCGGTTGGTTTTTTCTTCAATAATACCTTTCATAACCATTACACCATATAAAAAAATAAAAAAATAAATAAGCAATGCACCGCCCATTCCTAAGGCTGTAGCCGCCCCCGAATTACTTTTTTCCTCTTTTTCATTATCTAAGTTCAATTTTACTGTACTTAGGCTTACTTTGGTTTCATTAATTTTATTGATTATGTTTTGATCAATTTTATAAGAAGTTAATTGTTCATTTTTTACATACTTTTCAATTTCATGTTCAATGTATTCTATTTGAGAAATACTTGGTTGATCGATGGCTGAAAACTTAATTCCTTTGGTATTATTTAAACCAAACGAATCAGGAATTTGCAAAACTGCATATAAGTTTTTATGTACTTTTAAGTAAGCTGAAGGAGTCAGTTTTCCAATGGTTCCATACTCAAAATTGAATATTTTACTATTATTTAACTTATTAGAAATTAAGCCACTTGCATCATCAACAAAAACAGTTTTTACCTCCTCGTTACCAGGGCCATTAATAGTAAAGTAAATGGTTACACCATAAAACAAAACTATTAATAACGGAGAAAGTATAGTCATTACAAGAAACGACTTTTTCTTTACCCTTGTTAAAAATTCACGCTTTAAAATCAATAAAATTTTGTTCATAGTTTTACAATTATTGAGTTGCAAACATATACATAGGCAACATAAAAATAACACTCAATTTTTGCCGTTTGTAAAATTTTAAATGAACCAACCTTTACTTCAATATTTTAAAACTCCAATAAAGCATATTTAAAAACAATCCTATAACTAATGTAATTGGCCAAACTGAAGTATTTTCTGATGAGTTTATAATTTGGTCGCCCACATCGGCTAAAAGTTTGGTTGATTCGTTCATTAAATCCCAACTATTCCAACGCAAAAATCCCCTTAAAAAACTTCATATCTGTTTAGAAAAAAAATTATATAGATACCTGTTATAATTTTTATTAATATACGGTATCGGAATTTGAACCAACTGATTCAAACTTTTAAATCCCAATAAAATTCTTTTGTAAGAAAACGATAAGATAATTACCAAATCGTACTAAATAGGTATTATTTTTCTAATTTTTATATCGAATAAATCGGTAAAAATGTAAGTTGAGTTTGGGAAAAGCAAAATTCAAACAAATAATACTGTAAAAAAGGTTATTATACTATTTTTTAAACAATTATTGCTAACCAATACAGAACTTAAGTAAATAAGGAATTAAACCGCTTTAAAGTATGATTTATTCCAATTTATTTTTGTTGGCATAATACCTTCTAAAATTTACCCCAAACCCATTGACCTAATTCGTAAATCAAAATGGTATAACAGCCAAAAATAATTTCCAATTTAAAAACAAAAAAGAAACAATTATGAGTAAAAAAAATTCGAAAAATGAGATTAAAATACAAAAAATGGCACAGCAAAAAACCAAATTGTTTGAAGATTAGTTTTTTGATTCATGAACATAAAACAAAATAAAATATTTTTATTTAAAGAGCGGTAATACTTCATTTTAAAATCCCACCAATAGCGACATTGTAAAATTTGTACATAAAAATGACTTATGTAAGTGGCAGAAAACGTGATCAATAATAGCTTTTCGATAACTGTAACTGCTATCCAAATAATCAAACCGCAATCCACCCAATTTAATATGTAGTTAACATAGTGAATTATATATTGTGTTGTTGGTAAAGTATAATTTTTTCAACAAACCCAAAAATTTACTAAAGTATCCACTATTTAAATGCAACAAATTTTTAAAAAAATACATACAAAAATAATGAATATTCTTGATGGAATATTTTCTTTTAATTTAAGTTCCTATGGGTTTAAATTAAATGTTGTTTTGTTGTTAATTTTTATAAATTATTTCAACGCAATTGCTCAGAAAAAAAATGCTAACAAAATAGTCAATAAACCTGCTAATTCTGTCATTTTAAATGCAAACAACTCAATAATAGCAAATGAAGGTGAATTATGTGGAGCAGAAATTTACTATAGCTCGGGTAATGAAAAAGAAATCACCATTTATTTAACCAAATATTACCGTTGTGGAAATTTTATTTTGGATAGCTTTGAAACGGTTACAGTTCAAGAAACTACAAGCACCACGCTTACTGGCAAACCTATTTTAAAACTTACGTCAGTTTCCGATAGCAATTTATTTGTCAACGCTCGTTGTAATGGGTTAAAAAGTAATTGTATAAAAAAAGTGACTTATTCAGGTAAAATAAATGTGATGAAACCCATGATTGGCGGCTATTATGTAACTTGGGGTTATTGTTGTTGGAACCAAAATTCATTGACCAATATTGAAGGAATGATGGAATCGCAAAAGCAAGGTTTAGCTTTAACCCTAAATATTCCAGATTTACCAGTTGAACAATCGAATTCTGCGCCAGTTTTTAAATACCCTCCTACAGTTTCGTTATGTAAATCGCAATTGGTGTCAATTAATTTATCTGCTTATGACGCAGATAAAGATTCATTATCTTTCGAACTTAGTCAAGTTTACAATTACAAAACACAAAATGAAGTAACTTATGCCGAGGAGCCTAAAACCTTTCCAGGACAGCCAATAAACAAAACATTTGCAGGTGGGCGTCCTCCATTTAAAAAAATAAAATATAGAAAAGGATTTACATCAAGTAATCCTTTACCTAAAAAACAAATTTCAATAGTTCATAACTCTGGATCAATGGAAATAAAAGCTGATACAATTGGCGAGTTTCTAATTGGAGTTTCGGTAAGTGAATTTAGAGCACAAAAAAAATTGGGAAGTTACCAAAGGGTATTTAAAATAAATATAAACGACTAAAATATTAATATATAACAATTATGATTTCAAATTTACAAACAAAAACTCAAACTAAAATTAAAGCCTTGTTGCTAGGATTAGTTTTGTTATTTGCTGCTAATGTTACCAGGGCAGCCGATTATTATTGGGTTGGCGGTTCAGGTAGTTGGACTAGTCCATCAACCCATTGGGCTACCACTTCTGGTGGATCTGTATTTTATTCTTCAGTGCCTTCTCAATTTGATAGGGTAATTTTTGATGCCAATTCATTTTCAGCTTCGGGTCAAGAGGTAGTTATGAATTCAGAAGGATTCTGTTTAGAATTTCGTTCTAAAGATGTTCGTTCTGGAGTTAAATTTACTTCAACCAAACAGCTAAATGTTTATAATGGATTCTCAATTGATTCTAATTTAATATTTAATCAAAATGGATTTTTAAACATTTTAGCAGGCGGTTTTACAATTGGTAAAAGCACTTCATTTACAGTGAATGGAAACATTACTTTAACTGCTGGTAATTTTATTATTCAACGACAAACTACTTTTTATCAAAATGGAACATTCAATATTACTTTAGGAAATTTCAATCTTGCTTCTAGAACAACATACACACAGTATGGAGATATGAATATGAACAATGGTTCTTTTACCATGGGAGATTCTATTACCTGGACTAAGAATAATTCTATTAACCAAAACCGAGGCGATTTTAGAATAGGTACTGATAATAATTTTGTGGTAAATAGTGGTAATATTTTGAATGATGTAAATGGTGATTTTTATATTGGAGCTAGAACTACTTTTTCACTAAACTGTTGTACTATGCGTACCTCAGGACGCTTACTTGTGGATAATTCTGCCATCATTAATACTAACTCTGCTATGCAAATTGGAATTGGGAATTTGGTATTGGATTCAGGAACCCGTTGGACATGCACAAATCAATTATTTATAGGTAATGGTTCATTGATTGTTAAAGCTGGTGCCCGATTTACCCAATATAACAATACATTTATATATGGTAGTTTAGACATTGATTCTGCTGCCATTGTTGCAGGTTCAACTCAGTATTATTTGCGTGGAACCGGTACAGGATTATACGTAAAATCAGGAAATAGAGATTTAAGAAGAATGCAGTTTGATGGTAGCAATGGACAATATACTTTTATGGATGATGTTACCTTAAGTGCTGATGGTATCTTTATGTATGGAGCTGGAAATTCGATTAACTTTAACGGAAAAAATATAAATGTTAGGCGTTTTTACCAATGGGATGGAAATGCATTTACAATTAATTTAACTGGTACTGATACCATTAAAGTAACAAATGAATTTAGAATTTATAGCAGTGTAAATATGATTGGAAATCCAGTTATTTACTTTAATGGAACTGATAATTTTTACTTTCTATCTAATAACAATAAAGTATTTGATAAGGTATATATGAAAGCTGAAAATACTGGAGGTTCGCAAATACAGTTTCAGTCTATTTCAAAAATTAAATCTGTAGAGATTTTGGCTTATGGAACTCAACCACTTTATTTTGAAAATGTTTCTATAAATAATTTTAATTTAAATTATTTACAAAATGCAACTGCCACGGTAAACACTCAATTTTCAGGTGGAGCAATGATTGATACATTAAATATTACTAGTTCATTTAATATAAAAACTAATCTAATAACCAACGGAAATAATAATTTAGGAAGGGTAAATATACCTAAGATAACACAATGGACACTTCAAGCAAATAATACTCAAACATTAACTGCTATCAATCCATTAAACGGTATTTGTGGTTCAGAAATTTTAATCAACAGTAATACTCCAGGAACTTTTGGAACTATATCAATGGCCACCGATACTTTAAAGGGTGACTGGTTAAAAATTCAAGATTGTAAAGGTCAAGGTGGTGCAGTATTTTTAGCAGATAATACCGTAAACTTTGGTAATGTAATTGGTTGGTCAATAAACGCAATTCCTCCCCGCAATTTTTATTGGGTAGGTGGAACAGGCAGTTGGAACGATGCTACACATTGGTCATTAACAAGCGGTGGAACTCCTGTAGGTTGTGCATTGCCTAATAAATCGGATAATGTATTTTTTGATTCATTATCGTTTTCAGCATCAAATCAGAGTGTGGATTTGAATGTAAATTCTGATGTAAATAATTTTACTGTTGGAAATATTATTCAAGGAGCAAGATTTATCGGTAATAGTGAACTTTCAATTTACGGTTCTACCGTGTTAAATAGAAAAATGTCGTTTGAATTAAATAACATAAACTTTGTTTCAACTGATACAATTGTAAAAACCATTTTTACTGATAGTGTAAAATTAAGACAAGTATTTTTTGGAAGAAATACAAGCTCTAACAATGCTAGATGGATGCTTTTGGATAATTTTAATAACAACGATCATTACTTATATTTTTATTATGGTAAAATTATTACCAACGGAAAAAACATAAGAACTTATTCGTTTTATGCTTGGGATGGTGGAAACAGAAACATTGATTGGACAGGAACCGATACTGTTCAAGTTCAATATCAGTTTTACGCAAATCCTAATAGTTTTCCGTGGACAAGTAATCCAAAAGTGTTAATTTTTGAAAGTACCAATCACTTTTACTTATATGGAGGAAACCATACATTTAATGATATTATTTTTAACGCTAAAAACACGGGTGGTTCTTATATTGAAATTCAACAACATATTATTGCTAGAGATATTACAGTCAATGCTTATGGATATCAATGGATGACTTTATACCATATGTTCACAGCAAGAGATTTTACTTTTAGGTATTTAAACTCCAATAATTCAAACCAAACAATAGATTTTCAAACCAATAATCCAAGTACGTTTAGAAGTGTAAAAATTTATGGTAATGGCTTACAACGACCTAATGTTTATTTTAGATATAACAATACTGCTGATACTCTTATTTTTAACACTTTAAACGATTTGTATTTTCAAGGTGGTTATACCAAAACTATTAAAAAGTATATGTCGGTTCAAGGTGCTTGTGATAATAGGTTTGCTTTTAGATGTGACGCAACCAATACAGCAATATTGGCCGATACAGGTGCAATTTTAACTGCTGATTGGGTTAATATGACCAATATTAAAGTACAAGGAGTTGGAACTTTTACTGCTTCAAATATTTTAAATTTAGGTGGCAATATTGGTTGGAATATCAATGCTGTTCCAACTACTAATTTTTATTGGGTGGGTGGTACTGGAAATTGGAACGATAAAAACCATTGGGCATTAACTAGTGGAGGAACTCCAGGAGTTTGTCCTATTCCTTCGCAAACAGATAATGTATTTTTTGATGTTAACTCATTTACTGCTCCAAATCAAACTGTAAGCATAAACACTACAGCCAATTGTTTGAATATGTCGTGGAATAACGTAAATTTCCCTAGAATTGATGGTGGAAATGAATTAAATATTTATGGTTCAATGACTTTAGACTCCAAATTAAGTTGGCAACATGGTGGATGGACTTATTTTAGATCGAATACTACTGGAAATACAATAAACACCAAAGGAGTAACCTTAATATACACACAATTTTCAGGAACAGGCGAATGGACTTTAGGAGGTAATTTAAAAGCAACACATGTTTATGTTAATTCAGGATCATTTATATCAGGAGGAAAAACCATAACCTTAACTGGTAATTTCTATTGTTGGACTGGTAACCCAACCAATATAAATTTAACGGGTACTGATACCGTTACCGTTGGTAATGAATTTAGAATTTACAATAACAATTTCACCCTTAACATGGGTAATGCAGTGGTAAAATTTGCTGGAACAAATAACTTTTACTTTAATGGTGGTAATTTTACTTATTCTGATATAGTTTTTATTGCCGACAACACAGGAAACACAACTGTTCAACTAGAGTTTAATAACACCATTAGAAATTTAAAAATTAATGCTTTAGGTAATCAAACTGTTAATCTTTATGGTACTTCAATATATAATGACGTTACCATGTTATTTAGAAATTCAACTAATAACAATCCAATTGTAAATGTACATAGTAGCAATACGTTTAACGATATGACTATCACTTCTATCGGAACTGCCGGACCGTTTATTAATTTATATAATAACAATACTTATAATAATTTGATTGTTTCTGGTATTGGTTCAAGAATATTTATTGGTGCAAATCAAACCCAAACTGTTAAAGATGCTTTAGCATTAGGTTCTGGCGGTTTCCCTGTATTTTTACAATCAACATCTCAAGGAACACAAGGAACTATTTCAAAACCAAGTGGAAATGTTTGTATGGATTACATTTGGTTAAGAGATATTAGAGCAACTGGTGGGGCTTCATTTAATGCTGGAGCAACCAGTGTAAATTTAGGTAATAATACCAATTGGTCGTTTACATCATGTGCTGGCTATTATTGGGTGGGTGGAACAGGAAATTGGAGCGACTACGCTAACCATTGGGCATATTCTTCAGGTGGTTCAATTATGCATAGTACTGCCCCTACTCAATTTGATAATGTATTTTTCGATGCGAACTCATTTACAACTAACGGAGAAGTTGTTACCATTGATGACCCTAATGCAAAAGCAAAAAATTTATCTTTTGCTTCTGCACTTTATAACCCAACAATCACAGGAACTGCTAATGCGACAGAAATCAATGTTTACGGTTCATTGAAGTTAATTAGTAACATGAATCAAAACTTTACAGGCACATGGAATTTTAAAGCAGATAATGATTCGAACGATATAAATACTGGTGGAAAAACCATACAAAGAATTAATTTTATTGGAGGAAATAATGGACAAGGCGGTTGGGTTTTACAAAATAATTTAACTGTAAACGATAGCATTAATTTAAATAATGGTAAACTAAGACTTAATGGAAAAGAAGTAACAACAAAATACTTTAACACCTCAACTACCAATACAAGAATTTTAGATTTAGGAAGCTCAATAATAAATATTGTGGATGGCGAATGGAATCCATCAAGTTTAACAAATCTTACTTTTATAAAAGGAACATCTGAAATTATTTTAAAAGGAAGCTCAAACAGTAATTTTTATGGAAATGGTTTAACTTATAATAAAGTTACTTTTAGACCAACTACTACCATGAATTCAAGTTTAACAGGCGCTAACACCTATGCTAAACTTCGTTTTGAAGGTGGAGTAAATGTTACATTAGAACCAGTAATTCAAAACTCAACAGCATTTGAGTTTTCTGGAAGTTGCGCCAAGCAAATAGGTATCCAATCAAGTGCGGTTGGAACACCAGCAACGTTCCGCCAAACTTCAGGTACAATTATAGGTTCATTTATTAACTTAAAAGATAATATTGCCACAGGTGGTGCAACATTTAATGCAAACCAAAGTCAAAATTTAGGAAACAATTCAGGTTGGACCTTTAGTTCTGCCCCTTCTGTAAGTATTGCTACTACCAGCGGTTTGGTTAATTGTTCGGCCAATAACGATGGTTGGGCTAAAGTTACCATTTTACAAGGTAAAAGCCCATATACTTACTTATGGTCAACTAATGAAACCACAGATTCAATTGCTCGATTAATACCTGGAACCTACACTGTTACAGTAAGAGATTCGAATGGTTGTACAGCTACTGATGCTGTTTCAGTTACCAACTTACCATCGGCTTTAGCACCAGTAAATTGGAATGCTTCAGCATATAACGTTTGCCAAGGAACTAGTATTAACTTCACTCCAAATGAAGTTTCAACAGCAATGAGTTTTGATGGTAATGATGACTTTGTTTCAACCCCTCATTCAAGCGTTTTAAATACTACTAACTTAAGTGTAGAAGCATGGGTTAAAGCTGATCCTAGTCAAGTAGATTTTGCTACTATTATTGATAAAGGTAGTGACACCAATAATGGAGATGGTTGGGCACTTCAATTTAATGGAAGTACAGGAAATATTCGTTTCTGGAATAATAATGCAGTAACTGTTAGTTCATCAACTATTAAAGATAATAATTGGCATCATTTAGCAGCTATTTTTGATGGTACAAATTATAAACTATATATAGATGGAACTTTAGAAAATACAGTTCCTTCAAGTACGGCTCCAATTAATAATAACTCAAATTTAGTGATTGCTAATTTAAATACAGGTAATGCCAACTTCAAAGGTTTAATTGATGAGGTTAGAATTTGGAACACAGCTAGAACTCAAACACAAATTCAATCAAATAGAAATAAAGATTTAGTAGGAAACGAATCGGGTTTAGTTACTTATTATAACATGGAATATAATGTTGGCACATCGTTGTTAAAAGATATGACAGCTAATTCCAATAATGGAACACTAAACAATATTGATACAGTTTCAAGTTGGGTTAATCCTGGTGCTGTAAATTCTACTATTTCGTTTGTATGGAATTTTGGTGACTTTACTTCAAGCACAAGCAAAACTCCTTCAAAAACTTATTCAACTCCTGGCACTTATACTGTTTCATTGGGATCATACGATAAAAATGGTTGTCCTAACTTTGTTAATAAAACTGTAAGAGTAAGTCAAGTTAGTTACACAATAGTAAAAAATAATATCAATTGTAGAGGTACCAATAATGGTTCTATTTCTATTACTCCTGCAGGCGGTATTACTCCATATACTTATTCAATTAATAATGGAGTTAGTTATGTAACTGGTGGAAATTTCACTTCATTAACGGCTGGCACTTATCAAGTAATTGTGAAAGATTCAATTGGCTGTACATCAACCATGCAAAATATTTCAATTGTTGAACCAGCTTCAGCATTGTCTTATACTGTTACTAATAATAGTCCAATTTGTGCCAATGCAAATACTGGAACTATTTCTATTTCAGGAGCTGGTGGAACAAGCCCTTACCAATATTCAAAAAATGCTGGTATTGCATATCAATCAGCCAATTCATTTGAATCGTTGACAGCTGGAAATTATACAATAAGAGTTAGAGATGCAAATAATTGTTTGGCTGCTGATCAAGTAATCACCATTGTTGATATTGATACAATAAAACCTGTGTTTGCTGTTTGCCCTTCAAATATTGTTGTCAATGCAGGATCAAATTGTAATGCTACAGTAACTTATGCTTCACCTACTGCCACCGATAATTGTAAAACACCTAGTGTAATTTTATCACAAGGATTAGCAAGTGGTTCAGTTTTCCCTAAAGGTATTACCACAGTTAGCTACCTTGCAAACGATAGCAACGGAAACACTAGAACATGTACGTTTACGATAACTGTTAATGATGCAAGCGCTCCAACTGTTATTACTCGTAATATCAATTTACCGTTAAATGCTTCAGGAATAGCTTCTATAATAGCTAGTCAAATAAACAATGGCTCATTCGATAATTGTGGAATAGACAGTATCAAAGTTTATCCAACCAACTTTACTTGCGCTAATAAAGGCAACAACACGGTTACGTTATGGGTACGAGATACTACTGGAAATATTGCAACTGCCAATGCCAATGTAAATGTTCAAGATTTAACTCCTCCTGTTTTAGTTTGTAAGCCTGACACCATTGTATTAGACGGAAGCGGAAATGCAAGTATTTCATCTATTAGTGAAGTTACTCAAACATTAACAGATAATTGTGCTGTAACACAAACTAATATTTCGAAAACCACATTTAATACTTCAAATATTGGTTCTAACACAGTAATAGTTTCTGCTCAAGATGCTGTGGGAAATAGTTCAACTTGCTCTACCACTGTGGTAGTTGTTGAACCATCACCAACTGCAATTTGTCAGAACAAAACTATTTACTTAAATAGTGCAGGCTTAGCTAGTATTACACCTGCTGATATTGATAATGGAAGTAATAGTGCCATTGGAATTTCAAATAGAACTGTAAGCAAGAGTTCATTCAATTGCAGTAATATTGGAAATAATTTTGATACTTTAACTGTTTATAATTCATTTAACAGAAGTGCTTATTGTGTGGCTATAGTTACAGTACTAGACACTATAAAACCAATTGTTAATACACAAAATATAGATGTTCAATTAAATAGTAACGGAACAATTTCAATTACTCCAAGCCAAGTAGATAATACTTCGAGTGATGCTTGTGGAATTTTTAGTTATTCAGTTTCTCCTAACTTATTTACTAGTTCAAATGTTGGCGCAAATACAGTTACTTTAACTGTAACCGATAATAATGGAAATGTAAATTCAGCAACAGCTACAGTTACTGTTTACGATACAATTAAACCAACAGTAATTACTAAAAATATTACCGTTTATTTAGATACTTTAGGCCAAGTTTCAATCACTCCAAGTGATGTAAACAATGGTTCAAGTGACAACTGTTCAATTGCTAATTTATCTTTAAACAAAACATCTTTCAATTGTTCAAACTTTGGAAATAATACGGTTATTTTAACAGTAACAGATGTCAACGGAAATAGTGCTTCTGATTCTGCAATTGTAAATGTGGTTGCTCCTAATGGGTTACCAATATTTTCTACTTCTAAACTATCATACAATGGAGTTGATTTATCGTGTTTTGGAGTAAGTGATGGACAAATAACAGTTACTGCTTCTTCGGGAACTAGTCCATATACTTTTTCAAAAAACAATGGCATCAGTTATCAATCAAGTAATGTTTTTGCTGGTTTGTCGGAAGCTACTTATTCTATCATTGTTAAAGATGCAATTGGTTGTGTGTCGTCTGCTACCAATATTGTAGTTAATCAAACTACTCCTTTAAGCGGAACTGCAAGCACCAACTCTCCTGTGTGTGCCTTAACGCAATTAAATTTAAATGCAATTATAAATGGTGGAACTGGCGCAAGAACTTACTCTTGGACAGGACCCAACAACTATGTGAGTGATACAACCAATGCTATTTCAAGAACTGTTAGCAACAATGCTACTCTTGCCATGAATGGTGTTTATACTTTAAAAGTAACCGATGCCAATAATTGTGTTTATACTCCTTCAATCAATGTAGTGGTGAATCCTATTCCAACTGCTACTGTATTAGGTAATAATTCGATTTGTAAAAATGCGCCTCTTCCAACTGTTACATTTATTGGTGCCAATGGAACTGCTCCTTATACTTTTATTTATTCAGTAAATGGCGATTTTGATACTGTTTCAACTATTTCAGGCGATACAGTTACCATTTTAGCTCCAACTGGTGCAGCAGGATTATTTACTTTTAAATTATTAAGTGTTCAAGATTCAAGCTCAACTAGATGTGTAGGTGGTGCTTCTGATTCAATTAAAATTGAAGTTAGGCCAAAACCAATTTTAGTATCTACTACTGCTCAGGTTGCCAATACTATTTGCGAAGGAACATCAACTACATTATCGTGCACCAACTCAACTACTACTTTAGGAACACCTAATTATGTGGTAGTTGAAAATAATAACTTCTCAACTTCGGTTGGAAATAATTGGAGTTTCTCTACTGTTAGTCCTGTTAATGTGCCTACTATCCAAACATATAATGGTCAAAAAGTATTGGGTTATTTAGGCAATCAGCAAGCTACTTATAGTTTAAGTAATTTAGCTGCTCACGACTCTATCACGGTTGACTTTGATTTATACATTCACGATACTTGGGATGGTAACAGCTCTTTTAATGGGCCTGATGTGTGGAAAATGAAAATCGATAACAATACCATTATCAATACTACTTTCTCTAACTTACAATGGGGTCCAGCAGATCAAGCTTATCCTAATAATGTTCCAGCTGTTAACCCTCGTTATGCTGGTTCGGTTACCAATAATTTACCACCTGCTTGTAATTTAGGTGGTGGTTCGCCTTCTACTAAATACCATATTTCAAGAACGGTGGCTCATACTGCTACTACTTTTAGTTTGGTGTTAGAGGCTTTAGGTTTAGAAAATTTATGTAACGAAAGTTGGTCAATTGATAACTTTAATTTGGCTTATCGTTATATCCCGGCCTCTTCTAACTTTGTTTGGAATAGCCCTGCTAGCAATAGCAATGCCATTACTGTTTCGCCTATAGTTAATACTTATTATGTTGCGACTTTGGGAACTTGTTCTGATTCTATTCAAATCATAGTTAATCCTACTCCTAGCGCTGATTTTGCCATTAACAAAGCCGACCAATGTTTTGCAGGTAATAATTTTAATTTTACCAATAATTCAGCTTTAGCTGGCGGTGGTGCTATGACTTATTTATGGACCATGAATGGTGCTAGCAATACTTTAGCTACTTCAACTCACGTTTCAGGAAATAGCTATTCGGTTAATGGAAGTTATAATGTTAGCTTAGTGGCTACTTCGGTAGTTGGTAATTGTTCTGATTACAGAGGTGTTAAATCAAAACCAGTAAGTGTTAATCCACCTGCTTCTATTACTGCTTCTGTACCTAATCCAATTTGTGCGGGCACTGTGGTTCGTTTAACTGCTAACCAAGTTTCTGGTAGTCAAAATGCAATTGCTTACAGCAATTTATACAGCAATAATTTTGAATCTGCTATTGGTTCTCCATTCACTTTCTCTACTGATAGTTTATTAAATGTTCCAACTATTCAAACTTATAATGGTCAAAAAGTATTGGGTTATTTAGCTAACCAACAAATTATTTTTAACCAAGCTAGTTTACCTACTCACGATTTTGTTAAAGTTGATTTTGATTTATACATTCACGATTCGTGGGATGGTAATGATTTGTTTGTTGGTCAAGATAAATGGAAAATGACGGTGAATGGTAATAATGTTATTAATACCACCTTCTCAAATTTTGCTTACAGAACACAAGCTTATCCTGGTAATTTACCAACTGTTAATGCTAGCACTACCGATGCAGTAGCTACTAACTTACCTAATGTATGTAATTTAGGTGGTGGTGCTCCTTCTACCAAATACCATATTTCTAGAACCATTCCTCATACAGCAAATAGCTTAAACATAGTGTTAGAAGCATTAGGATTGGAAGCATTATGTAATGAAAGTTGGTCAATTGATAACTTTAATATCCAAACTGGAACCAATGCTACTGCGCCTGTTTTAACCAATGCTTGCAATGGAATTGGCAATACTTCAATAGCTTGGACTGGTGGTTCATTAAACAACGATACTACTTGTTATGTGGATGTAACTCCTGATTCAACAACTGCATACACGGTGGCTATTGGTGGTTGTTCAAGCCAAACTTACAGCATCAATGTGAGTCCTACTCCTGCGCCATCGTTTAGTTTAAGTAATGGTGCTTGTAGCAAAACTGTAACATTCACCAATGACAACATTGAAGCAGGTGCCACTTACACTTGGAACTTTGGCGATAATTCACCTGAATATGTAGGCGAAACTGCTCCTAACCATGCGTATGCAAATGGAACTTATACTGTTACGTTAACTGCTCAATTTGGCGCTAATTGCTCAAGAGTTATTACTAAAAACATCAGCATTTCTGATATTCCAACTGCTAGTTTTACTTTTGTTACGGGTGTAGGTTGTGGTAATAATGTACAGTTTACTAATACCTCAACCATACCAACGGGTAGCACTGCTAGTTATTTATGGAATTTTGGTGAAATACCAACTGCTACAACATCAACAGCTAAAAATCCATTGAAAAATTATAACAGCAATGGTACTTACAATGTTACTTTAACAGTAACTACGGGTACAGGATGTTTTGCTAGTTCAACAGTAACTGTAAATGCTATCTCTGCTTTAATTGGAAGCCAAGCTATTTTCAATGCAACAGTTGAAGGTAATTGTGGTAACAAATTAGTTACGGTAAATAATTCTACTGGAAGCAATAACCAATACTTATGGAACTTTGGTGATGGCAACACTTCGAGCGATATAGCTCCTACTCATTATTATGTAGATGGTGGTGCCAAAACTGTTACCTTAACCATTGTAAATGGAATTGGTTGTGCTACGGTTACTTCGCAAGTGGTTAATGTTTCTAATAACTCAGGTAGCCTTGGTCGTGTGGGTGTTGATTTCTTTATCTCACCTTTCGCAACTCAAGTATTATTAGGTAATGATTTTGCATTTACACCTTCGTTTAACAATAGCAATACCAATAATCCTCCATTGTATTGTGCTGGTGCTCCTACTTGGAATTATGGCGACAATACAGGCTCTAACAATACTTATATTTACAGTAAAAAATATGCTGCAGCAGGAGTTTATACCGTTAAAATTGTTCAAGCAACTACCAATACAGGTTGTTTTGCACAAGCTAGTAAAACGGTAACTGTATTGGCTAATCCGCTTATTGTTTCTCATAATCCAGCTGATGTAAATAGCAACCAAATATTAATTTCCGAAAAAGTTAATACAGGCATTAGCAATATACAAAACACTTCGGCCGATATTTCTATGTATCCTAACCCTAACAAAGGTTCGTTTAAAGTGGAATTACATAACTTAAAAGCCAATAATGGTCAATTGGTGATTGTAGATATGATTGGTAGAGAAATTTTTAAAACCAATTACAATGTAAAATCAAATAATGATATCATTGATATTAACCTTTCAGGTGTGGCTCCTGGTACTTATAATTTAATTTTGAACTCAGATGGTTTTACTCAAGCTAGAAAATCATTTGTTATCATTACAGAATAGTTTTAAAAAGCTTAAAAAAAAGTTTAATAATTAATCATAAAAAGGGACTAATCATAAATAATGGTTGGTCCTTTTTTATTATAAAAAATATTCATCAAAATATTCAATCGGTCAAAATATTTTTTTTGGTATTCATTATTAAGTGAATTGGTAAAAATTTGATTTTGAATTAGCCAAATTTCAAATATAATCCGGCCAAACTATTTTAAACTCCAAATTAAGAATGTACATCAAAAGTTTGGTGAAATTTTTTTTACTTAGTAACAGTTAAAACTTGAACTAAAGTAGCCAATGAATATACTAACTGGATGAATGTGTCTTAAAGAAAATAATTTATTAATTTATACTATTGAGCTGTGATTAAGCAAAGTAGGCTAGAGGCTGTTTTTGAATTAACAACAAAACACTAACCTATTCATATAAATTGAATTCTAAAATTTTACATAAAATCTATAAGATTTTACAATAAATCCAACTTAATTACTTGAATAATTGTTAGATTGCATAAAATTCTAAAATTATGGCTAAAAAAATACTGTTATTTATTTTAACAATTATTGTATTTAAGGTTGAGGCCCAAGTAAATATAAATAATTATATTTTCTCTACCAGTAATTCGGCTTCACTTAATAGGTCGAACGGAAGTTTGATAGATGATATTGACATGACCATAGGAACAACAGTGGTGTTAGGAGGTAGTGCTGTTACAAATACTACCAGTGCTTCAGCCAATTTAAATTTCGATTTTTTTTCGGGAGGTGCACGATTTACTAATTTTACTGTTACTCCAAATGGTTGGGTTGGTTTAGGTGGTGGTATTGCTCCTGCTACTTTGTGGTCGGCAGCGGTATTTTCTGGAACTCGTTTGGCTCCTTTTTTAGGCCCATTATTAAATACCAATGTTCCTCCTTTAAGCAGTATGACTACTAGTTCAATAGGAAGAGTTCACTACAAACTGATTGGTACAAGCCCATCTCGAATAGGAGTAATTGAGTTTTTAAGAATGTCGATTAATTCTTCAGTGGTTGATGATACCAATACTTTTCAAATAAGATTATATGAAGTAAATGGTGCTATTGAATATGTATATGGAAGAATGAAAGTGACTGCAGGTGCCCCTTTAGATTTTAATATTGGGTTTAAAATTGCATCTGGAGCACATAGTGTAAATACCAGTTCCAACACCTCTTCTACTATTACAACTAATACAAGTACTTATACCACCAATACATTTGTACCTAATTTGCATAATTATACCTCAGGTAATCAAAGGGCTTTTAGGTTTATTCCAAATCCTCCTAATGACCCTTCTAACTTTACCATTTCTAACATTACTAATAATGCCATGACATTAAATTGGACCGATGCTAGTAATGAAACAGGTTATGTATTGTATAGGTCAATAGATGGGGGACTTACTTATACCTTTGTTACTTTACTAGCAGCCAATGTTACTATTTTTAACGCTACGGGTCTTCCAAGTAATACCGATGTGTATTGGAGGTTGTTTTCATTAAGAGAATCTTTGGGTGCCCAACAAGATAATGTAGGAACCACCTTTGCAAGCAATGTAATAACTAGTGTAACAGATGGCAATTGGAATAATACTGCCACTTGGAGCTCTGGCACTATTCCTACCGCCAACGACAGTGTTTTGATTTCTGCCGGAGACACGGTTTTGGTTAATTTTAATACTGCTACTTGTTTGCAATTAAATGTAAATGGTGCAGTTCATTTTGCTGGTGCTACTAACAATATTTTAACCATAAATACCGATTTAATTGTAAACAATGGTGGTGCAATTAGAAGTTTTACCACAACAACTGGAACCAATACATTAAATGTTGGAGGTTTGAACACTGCTTCAGTAACAAATGGAAGTATTATAAATAATGGAATCATAGATATTGAATTAGGAACCAATGGTGTTACTTTAAACATGTTTGGAAATGGTAATTCAACTATTACCGGTACTCCAACCATTTTTAAATTAAGAAACTTACAAATTCAAAAAAATAATAATGTGAATAATTTAGTAGAGGTACTAACACCTTTTACAATATTTACAACCGCCAATACCTCTAATTTAGTAATAAATAGTGGTACTTTAAAAATATCTACTGCTATTAATTTAAATCCTTATGGCAATACTTTTGGCTCTACCATTGTTTCAAGTATAAATGCACGATTATGGCTCAATCATCCCAATGCAATTATTAGTTCTACCACCACTCCTCCTGGTTTTGCTTTTACTGTAAATTATACAATAAACGGTGAACTTAGAATAGACAATGGTGTTTTAAATGTTGGTTGTGGTAATTCTACTTTAAGTTTAAATTCTGGCTTTTTAAGAATGAATGGTGGAACAATTAATATACTAGGAGCTTTTGCTAATAATAATACAGGTACTTTTATTATGAACAGTGGTAATATTAATATTAATCCATTAAATGGAACAAGTGTATTACCCAATACTACCGCTGCCTTGTCTTTTGTAGCTAACTCAAGTGTAACATGGACAGGTGGTACTATCAATGTTATCAATCCTCAAACTACCAATAATAATGTCTCTGTAAATATTTTACAAGGTAGTGGACTAAAAAGTATTACCGGTGGTTTATTAAAAATTGGAAATGGATTAGGAAATGGAACACTAGCAAATTCTGTTAATACTGCTGGTTTCGGTTTAACTTCAACTGTTCCATTATATGATGTATTAATTGATACTAGGTACGACTCTTCAACTGCTAGGCTAGTTAGAATAGTGGGTACATTTATTGTTGGAAATAACTTAACAATCGCATCTAATAGTGTTTTATTGCCAGCAAGTGGAACAACAGGAGGAAATTTAACATTATTAGGAAATTTAACTTTAAATGGACAAATAATTGGTAATTTTCCAATTGTATCAGCTCCAATAGTTGGTTTGGTTAGTTTTGAAGGAGCTGTAAATCAAACTATTGCTGGAACAGGAACATTTAATAACTTAGCTAACTTAACTATTAATAATAGCAATGGAGTTACTAGTAGTTTAACAAATTTTGGAAAAACAATTAGGGTTAATTTATTAAAGGGTTTATTAACAACAAATGGTTCGTTGGTAATTGGAAATACACTTTCAAGAGGAACTATTCAAATTGGAGGTATCGATGAATTAACCCCAGCTGGTTCTTTTAATACCATTCCATTATTTGATCCTACATTTACCACTCATAGGTATATTTATGGTCCTACTTCATCTACTTTAATTACTGGCTCATTTAACGAAATGCCTTTAGGTGCTATTTCAATAAGTAGTATAACTATAAACGATTTAAATGGACTAACTTCAAATAGAAACATTACCATATTGGATACTTTAAATTTAGGTGCCAATAAATTGAACATAGGAAATAATAACTTAAGTATTGGTAATAGCCTTACTCAAACGGGTATTATTTTGAGAACTTCTGGATTTATTGAAATGTTGAATAATGGAACATTTGGCAGGTGGTATGCTAATGCTGCGGTTTTAGACAATACTTTAAATACTGGCTTTCCAATTTTATCAGCTCTACAAGACAGAAGCATTACCTTAAATACAGACGGAAACCCACTAAGTACAGGAGGTAAATTTACGGTTAGACATTTAAACATTCTTGGTAATACCAATATTGGCTCAAGTGTGCCCGATGGATTTGTAAATGTGAATAGAGTTAGTAATTCAAATTGGATTTTTAATTCAAATGGAATCACAGCGTCTTCTTTTTTTGGTTTACAAATAAGTGGTCAAATGCAAGGTTTGGGTTCTGTTTCAAGTTTATCAGAATTAAGATGGATGAAACCAACTTTAGGAAGTGGTGGTACAAGCAATGGAACAGGAACTTTAAATACACCAATTATTTCAAGGTTATTTAGCCAAGCACAAGTGGCTTCAGGCATTACCAATGATACTTTTTTTGTTGGGGTAAATACCTCATCAAACACTTTAACCCCAACTTTTATTGCAGTGGCTAATGGGGCTTGGGATAATCCTTTAACATGGAATAATAATGCGGTGCCAACTTCTAATAATTTAGTAATTATACCTAGCCCATTCAATGTAAATTTGAACACGAGCGGTTCGTCAAATAATTGTGATTCATTGGCTGTTTTAAGTGGTGCAACCTTAACTTTAAGTTCAAATACTTTAAACGTTGGTAGAAGTTTGCTTTGCGAAGGAACTATTAACCAATCGAGTGGGCAATTAAATATTACTGGTAACGATCAGGCAGGTTTAAATATAAGTGCCACTTCAGGTGCTTATAATTTTAGTGGAGGTGTTTGTAATTTAGGTTTATCAGGTGGAAGTAATAGAACCTTATTAGTTAACGGTAGCATTAATATTTCTGATACGGCTACTTTAAATGTGAATGGAAATGTTCAAATAAATAATACTGCAATTTTCAATCAGTCAGGAGGGAATATTACCATTGATGGAAATTCAGGAACGGCATTTACTAGTGTACTTCAAGGCAAACATTTATTAGATATCAATACAAATAATATCAATTGTAATGCAGGTAATATTATTTTTGTTGATCCTCCTCATGCTTCGTTAAGTGTATTATCAACTCATACTTTAAGAATATTTGCTAGTGCCAATACCAATTCGTTTTCAGGCTCACATACCTTTATTTTTGGTAATGGAATAAGCACTGAATCAGGTAATAACAGTGGCTTTAATGTAGATAACAGAAAAAGTGGAGTAGTTCCAATTCAAAATGTAATAATAAATGGTGGAAACATTAGTGGAAGATGGACTTCTACTTCATTTACATCTGGTTCATTTGGTTTATATGTAAAAGGTAATGTAACTATTAATGCCGGAAGCGAATTAAGACAAACCAATGCAAGTCAATTAGCAATTGGTGGTAATTTAATTAATAATGGAACACTAACATCAACCCAAACTTTAACATTAGGCGGTTTAGGTTATAGTATTTTAACCCCTCAAATTGTTAGCGGTTTAGGTGTTTTTAGAAATTCAACCAGCTTAACCACCGCTGAGTTTACTTCATTAACTATTAATAATGGTGGTACTTCATTTGGATTTAGTAATAGTGTTATTAGAGTAGCTACCAATTTAATTTTAACTAACGGCTTAATAGATGCTAGTTCTAATACTTTAAAAGTGTTAAGTACAGGAAGTATTTCGAGAACGACAGGTTACTTATCAAGTGGTAGTTTAGAATTAAGTTATCCTTTAGGAACTAATGTAACTAGAACCTATTTTATTGGAAGTTCAAACGGTTATGCTCCTGCTATTTTAACTTTCCCAACTGTAACCACCAATGGCGATTTAAGATTGACTATTAATAATTCTGACCATCCTCAAATTTCGTTAGGCTGTATTGATAATACTAAATCAATCAATAAAAATTGGAACATCAATAATATTTCGGTTTTACCTTATAATTTAAATGTTGACTTATCCTACACTGCTGGAGATATAGATGCTGGATTATTAATCAGCAAAGTAATTGGTAAAAGATTTGATGGCAGTTCATGGTCAAATTTACCATTAGCTTCAGTTTCTGGAACAAATACACAAATTAACGGGTTAACAAGCAATGGAGCCATTCAATTGGGAGATACTACTACTGCAAGTGTTAGTATAAATATTAGCACCGCTAGTACAACGGCATGTTATGGCACTAATGTAACCTACACTGCAACTATAACAGCAGGCGGTTCTTCACCTATTTACCAATGGAAAAAAAATGGAATAAATGTAGGAACCAATTCAAGTGTGTATGTGAATACAAGTGTAACTAAAACAGATACCGTTTGGTGTAATATTACTTCAAATTCTTCATGCTTAAGTGTATTAAATGCAATTTCTAATACTTTAATTGTAAGAGTTGGTAATCCAGGTTTTAGCGGTGGACTAACTTCTACTTATTCAAATACAACTGGAATTAAAATTTGCCATGGTTCAAATACTGGTTTACTTACATTTAGTAAAGATTTGCCAGTAAATATTATAAGATGGGATACCATGAATACTAGTGCTACCAATAGAAATTGGGGAGCTGTGCCCAATACAAGTGCTACCTATACTTCTGGTCCATTAAATGCTTTTGGTTTTGCTTATGGAAATAGACAAGTACCTAATAATGCAAATTTTAGAGTAATTTATAATTACGTAGGTTGTACCGATACAACAGAATCTAATATTTTAAATTTTGTTGTTGATCCTACTACTGTGATAACAAGCTTGCTACCAGGTAATACTTGTAGTGGATCTTGTACACAAGTTTGTTTTGGAACCCCATATAATGGAGGTTTTCGATTATCGGGTGTTTTTTCTAGTTCTGGTCTTCAAGAATCTGTTGCACCTTATACCACATGGACAACTCTGAATTTGGATTCTATGATTGTAAATAAAAGAATCAGAGCAATTGCTGCTAGTGGCGTTTGTCCGGCTGTAACAGGAGGTGGGTTAGATTTAACAGTAATTCCAAAAGCGGTAAAAGGTACTTTGAACGGGAATCGAACCATTTGTTCTGGTTCACCTACAGGTGTTGTTTATTCAGGATTTAATGGTTTTATTGAAAAATGGAGAAGCTCAGTTGCTCCTTTCACTACTTGGAATGATTTTGGTCCTTCAGGTCAAATTACTTCTATACCAATAACTCAAACTACTAAATTTGTTGCAATTACTTTTACAGATCCAAAGTGTCAAAGAGGATATTCTGATACTGTAACTATTACCGTAAACTCTACCACAGTAGGTGGTTCGGTAACTGGTGGTTCCACTATTTGTTCAGGTTCTACAAGTGGTTTATTGCAGCTTTCTGGCAATAATGGAAATGTATTAAATTGGGAAAGTTCAGTTGCACCATTTACCACATGGACAACCATTCCTAATACATCTAATATTTATACATCTGGTGCTTTAACGCAAACCACTCAGTTTAGAGCAGTTGTTCAAAATGGCAGTTGTGCCAATGCTACTTCTTCATCCACCACCGTTACAGTAAATTCAGTTAGTGTTGGAGGAACTATTTCAGGTTCTGCATCTATATGTGCTGGTAGTTCAGGTGGAACTTTAACTTTATCAGGACAAAACGGTACCATCACTGGATGGGAAAAAGCAACTTCGCCATTTACAAGTTGGACGGCCATTGCCAACACCACCAATACATTATCAGTTGGTGTATTAACCGATTCTACCAAATACAGGGCAATTGTTCAAAATGGAAATTGTGCAGCAGTTAATTCAAGTGAAGCTTCTATTGATGTAATTCCTGCTTCAGTTGCCGGAACCATAAGCGGACCTAGTAATTTATGTTTAGGCGCTAATCCTGGTAATTTGGTATTAACTGGAAATATTGGTAGTATTTCAAGATGGGAAAGCGCTGTTGCTCCTTTTACTACATTTACGCCAATAGCTAATATTACCAATACTTATTCGCCTGGTGCATTAACACAAACCACCCATTTTAGAGCCGTGGTTCAAAGTGGAACTTGTGCATCTTCCACCACTTCAAGCTTAGTGATTAATATTTCAACAAGTGTAGTTGGTGGAACAGTATCTGCACCATTCAATACGGTTTGTAATGGTATTGCACCAACTCAAAGCATTAGTTTAAATGGCTTTTCAGGAACTGTAACTTCATGGCAATTGGCTACAGGTTCGGCACCATATACTTGGAGCAATATTGCAGGAACTGCTAATTTAGCTAGTTTTGTGCCAACTGCAACTAGTGTAAATACTCTTTATAGAGCATTAGTTACTAGCGGAATTTGCGGTACAGCTGTTTCTGATTCTGTTGTGATTAATGTAAACGCTGTTTCAATAGCTGGAACTATTTCAACCACCACTACATCCACTTGTTTAAATTCAAATGTAACTTTAACATTAAATGGAAATAATGGCAATATTGTTCGTTGGGAAAGCAGTTTATCGCCTTTTGCTTCATGGTCTAATTTAAGTAGTACTAATAATCCTTATAACTCAAATCCTATAACTGGAATTACTCAATTTAGAGCAGTGGTTAAAAATGGAGTTTGTCCAGAAGTAATTGCTAATCCGCAAACAGTTAATATTACTAATACCAATTCGTGGATTGGAGGAGTAAGTAATAGTTGGCATAATGCAGCCAATTGGACTTGTGGGGTTCCAAATAGTAATTCCGATGTGGTAATAGGTGGTATCACTCCTGCATTTGGTCAACCTCAAATAGTTACTACCGCATTTGCTAAAAATATTGATATTTATGGAGGTTTAAATCCTGTGCCATTTGGTGCATTAACTATCAATTCAGGTGCTAGCTTATCATTGTTTGGAAATTTTAGTTTGAATTATGGCGTAAATGGTGTTGGAGCATTGAATGCAGCCAATGGCACTATTAACATTGCTGGATTTAATCCGCAAACTATCAGTACACCTTTTCATGTTTCATTGGTTAAGGCAAGTGTTCAAATCGGTAATTTAAATATTGGTGGTTCGGGCGATAAAACATTTGATAATATTAAAACGACTATTAATAACTCACTTAACTTATCAAATGCAAATGTGGTTTTGAACGATACTTTAACCATTGCTTCAACTGCTAATATTATTGGAGGTAATGCTAGTTCTTATATAAAAACTTTAGCAGGAAGATTAATTCAAAATGGTGTAGGCTTAACTGGCAGATCTGGTCCTATTGTTTTCCCTGTTGGAACCAATAATTCGTTTAATCCTGTGGTGTTAAATAATAGTGGTGTTAACGATAACTTTAGCATTAGGGTAGTTGAAGGTGTTTTTAATACCTATACTGGTGAAACGGGAAATTTAATAGTAAATAATAATGCAGTAAACAAAACATGGTTTATTAATGAACAAAACATAGGTGGTTCGAATGCTACATTAACTTTGCAGTGGAACTCATTGGATGAATTAAGTGGTTTTTCAAATGCTAATTCTTACATAGCCCGAAATGCAGGAAGCACTTGGTTAGCTTCTGCCGCTGGCGCTGCTGTAGGTACTAATCCATACACACGTATATTAAATAATATCACATGCCACGTTACCACAGAGCCAGTACATTTTTGAGATCAGTCGTCTTTGCCTGCGTACGGGTTACTTGAGGTCTTCATCTCAATTCGCAAGGGGGTTCC
>JBGSBN010000008.1:0-35699 GCA_041730515.1 Methylacidiphilales bacterium | reverse complement strand
AAAATTATGAAGATTTATCTTTTTATGAGGCATTGGTGGCTAAATTTGGCAATACTAAAAATCCATTTTTAAAAATTATAGATAAAACCAATTTAGATAGATTTAAGGGGGGCAGAACCTAACACCTTCAATATATAGAATAAAAAAAGCCCGAAAAAGCCCGAAAAATATGGCCACTACATAAATAGTGGCTTTTTTTATGCACCTAAACGAATGGCCTTTACTTTAATTGTAATTGTATTTTGATTTGATTATTCAGCTTGTAACAGACTAAAACAGCCGCAAAGCTTCAATTATTATACTGAAAACCTTTGATTTAAGCGGTTTTTATTCTAAGAAAGAACTAATTTAGCCATAACAACTAAAACAGGCATTTAAAAGCTACTTAAGCCTTGTTTAAACAGCGTTTCACAGCTATTTATATCAAATACTGCATTATTATACAAAATTGACTAAAAACATACCTTTGTGAGCCCTTTTAAACACTAATATTTTGAACATTTGGCTTAACACTTGGCACACACTTGGCAAAAAGTGGGTTTAAAAATGATGTATATTTAGTAGTTTTAACACTTAAAAATTGCTTTTTAGGTTAGAAAATAATCTACAACCACCCTATAATACTTATATACTAATAGTATTATTTATACTTATAATATTAATTTTCAGTTTATTATGTCTTTTTATGTTGGTATATAGCGTGTGCGTGTGTTAGTTAATGCGGATGCTTGATAGTATTTTGGCTATGCTTGTAATATCTGCTTTTAAAATGTCAAAATCACGGTACCTTTGATTATCTGATCGGCATAAAATACAACCAGGAGTAATAGAAGGATAGATCCTTTTCACCATTGAGCTTCCATTAACAGTAATTAGGTAAACTCCCTCCCAAACCATCTCGCTTACAGGTATCTTCTTACAGATTATAAATGATTTATCTTCATATAGTGGCGACATAGAATCGCCATTAATACCGATTGCAAAATCAGGTTTTTCGGATAAGAAAGGTATGTTAAAATATTCTTCAACATCATGCTCTAGTATTTGAACATCCATGCTTGAAAAACCAGCCGTAGCAGAGATCGGAATTAACGGAATACCTAATCTTTTTGTTTCATATACACTACGAGGTTCCTTAATTGTTGTAAAATCCTCACTATCTGCATAATCTTTGGACACTAACATATTACCATGTCCAGTAACTAACCAGTTTACATTAATATCAGGATAAGCGGAGACTATTTTCTCTACTTTATCGCTGCCAATGTTGCTAGTTTTATCTAAATATCCATTAGAAAGACCTGTTTTTATATAAAAATCCCTCTTACTTATATTTTTTAATTCGATGTATTTCAATACTCTAGCTGACGATTTAGAGTATTCGCTATTTTTTTCTTGCATAATGTAGAATATTTTCTCTTTTTTGCTGTGCGGTTTTGAAAAAACAAAAGCAAACATAGTAAAAAATATGAAAGAAGTACAAAGGGATAGAATTGAAGTTAGTCCTTCAATGAAAAAGAAAATAGCTGAGGAATTGAATGTTACACCTCAAACAGTGCGTAATGCCTTGAAATATTTTACAAATAGTGAGGATGCAATAGCTATAAGAACAAAGGCTATTGAATTGCTGCAAGCTGAGGCTGCTAAAGCTGGTGTAATAGTAACAAATAATTAATATATCATGAAAAACCCATACGAAATATTTAATAATGAAATTGGAGTTCTAGCAAATTGTTTGTTTTCGACAAACAAGATTGTTAAGGCTTCTGATTGGTCGTTGGGTTTGGTAAGCTATGACTCTTTTAACTATAAAGTTAAAAATGGCGAGATTGTTAGGATTAGAGCTAATGCACCAAAAACACCAGCACTTGTAAAATTTGATAGTTTACCTTTTAGCTGGCAAAATCTCTTAGTAAAAACATTTGGTGAGCCAACTAAGGTGGTTACCAAAAGCATTTTTGAAAAAGAGTTTAAGTATGATAGTGTGGCTCGTGATTTTTATTGTGCTAACCCTTTAAAGCTAAGTGATGAAGAGATAGAACTTTATACTCTTAATGCATCTGTTTTAAATTTGGTAGAATTGGTATTTAACAAACGCAGCAATTATATCAGATCGCTTGGTGGTACCATGAGTGCGAAAGAGAAACGCACTAGAATTGCTAACGATACTGCCCGATTTAAATCAATTAAACCTCATACTTTACCTGAACATCCTGACAATTTATTTAAGGATTTAAGAAAATTTAAAACAGAGGGTTACGGTTATCTGATCAGTGGGAAAAAAGGCAATGCAAATGCACGTAAGGTTACTGATCATGTAGAGAAATTCTTAAATAATCTGTTTGCTGGGCAAAACGAAAAACCAACCTACGAGCAAATTAACAGATTGTATGAAAGCTTTTTGGCTGGCTATGTTACAGTAATTAATAATGAGACTGGCGAAGAGTACAGCCCTAAAGAGTTTCCTAGCATTAAACGTACCACTATTTTAAATTATTTAAGTGCTTGGCGCAATGAAATAGGTACCGAAGCGGTTAGAAGTGGCGACAGACAAAAGCTAATGGGTAAATTTAAACCTTACCATAGCTTAGACTTACCAAAATACTCAGGTTCAATTATATCAATTGATGATAGACAACCACCTTTTGAATACGAAAAAGGTAAAAGAATGTGGTTCTACTTAGGTCAGGACATAGCGAGCGGAGCCATAGTTACATGGGTTTATGGTAAGAGTAAAGAGGGAATTATTATTGATTTTTATAGACAAATGGTGCGCTTACATCAATATTATGGTGTTTGTCTTCCAAATGAATTAGAGGCTGAAAGCTCATTGAATAGCAGTTTTAAGGATACTTTTTTAAAGCCTGGTGTAATGTTTAATGAGGTAAGGATTGAGGCGAATAATGCTCGTGGTAAGTTTATTGAAAGTGGCTTTAACCGTAAAATTAGGTACGGAATAGAAAAAGAAGCTACAGGATGGATAGCGAGGCCATTTGCCAAAAGCGAAGCCAACCAAATAGGCGGCCATGATGTGCCATTAATTCCATATAAAACTTTAGTAGCTGAGCGATTGAAAGATATTGAAAAGTGGAATAATGAGCCTCACCCTGACAAACCCAAAAAAAGCCGCTTTGAGTATTGGTTGGAAAACCAACACCCAGCACTTAAACCAATTAACTGGAGAGGCATATTACCTAACCTAGGTTATGAAACCACTACCAGCGTTAAAGTTGGATTTATTCAATTACAACTAAATGAGTACGTGCTTGGATTGAATGGTGAAGTAGCTACTGGCGATACTTTGATTAACCTACTTGATGAAATAGAAGGCGAACAGGTGAAAGTTTATTGGCTAGACAACTTACAAGGCGAGGTTATGAAAGCTTTAGTTTATGTAGGTGAACAATTCATTTGCGAAGCAATAAAAAAACCTACCTACAACCGTGCAAAGTTAGAACAAACCCCAGCCGACCTTATAAACAGAGAGCTAATAAGCAAATATGTAGCTACTGTGGAAGCATTTGCCAAACAGCAGAAACGCAGCATAGAAAAGGTTATTGTAATTGACAATAAACCTGCGAGACCTAAAACTTTTGTAATGCCAGGACTTGCGGAGCTTCAAGATATGCCAACAGGAGTTATACGTAATCGCGAGCTTGAAGCGGAGTTACTACCTGAACTAAATGAAGAGGACGAGTTCAATTTAGTAACTGTTGAAACGCCAGTTAAACGCAGTTTAAAAGACAGATTTTAACCAGTTGCTTAAAAGCAACTGCAATTGATAATAACAAAATAAAAACAACAACAATGATACAATTAACAACAGAATTTAAAGACAGAGTTATTGAAGCTCTTTTACTACAAAGACAAAACTTTGATGGTAGCGACTCAGCATTTGCCAAACAGTGGGGAATTAATAATGCAGTTTTTTCAAGGCTTAAAAATGGTGAGCGTGATGGATTATTAAAAGATGCCCAAATATTGAACATAGGCCGTGAGCTTGATATTAATATTAATGAGCGCAAATGGGTTTTTGTTAGAACTGAGGTATTCGAATACATTGAAGAGGATGTAATGTTTTGCCAAGAGTACAGCAAAGCTAAGATTATGGTAGATGAGTGCGGTATAGGAAAGACTTTTAGTGGAAAATACTTGAGTAGAACCCTTAAAAACTGTTTTTATGTGGATGCAAGCCAAGCCAAAACAAAGCAGTTATTTATTAGGCTATTAGCTAAAACAGTAGGTGTTGACAGTACCGATAAGTATGCCAAAGTAAAAGCCAACTTAAAGTACTATTTAAAAAGCCTTCCAAAGCCAATGATTATTATAGATGAGGCTGGCGACTTGGAATATCCTGCATTTTTGGAAATAAAGGAATTGTGGAATGCTACTGAAGGAGCCTGTGGCTGGTACATGATGGGAGCCGATGGTTTTAGAGCCAAGTTTGAAAAAGGTATAGCTAGTAAAAAAGTGGGTTATACTGAAATTTTTAGCCGCTTTAGCGATAAAATAACTACAGTAGTGCCTTTAGATAAACAGGATAAGCTAGGCTTTTACAAAACTTTAATTACTAATGTACTTGCTGCCAATTGCGCTAAAAAAACTGAGGTTGATAAATTGGTTAAAAAGTGTTTGACCATTGATGATAATGGCAGAATAGGCGGTTTAAGAAGGGCAGAAAGTTTACTAATCCTTAATTCATAATATGGCTAGAGCATTAACAAGCAGAAACTTATTAGAAAAGAAAACAGGCCAACCTGTTAAAGTTAGCAATGCTGTTTTATCCAAAGTGCTTGGTGCTGCTGTAGCTAAAAAATGCTGGTTAATTTATGGCATTGAGAAAAACGGTAAAACAGCCCTAGCCTTGGAAATAGCCAAAGCTTTAGCTCCTAATATTACAGTTGATTACATAAGTGCTGAGGAGGGAACAGAGGCCAGCTTTCAACAAGCATGCTTAAGAGCTGGCATTAATAAGGCTACCAAGATAAAATGGAGTGAGTATTTGCCCTTAGCTGATTTGGTAGAAAAGTACAAAAAGCCCAAAAGTTCAAAAGTGATCATTATTGACAATTGCACCATATACAGCGATGAGTTTAAGGATTTGAAGCTTTTGGATTTGCTAGATGCCTTAAAAAATAAACTGGTAATATTTTTAGCTCACGAGGAGCGCAAAGAGCCCTTCCCTGCTGTAGCTAGAATGATTAAAAAATTAAGTACGGTATACTTCCACGTGCAAGGTTTGAAAGTAGATACAGTGAGCCGATTTGAGGGAGGAGGAGGCTCGTTTTTAATTAACAAAGAGAAAGCGGAGCTGTACTGGGGTGAAGAGGATTTAGAAACAATTTAAAACAAACAACAACAATATATGAAGTATGAATTAACAGTGCCTCGAGAGGCCAAGAACCTGACCGAGCGTGAGGAGATTTTTAAGTTCAAGCTAACAAAGGATTTAGTAGGACGAGTTTTTAAAGACAAAACCCATGTACTGAATTGGACAAAGGACTGCATTGGTTTTTATGGCCACAGTAAAGAAGTGGTTTCCTTCTTTGGCCTTCATGGCTCTGTAAAGATTAACAGAGTGGGAACTAATAAAACCATCATTGAATTAAAACCGAATACCAATGGCTAAGAAAATTTACATAGAGGTTTCGGACGACCAAGACACCGACAGTTGTGACATTATTGTAAAGATTACTCCTGGTATGGATAAAGAAACTTTCGACAAAATGAAAAACGCAATTAAAGCCGCTCTTCCAAGGGTTTTAAATAATGGATGGAAAGAGTTTACAAGTATTAATCAAACTGAAATTAACCAATAAAAAACCAAAAAAACAACATGGTAGTAACAAATTTAACAATAGGATTAGTAATGGTAATAGTTTTCTTACTATTTATCGTTTACGCATATGCTCAATGGCTTTTAGACCAGCGAAAGGAAAATAAAGAACTAAAGTGGGACTTAAATCATGCTGAGGACGTATTAAAAGCCAAAGAAAAAACCAATGCGGCTTTAAGCGAAAAACTTAGGATTTACAATAAGTTTCATACTGTAAAAAATGGCAAAGCTTTAAAGGTAAATGTGCCTATGGAATTGGCAGCCCCATTGAACCAAATAATGGAGCAGTTTAAGAAGCTTGAAAAGGTAGAGTTAAGCGATAGAAACGAGCATTTAATTGAACTTATTGAGGCAATGGCTAGCGACTTAACAAGAACTAATTACATGAAAATACATGGTAAGTCGGACGACAGAGATGTAATGAGTGCTGCGGCTGTAGTTAGTGCTTATGTATTAAGGTTTTTAGCCAATTACAAAGAGGAGGTACCAAGTGAAAAAGTTTAAGATTAATTACTTACTTAAGTTTTGGGACACTGAAATTACTCACTCTCATAATTATTTGGTAAAAGGATATACAACTATTGAAGAGTTAAGATTACAGGCAATGCAATTTGTGGTAGCTGAGGAGTGCAATTGTGAAAATGTTAAGGCTATTGAAATTGAAAGTATTGAGGAGGTGACAAATGAAAGTTAAAATATTAGATCATCCAAAATTAAAGCCAGTAGCTATTGAGATTATTAGTTCTTTAAATATTACCGAAATGCAATACAATAGCTACTTGGTGCAAAAAGGTACCATGTTTTTGGCTCAGGTGGTCCAAGATGCATATTACTACAGATTGTTACTTGATAGTAAAGCTTACTGGGCTTGGTTTATTAATCAATTTACCATTACAGATAAAGCAGTATTGGAGACTGGCGTTCCTGATGAAGTTGAATATTTAAGGTTTTCAATTAATGGTGTGAGTAAAATAAGCTTGCTTCAATACTGGCAAATGCAGCACGAAAATGTAAACCTTACTAAAATGTTTGTGTATGCTGATTTGCTTACAAAAGCCGAAACCGAATTTATAGCTAACAAAGTAAAGGAGAGAGTATGACAGTAGATGAGGCCGTTAAAAAAATAACCGATTTAAAACATAGTATTAACGTGGATAATATAAGCTTGACCATAAATATAACTGTAAGTAAAACTCCCCAAATTATTAATACTAATGCCAAAATTAAATTTATTGAGGAAGTACTTAAGATGCTTGAGGATGAAACAGGTATAACTGTTTACCAAATTAAGCAGCAAAACCGAAAGCGTGAAATAGCCGAAGTAAGGCAAATTCTATTTTACATTTTGCGTTATAGTCGATTTGGTTTTGGTGTATCTGAATTAGGGCGATTTTTTGAACGAGATCATACTACTATAGTACACTCTGTAAAATGTGTAAATAACCTTATGGCAACTGATTACGAGTACAAACAATATGTTGAAAAATTAATATTTAAAGCATCAATATTATAACAATGGAAAATTTAAAAAACCTTACTCCTACAGAGATTAGGAGAAAAATTGAAAACAAAAAAAAGGCAGTAGCCGATTTAAGCCGCAGCCTGAGCCGACAAACCGAAAACGGCTATGAGTTTCGGGAAATAACCAATGATATTAAGGAGCTGAATACCGAAATATCTAAGCTACAATTAAAGTTAGCAGAAATTGAAACTCAAAAGGATTTTAAAAGGAGTTTAAATGAAAGTTTTGAACTTTAAAGCAATAGGCAATTAGTAATAGGCAATAAGCAAATTAATAAATAAATAAAAATGACAACTGAACCAAAAGTAAAATTAGCCGATTTGTCGGCAGAAGAAAAAGCGGCTTTAATGGCTGAATTGGAAGCGCAAAACACCAATAAAAAACAGGAGCGCAAAAAGTACAAGGAGTTGCAAAGTGAGATAGTAACCGAAATAGTTACCCAGCTACAGGCCAATGCAGATAAAATGAAAGCTGATAAAACCAAAGCTTTTAATGACTTGGCTACACTGGCTGTTAGTAAAGGTGAGGTGTTTGATGTGAAAGACACTCAAAAAACACACACATTTACCACGCTTGATGGAAACTCTCGCATATTGATGGGAGTACGAGAAGTTAATAGTTGGGATGGAACAGAGGAGAGCGGAGTGGCTAAAATTAAAGAGTATTTGCATGGTTTGGCTACCGATGCCAAAGCAGCTAGATTGGTAGATATGGTAAACGGAATGCTTAAGACCGATAAAAACGGCTCGCTTGATCCTCGTATAATTATGGAGCTAGCTAAAATGGCTGACGATGCAGGTTCTGATTTATTTACCGATGGAATTAATATTATTCAACAGGCTTATAGGCTTACAGGAACTACTGTTTTTTTAGAAGCTTCGGTAAAGGATAAGTTAGGAAAATGGCGAAATATAAACAAAGATTTTAGCGAGATTGATGTAGATAGTAGCTGGTTATTTCAATTGCCAAGTGAGGGTTAATTGGTTAATAGGTTAACTGGTTAATTTGATTACAATAGAGCCGTTTTAATTAAACGGCTCTACAATTGGGGAGGTGGCGAAATGGTAGACGCTAAAGAGTTGAGATATTTAAGCCGATTTAGTTTTGGGCAAAACGTACAACTAAAGTAATATGAATATCGTGCAGGTTCGAATCCTGCTCTCCCCACAAATTTTAATAGTAAAAATATGAACGAATACGATGTTAAAAGATTAGCTCAAGTGCTATCTATTCAAGCAGAAATTGAAGGTATGAAGTCCGAAAATATGTTAAAAGAACAAATTAAGGAATCTCCTTCTTATGGCTATTCTCATTTTAGTGAAATGGCTGATATATTAATGAAATTAGGTAACTGCCATAACGATCAATTATAATATGAAACAGTACCAATTACAAAAACTTAAAAAAGGAGTTCCAAAAGTGGTAAAGTTTGGAAAGGACGAGTGGGCTAGCCGCGAAGATTTGGAGATGCTACGCTGCATACAAATGGAAAATAACCCACTTACTCCATACCGATTGGTAGAGAACAATGGTGGTAAAATTACTAATGGCAATTGGCAAACGCAATTTAGTGAATATGAAAACAAAATGCTGAATTGCGAGCATGAGTTAAGTGTGGTAATTGGTTGGGAAAGTTGCCACAAATGCAAATGGAGTGAATTAACGGCATGCGCTGGCATGTATAATATTAAGGAGTTGAATAGATGAAAAAATACATAGTTACCAGTACCCAATTTATGGGTGAGTTAGTGTTTGGGTACCAACACAACCAACTTGTTTATATGGATTTGGATGCAATTAGTGAGGTTCCTTCTTTTTTGGCTTATGTGTACAACAAGCTGCCTGTTAGTAGCGAGGCTTTAAATGGCTGGCTTGCCAGCTCCAAAACAATGAAAATACGTGAGGTGCCAACTGACCTTAGTTTTAAAAACTTTTGGAATACCTACGATTACAAAGTAGGCAACAAACCCAAAAGCGAGAAGCTTTGGAATGCCATGACCGATGCAAGCAAGGCTTTAGCCATAAGTAAAATTAAAGTTTACCGAGAAGCCAAAAAAAACGAGGGGACGGCCATGCTTTACCCTGAACGATTTTTAGCCTATAAAACGTATGAAAATGAATTTTAAGGCTAACGTTCCGACCATTGGAGTAGTGGCGGATTAGAAGAACGAATTTTAATTAACAGATAAAACTAAATATGGAAAACGAAAGTAAAATTACAGATGAAACCGCCATTACTTCCAATGGTGTGTTATGCGATGATTTGCGTGGGCTGATTAAAGGCTCATTTGGAATAGCAATGAACGCCAATGATTTTTTCAATTATGCGTGTGCGGATATGGTATTGATAGATGCACAAGATTTGGAATGGGTGCTTCCTATTTACAAAAAGTATAGTTGGAAAGGAGTAGATGCGTGTATGGCTTTTATAGCAAAGCAGATGCCGATAAAGCCACACATTACAAAAGAGTTTGAAGAGGCGTATGCAGAAATTGAAAAAATCAATCCTAAAGTTCATTCAGAGTATTGAGCGTGGGAAGCAAATTTTCGCATAATGTTCGCGCGATTTGGGAAGTCGGCACGATTTATTAAATCGGGCTTTTGCTTGCTGCTGCCTTAGAAGCGTTGGGCGGTGGGGTCGGAAGGTTGCAGCAAGCAAATGTTATAAGCTGATGCGGATTATTTACAAAAATTTAAAAATAAAAATATGTCAAAATTCAAAGAATGGTTTGAAAAAAACCTAATAGTTGGAGGGTTTCCTCACGAAGATAATAGAAGATTTGATGTCAATGATTTTGATTATGTAATCAATGTTTCTGATGAATATTACACAAGTCATCATTTATTGCTAATTGCCAATAATATAAAGTCGTTTTGGTTTCCTATGAACGAATGCAAAAGAGATATTGGTTTAAATTCAATTTATGGTGCTATGGTGGTTTTGTTTGCAGCCGAAAAAACTAATAGTAAAGTTTATTTACACTGCCATGCAGGAGTTAATAGAAGTCAAACTGTAAGGGCTGCTTATTATTATTTGCGAACTGGCAATCATTTTGAACCTGAACTAAGGCGAGGATTTATAAATCAACTGTATGCTAATTGTACTCGTGGTTATTTACCACCAATGGCAGAAATGGAAAGTTTTTTAAACCAAATCAACATAAAACTGAATACCGATTTGCAACAAAGACAATTGATGGGTGGCTTTCTTGATACTGCAAAAATTGAAGTAATCAATAATTTCTAATTATAGGAGAATGATAGCATTTGCTTATAACGTGTAGATAGACGAAGGCCCAAAGGGCTTTTGGCTACGACTTCTAATCGCGCGAACAATAGACAAAAGCGAAGCGTGGGGTGCTTGCACAGGCGTTGGGCTTTTGTCTATCGCAAAGATTTGCGAGCGTTTGGCTAGGTACGAAGCCAAATGGCGCAAATTGACCGTTATCGGCACGTGGCAAGCTGCACGTAGTGAGCTATGCCATTGCCGACAAGTGCGGTGGGTGCCAAATTTTTAAAAATTATAAATTACAATGATGAACGAACCAATTACACCAGCGCAATTGAAGCAATTACATGTATTGCTCAATGAAACAAAGCAAACGGCTTATAAACAAGATTTAATGGATTATTACTGTATTGATGGAAGGTTTCCTACTAGCAGTGTATTCCACCAATTATTATTCCTAAAAGAAATAAATAAATAAATTACAATTATTATGAGTATTCAAAAAGAAGAAGTATTATTTCCATGGTTTATTAGATATCCATTTTACCTGATTTGTTTAATGGCAATGACTGTTATTATTCATGATATGTTTTTTGCGCCAATTAGAACCGTAAAGGTTACGTTTTGCGATGGTCGCTCTCCTGTTTATTTTCAAGAAAGAATGGACGATATAGGCGACATCAGCTACATGATTGAAAATTATAAATTGGCAGTGCCTGAGTATAATGGCTATTTAAATGTTTGTAAAGTGGAGGCTATCAAATGAACGAACCAATTACACCAGCGCAAATAAAGCAGTTACATGTATTGCTGGTTGAAACAGGCCAAAAGGCATATAAACAGGATTTAATGGATATGGTATGCATAGATGGCCGTTACCCAACTAGCAGCAAGGAACTGTTCCAAAGCGAAGCCACATCATTAATTAATTGGCTTAAAACCACCAAGGAAAAACAAGATAACAGCCTTAACACCATGCGTAGGAAAGTAATTAGCTGTTTACGTGAATGCGGTTTCAATAAAAAAGGTGTAGCAGATATGCCAGCTATTTATAAATGGGTAGAAAAATACAGCCCTTTTAAAAAGGGTTTAAATGACCATAATTACAATGAGCTGGTGCAATTAGTTACACAGGCCGAAATTATGAAGGACAAACATTTGAAAGGGTTAGGTAATGGTTAAGAAACTAACTCACGATGATATGTTGGATATAAATAACGAGTTGGCTTGGTGCATAATGCAGCTAAACCATGATACTGGTTATTTGATTGAAATATTGAAGGATATTCTATTTGAATTGAAAGTAAAAATAGTAAAAAAAGCAGCTGAAGAAAAAAACGAGTACACGTGTAAAATATCAAATAAAGAGCTAAATAGCCTATATTTTATCAGAAACAAGTACCCTGTAAAAACATTATGCCAAAGCGTATCAGTAAGCAGATTATTAGAATTAAATATAAAAAAGTAAATTTGAACCAATGAGTAAACTAGATTTTTACGGTCAAAAGCCAAAAAAACCATACTTTGCGTATCAGGCATTAATTGGTTTGGCTATTGGAGCAGTTGCGGCAATAGCTTATTTTATAAGTGAATTTTTTAAATAACAATAACATAAACAACAACAACATGAAAAAACTATTATTAATTATTGGCGGATCCATTTTATTCTTTGCAATAATTGGAGTTTGTAACAAAAGTGAAAAAGAATCTACTCCTGAGGCTAAAGGTGCTGTAAGTGAGTATGAAGCTGCAATAAAAGCTACTCGTGATTCATTGGGCATTCATGAGGAGTCAATACCAATTAATGAAAACTGGGATTACTTTTCAAGTGTTGATGAAATGGATAATTCAGAAACAAAATTTGCTGAAGCTTGTAGTGAAAATCAATTAAACTTTAAATTTCCTTATGCTGGAGGTAGTTATGGTTATTTAGGTATTAGAAAAAACAAAAAAGGAACAGATTTTTATTTAAAAATAAGCAAAGGTCAATTTATAGGTAGTTACAGTGGTGAAAAGACTTTAAGAGTAAAGTTTGACAATGAAAAACCTTATGAAATTAGCTATGGTTCGCCAACTGATGGAAGTGCTGATTTTATTTTTATAAATGCATCAACTTCATTTATAAAAAAACTTAAAGCTCATAAAAAGTTAAAAATTGAAGTTGACTTTTACCAGTATTCAGGCAGTATATTGGATTTTGATATTGAAGGTTTAAAATGGTAATTAATTAAAACATGAAAAAAATAATAACAATATGCCTTATAGCTGTAGGATTAATAGCTAAGGCGCAAACACCTACTTATGTAGTGCCTCAAAAAGACCCATCGAAATCCTTTGTACAAAGTTTATTAGTGCCAGGACTAGGGCAAATGTATAACGAACAGGTTACTTTAGGTTTAGCAGTATTTGGAGTAGAAGCAAGTTTGATAACTGCTGGTGTTATTACAGCTTCGAACCCTGATTTAAAGGAAATAACTTGGATTAGTTTATTTGCTGGTGCTGGTGTAATACATTTGGTTCAGTTGGTTCATGCTCCTATTGTATCTGACAGGATAAATAAAGCCAATAAAACAAAATCCAATTACAATGAATGGAGCTTTAATGCTACTCCAGTAAATGTAAACCTTGCATTTAGATTTTAGATTTTTAAACCCAATTTAAAAGCCGTTTCAATTCAGTTTGAAACGGCTTTTTTTATGTGTTTAGATTATTTTCTAAATAATATTGTATTTTGTATTAAAAGTGGTTTATTTTGTAAGTGCATGGCTGCAAAAGAATCTACCAACCAATTTTATAACGATATTAAAAGCTGTTTTTTTCAATGGAAAGAAAAAAAGGAGAACGGCATTCAGATTTATACTGACGAGGTAATATTGGCTAGAGTAGCTGCTAGATTTTATAGAAGCCCTAAAACTATTGAAAACATAGTTTTTGATAGGGTAAAGTAATTAGTTTCTTTCAAACATACTTTCAAGCCCTGTAATTGTAATTTCAGGTTCTAAAATTTCGTTTATAATATTAAGCTCATCTGTTTCGGCTTCTAAATAAGTTTTTTGTGCACTAAAATCAGTACTGGTGCAATTAAATACTGTTTGGTATAAATTACCTGCTCCTCCAGTATCAACAGCATTAAACCCAATCCTACGCATGTTTTGGTAATTGGTGCCTTCGGTACCTTGTAGCTTAATATATATTTTGTTTAGAATATCTAAAAAGGCTAATGCACTTTCTTGGTTTACTGAGTCTTTATAAGTATCGGCAAAGGTTTCAAAATAAAGGTAAACTTCTACCTGTAGCTCTAAGTTTTGAATATTTTGAGCCATGTCGTCAGCATTTAATGCTCTAAAACTTAAAAATACTGCAGGTGTTGGAAACTCATGTTCATCTTCAATAAAGTTTACTTGATTGTGCCAAAGATCAATCCACTTAATTTCTGTTATGGTAGCTAAAAGCTCAGCTAGTTCTAAATAAAGATTTTTCATTATGCTTGGTTAAATTGTTTAATGATTTCGTTGGTAATGTATTTGTCAATGTTTTGGTTTAAAACGGCACTATTGCCAATGAAATGGCGTTGTGGAATACGAACTGGCAACCTCTTTTTTTTGGTTAATGCCATTTGTTTGTACTTTAAATTATTGGTTTTATAAAACATTGCCCAAAAGAACTTTCGCATTTTAGGGGTAAGTAAAATACTGAATTTGCCACCATTATTATGAATGGCAGCATAGGGCAAAGTAGTGCCTAGTTCTACTCGTTGCATGGTTTGGCTTGTTACTTTCAAATCATTCATTAATGAGTTAGATTTAACCATTAATTTATGGGTTAAAAGGTCTTTTCTAAGCGGCCAAGCAATGTAGCTATAATCAGTAAAACCCTGTTTGCGAAACGAGCCTTTAAAATGGCTTAAAGCCATTTGCCCTATATTATGTGGCAGTTGCTTAATTAAATTGCGCCCAATGGCCTCAAAATTGGGTGCTGGGTTAATATTTTCCATTTATAGCTTGTATTTTAAAAAATTGTATTACTTTTGTAGAGATAATTCGCGGCTTATTCCAAGGGTGATTCACTAATGCGGCTCTGGCCGCATTTTTCATTTAATAAACTCCTCACGACTAAAATACTTAACAGATTTATCCTTGTATATAAAAAACAACTCTTTAATTAAAGGATAATTTGAGGTTTTTTTTAGGATTCTTTTTAGTTCAATTATATATTTTAATTCATCATTAAGGTTTTCAAAGTTAAAAACAACAAACTCGCACCCTTGTTTATTGCCTTTGTTTAGTAATTTAGAAGGGCTTTTAACTTTCGGTGTTTTTTTGTCTCCTAGTTTACCATTCCATTCAAATTCAGGATTACTAACACCAATTATTTTTCTACCATTTAAATGAGGTCGAATTTTAAAGCTTTCTAAAAGTTTATCAGCAATTAAAACAGCATCGTTATAATTGCTTTCAAGGTCTTGTAAATCGGCAAACATGCTAACTTGAACCTTTGCCCCATTTTTAGCAGTATAAGCTGTATTATAGGGAGCATCTAGTTTATTTATTTCCATAATTTTAGGTAAATTGCTTTTACCTTTTGCACTACGTTTGGCTAACTGGAAATAAGGATGTGGAACGGCTCCAGTATTGTTAAAAATTTCCTTTGTTTCGCCAACATTCATTTCAAACTGTTTAGGGATTTCGATAGTTGGCACTTTTTCGGTTGGCTCTGCCGCAGTTTGAACAGGATAACACCTACATCTAAAATCAAGTGGTGGTAAATACTTTTTCCAAAATGCACTTTCAATAGGCGCAATTACATTGTTTAAATCTTTGTGTTTTTCGCGTACTCTTTCGTCCTGCTGAGTTTTATACTTTAGGTTTGGAAATAGCTTTTTGTTACGAACGGCAGTTTCCCAAAATGCAGCCATTTTAGCACTGTGGTTTGCAGTTTGATATTCTGCTTGTAGGTAATTTATGTTGTAGGTGCTATTCAGTTTTAAAGCTTCTTTTTTAAACTCGTTAAAGGGTAAAATTTTACCATCTTTGGTAAGTTTATTACTAAGCTCTACCAACATGGCATGGTCTTTAGCTTGGCTAAACTTGTATAAATTGCGCTGCATTAATAATGCATCTCTGCTGGGCAGTTCTTTACCATTGGTTTGCCAACCTTTGCCATAACCATCGGCTGCGGCTTCATTTAAATTATTGAAGGTTTTTAAAATATGCTCACGATTTAAAGTACCAGGCTTAATTTTGCCTTCGTGCATGTCTTGAGCTATTTGGTTAATTACCTTTTCCCAACCGCTTAAATCAATAGCTGTAGGCTCATGAAAACCACCACAATCAGGACATTTATTATCCTCACTATACAGGCTTTCAATTTTAGTGAATATAAACTTTTGCGAGGCTTCTAAGAACCTCGCACTTGCTACTTTTTTGCGCCACCACCTCCAGTAGGTGGTAATGGTTGAGCATTGTCTTTAACGCCTATAATTGGTAAGCCTGTAACCTTAGTAATATACTCAGGGTCAATATCGTAAAATTGGCTAAGTTTTACTACCATGTCGATAATTTCAGTAGTGCTAAGGTTTTCAGTATTGTCCCACTCTAAATTTAAGGTAGCTAATGGTGCATAAACTGGACTTAGGTTTAAAAGAATTGGCTTTATTTTGGCATTGAAAGTATATTTAAAGAATAGTTTATCGGCTTCGAAACGTATTGTGGCAAGGTCTTTTTGAATTTTGGCAGAGCCAACAAAAGCCTTTTCGTCTGCAATACCTGAACCTCCCAAAATTCGTTTTGAAATACGATTGTTACATATTTCAATAAGCTTTTCGTGTGGAGCTACTCCAGTACCTCCAATGTTGCCAATTTCGAACTTTTCTGAGCCACGGCCAACCATAAAATGATTACGCTTAAAATTAGCAGCAGCTGTAAATAATTGCTTAATTCTATTATCGTCCTCTCTATCAGTAGTAATAAAAATAGGAGGCACACCAAATTTATCTACATAATCTAACAAAGCTCCCATACCTAGTTTTTTGGACAGCACAATAGGTGCAACATAGGTTAACATGCCTAAACTATCATCGCGCCCAACTTGTAAGTATTGGTTTGCAAATTCGCCTTCTTTGTAAAGCCACCCTGTTTGGTCTCCACTATTTTTGGTTATGATACCTTTTTTAGCGTTAAAATGGCTTTGGGGAATTTCTGGAACCTCTTCAAGCTCCATGTTTGCGTTTAGCTCATAAAACTCTAAAACAGTGGTTCCTTTAAATTGCGAAAAAAGTACTTTATAGATTAAATCGTTAAACCAAGGTCTTTCAAAAATTTTAGATACTTCGGGGTTTTCGGCACCTTTTTCATCTATAAATTTAATGGGGTTTTGTTGCACAAATCCAATCCTAGTTTCAATTACCGAAACCAAATCATCATCCAATAATAAATTATCGTGTAAGTTGGCTAATTCTGTTCTATCAGGATTAACAGGGTCGGTAGCTAATGAAATAGCAGTTTTCCAATCTTTTAAAGTTTTGGCTGCTACTTCCTGAGCCTCATAATTAAGCATTTTACTTGGCTGGTCTGTCCCTCTGCGTAAGGCAGCTTCTACCATAATAACTTGGTCGTCTATTCGCGAAAGTACTTCGCGCTTAATAAAAGTTTTTGCGTTGTCTATAAGTCCCATTTTAAATATAAAAATCTTGGTTAGTATTATTGCCCCACATAATTGGTTCGGTTGAATTGCCAGCATCGTCAAGCTTTGGTGGTAAATCAAGTATTACCTTTCCTGTTTGAATGGCAGTTAATTGTTTTATACAGTTGTTGTAATCGTCCTTACCATCTTGGTTAAGTTTTCGAGCAGCATTGCGGCCAAGTAGTTTATGCACTACCATAGTTGCCATAATAGAAGCTAAATACTCGTCTCTAATTGGTTCTGAAGGGTTGAAAATGTCAACAACATCATAGTTGTTTAAAAACGTTTTAACAATGCCAATTATAGCGGTTTCGGCTTTGTTTTTTACCGTATCGTCATTGGCTGTTGATTCATTTATGAATCGCTCAAAACTTTCTAGGTTTAAATCCTCGTCTGTTAAATATATCATTTAATTAAATCCTCTCGTTGTTAGGTTCCATTTTGCCGCTTTGGTAGTCTCCGTCATTGCCTCCAATGGTTATGTGTTTTTCTAAAAATGCAATAGCTTGCTGGTCAGCATCAGGTGAATCATCATGGCCTGAGTAATTTGGTTCAATTCCATAAAGTTGTTTTAAGCCTACCTGAGTATCAGGGTCGCTTTCCATATCTTTATTGTAGCCAATTCTATTATTTTGAAAATAAGGTTCAAGCGTTAAAATTCTGTCGTATTTTTTGCCCTTTGGAGTATCAACTTTGGTAATTAATAAATTAACTTTATGAGCTGCAGAAACTTCTTTAATGGTACGGTTTACTTCATCGTTCCAAAACTGAGATTCAAACCTCCAGTGTATAATAACGGTTTTGGGTAGTCGTTTTTGCACATCGCACATGTAGGCTACAGCTGCGGCCATTTTACTCTGTTTTACAAAGCTTTGTATGTATAAAAACCTATCTTGTTTAGAAAGACCCCAAATACGTACAGCGTTGTAATCGGCTGATTCGGTACCAGCGTATGCAATATCCCAATGACCAACAATGATTTTAAAATGGTTTAGGTTTGGAAGTTTTTCCCAACTAATGTTTTCGGGTTTAAAGATTTTACCTTTAGGCTTTGCCTCGTGGTTATACTCTGCATGTGCTGCCAGTATTCCCATTTTTGTTTCCTTGTTACGGTAGTAGTCAGGTTTATACTTTGCTTTCCAACGTGGCTCATAAGTTACAGTGTTATATGCTTTTACTTCATGCACATACCAATCAGGATGTTTTATTGCTAGTTTGCGTAAAAACATTGTTTCGGCAAACCAATTGTTTGAAAAAACAAGTCTTTCATTTGCCCCATCCATTGAAGGTAAAAGCTCATTTTCTACCCATTCAACCATTTCATCTTGACGCTTTTCGTTTTTAATGGTTTCGCGAGTTTCTAAATCGTCACAGTTATAGTGATCAGGTCGCTTTTCTACCACTCTTAAACCTCTACAGCTTTGGCCAAAACCCAACGCCTGCCCAATAAAACCACCTTTAGTAATCCAAAGGTTTTCATTCCAAGAACCATAAGTTTGTTGTAAACCAAAGTCGGCAATAATTCTAGGGTTGGCTTCAAACTCTGCCCTTAAATCTTCTAATAAACGTGTTGCTCTAGTTTCGTTTACACCAATTAGCACAAAGTAATATTTGCCATACTTTAGCCAGAACCCAAATGGAATAATAACGTTATTAAATACTGACTTTGCAAGCCCTCTTCCCCATTTTGCAAAACCTGTAAATGTTGGGTCTTTTTCTACTTTTTTACAATACTCTATTTGAAAGTCAGCAGTTTCGGAAGTAGCATAATGTGGGAAATAATATTCAATTAAGTACTTCCAATCTATTTTTTTAATACTATCTAATCTTTCCTTTTTCTCTTTTGCAGTTTCGTAAGGGTTTGGTTTACCTGCGGAGCGTGCAAATTCGAGTTTCTTTTGGTATTGTTCGAGGGCTTTTTTATCAGTGGTTTTCATTATCCTAAATGTTGTGCCATCTCATTAATATGGGCTTCTTGAAAATCTAATGTTTTTAAGTAAATTGTATTGTCGAACTGGTCAAGTGACTTGAAAATACTATCCATAATTTCTAAATAAGTAGATAGGCTGTGTTTGCCGCTTTTTTCCATTACCGAAAGGGCTTTTGTATGTTTTGAAATTTCGTCTCCAATACCTACAGCCTCTTTATTTAAAATGGCTATTAATTCTTTGTCGCCATTGGTTTGAGCTATTTTCTTTTCTTTAAAAATTTCAAGTCTGCGTTCGGTTAAGTTTGAAATTACCTCCTTAATATCATCAGCTCTCTTTTGAATAGAATTAAGCCTAGCCTCGCGCTCCTCTTTCCATTTGCCTAATTTAGCCCATTTGGATATGGTATTTTCAGACACACCAAGCACCGCGCTTATTTCTTTTTGATTTTTACCCTGTTCAATAAACATGATTTGGGCTGCCTTTTTAAGCTTTTTAGTATCTCCTGCCATGTGTCAAAATTGGCTTTAAAAAGCGTTTAAATAAACTTGTTTTTACAAATCAGTAATATACTATTACTAATTCAGTATTAAATACTTACTAATTCAAAACGCCAATTTTTTTACTGGGAAATATGCCCCCATTTTTGAATCCACTTTAAGAGATAAAATAAACACAAACCGCCTATGAACTTTCGTTGGAGACTAGCAATAACATGTAATGTAGAATCAAATAAACTTGGTTTCCTCACATCGGAGTTAAAGGCTGGTGTTGCTATAATTAACATACGAGGATACATAGGCGGTTCACAGGTTAATGCCGATGCTATTTCTGTTTTAGTAGATGATTTTTTAGCTAAAGACATAAAATCATGTAGAGTAAATTTAAGTTCGGGTGGTGGTTCTGTTTGGGAGGCTAACGATATAGTTTCAGAATTAGAACGTTTTGAAAGTGTTAAAGTTTACGTTGGAGCTGTGGCCGCTAGTGCTGCCACTCGTTTTTTAACAAGGTTTAAAAGTGAGGCTAAAGCGAACTCACAATTTATGATACATAAACCAAGTGCTGGTTTTTCAGGAAATGAAACTACAGTTGAAAAAGACCTTAAAAAACTAAAAGATGTAACCAGTGAATATAAAGCGGCTTATGCTGCGCAAATGGGAAAAACTCCCGAAGAGATAGAGGCAATGTGGGCTAATGGTGATTACTGGATGACTGCGAAGGAGGCCTTAAAAAACAAACTAATTGGAAGTATTAGTGGCGAAAAAATAGCCATTGACGAACAAACAAAAGCCATGCTTGTAGCCTGCGGTGCGCCCAATACTTCTATTAGTGGTTCTAAAAACAACAATTCAACAAAAACTATGGATAGAGAACAATTAATAGCGTGGTTAGGCTTGGAGCCAACCGCTACCGATGCAGAGATAGAAGCTGCTGCAAAGGCCAAAAATGTAAAACATACAAAACCCGATACAATGGATAAAAATCAACTAAGAGCCAGTTTAGGCTTAGATGCTGATGCATCAGAAGAATTAGTAGCTAAAACGATAGCTGATAATAAAAAGGCTGCGGACGATGCTAAAAAAGCGGCTAAAACTGCAAGTGAACAATTAACTGCAAAAGCTGAGCAGGTAGTAGATGCTGCTATTAAAGCTAAAAAAATTGCAGCTACCCAAAAGGACAATTTTGTAAAAATGTATTTGGCTAGCCCTGAGGATTGCTCCGCAGCATTAGAAGCTTTGCCAGTGCGCGAAAAGTTAAGTACTGAAACATTACCTGGTGCTAATGCCGATACCGAAGTAGCGCGAGCCGCTTGGACATTGGAAACCTATTTGGAAAAAGACCCTACAGCTTTAGCTACTATGGAAACTTCCGACCCTACAAGGTTTAAAAAATTAAATGATGATTACTACGGCTCATAGCCTAGTAATCATCTTAAAAATTCTCAATTGTTAAATTTTCAATTTAAATAAATAATGAGTCAATTAAAAAACGAGTTAGCCGAAAAAGAGCTAATTAAAAAATTCAGACATGAACATGCTTGGTTAAGCCGTATTCGTGCCAAACAAAATTGGGTCAGCAATGACGTTATTAAAATCCCTCGTCAGGGTGCTGCTCCTGAGGTTTTAATTAACAATAACATTTACCCTATCGTTTCGAATGATAGAGAGGACGATTTTATTGTTTTGGGTTTACATAAGTATGAAACCACTAACACCACAGTTAGTGACGATGAGTTAGAAGCTCTGCCATACGAGAAAGTAAACGATGTGCAGTTGCAACACCGCGAAGAGTTAGAAGACAAATCAAGCGAGCACGCATTATTTGTGGTAGCTCCTAATGCTCATAGCTCTGCTACTCCTGTATTAGTTACTACTGGTGCTAATGATGGGACTGGTCGCCTTCGCTTACAAACTGCTGATTTGATTACCTTGAAAAAGGCATTAGACAAATTAGGAGTTCCTAAAACTGGTCGCTTGTTAATTTTATGTGCCGACCACGTAGCAGATTTATTGCTTGAAGATTTAAGCTTTAAAAACAGCTACCAAAACCAAGTGGATGGTATGATTTCAAAACAGTTTATGGGCTTCGAAATATGGGAAGACATGAAAGAGGTTACCTACAAACTAGTAGGAGGAGTTATGACCAAAGAAGCATTTGGAAGTGTGGCTACTGGTAAAGCAGCTTCAATCATTGTTCATACTGGCACTACAGTAAAAGCTACTGGATCTGCAAAGCGATATATGAGAGCTGCGGCAGATGATCCTGAAAACCGTAGAAATTCAATCGGCTTCCGTTTGTATGCAATTGCTATTGCAATTAAAGATGAAGGTACAGCAGCAATTGTAAGTGGAACAGCAGCCTAAAAATTAAAGGAGATCATGTATGTCAAACGAAAATAATATTTATCAATTCCCTGATGGGGATGCAGATGTAAGCAATTGCGCTTATGCTGCTGTAATGAGCAAAACAGTTGAAAACAGCGAGACTGTTTTAACTGTAGCTCAAATGACTGGAGCTGGTACCTTAAACTTAGTTTTAGGTACCAGGATTAGAGCTGGTCATAATTTAACTGTAAAAGTTAGTGCTGATGGTACCAACCGCGTACTTACTTTAGGTACTGGTTTTACTGGTAATGCTTATACAGTTACTGCTAATAAAAATGCTGTTTTATCATTTAAATATGATGGAAGCAAGTTTGTAAACACAGCTGCTATTTTAACTAACTAGTGGCTAGAGAGATTAAACATATTGTTGTGCATTGCACTGCTGGTAACCCCAATGAAACGATAGCTCAACTTAAAGCAGGTTTTGCAGCCAGAGGATGGCGAAATAACGGTTATCATATAGTAGTTGATGGCAGTGGTGCAAGGCACAACATTACTCCGCTAGAAAGTATTGCCAATGGTGTAGCTGGTCATAATTCAAAAAGCATTCATTTAACTTATATGGGTGGTGTGAATATGAAAACAGGAAAGCCTGAGGATACAAGAACAGCGGCTCAAAAAGCACAATTATTAGCAATTTTAAAAGAATTAAGAAAACAGTACCCAACGGCTGAAATTGTTGGTCACAGAGACTTTAGCCCTGATAAAAATAAAAATGGGGTTATTGAAAGTTTCGAGTGGATTAAAGTTTGTCCAAGTTTTAACGCAAAAAAAGAGTATGAAAAAATTTAAAAATATCATCTTTTCCATGTTGTTGATGTTACTTGTTAGTGTGGCCTGTAAAGCTCCTTTACAGCCACCTACTCAGGTAGTGCATGATAGCATTTATGTAGAAAAGACCACTACTGTAACCTTACACGATACAGTATTTAAAACAAACCCCTCGCAGGTTACAATTATGTATCCATGCGACTCAGGTTTGAAACCCAATTTAAAGCCAGTTGAAAAGGCATTTAAAAACGCTAAGCTGAAAGTAGAACGACAGGGGCGGTTTTTAAAGATAGATTGTAATTGCGATACATTAGCCATTAAAGCTCAACTAAAAACAATAATTGAAAAAGAGGTTACAGCTAGAGACAAATTACGGTCTGAAATAATAGAAAAGCAAATTTTAACACCAATACCCAAAGTAATAATAATACTGGCATGGATTGGAGGTTTATCATTGCTATTGATAGTCATTTACATTAGTTATAAAATTTTTTACCCACAAAAAAAGTATGCATAAAAGTAAATCAGAATTAGAAGAGTTGGCCGCGCCAATTTTTGAGGATTTGGGTGTTAAAACCTTATTTGCCACTGCGGATTGTCAGTTTTTCTTACTTCAAAGCAGGGCTAACTTGCATGCTGGTAAAAAATTGCAGGTTATTACTATAACCAAACAAGAAACCGAAATAGTTGACGAAAACGCTGGCGACAGTGGAGCGGCCGATGGTTTAGGAAGTGGTAAAGATAGTGCAGATGGTAGCAGTTCAGAAGCTGCTACATTATCAGTTAAAGCTTTAACTGAGAAAATAGCTGAAGAAACTGACTTGAAGTTATTGACCAACTTACTTCATGATGAGGTAATTGGGCTAAACCGCAAAACCGCAGTAGAAGCTATTGAAAAACGCATTGCCATTACAACCGACATGAGAAAGGGCGATAATAATGGGTAATATTTTTGATGGTGTAAATGTAAATAAGCTAAATGGTAATTTGGGCAATATTGCTCCAAGTGACGAGAATGAGGCTATACTTATTTATGTGGTTCCTAATGGCGATTTGCCTGCAGGAGTAGCATATAATACTAGCTGCGAATTGTTGCAGCCTCAAGATGCAATTGATTTAGGTTTTACAGCAGCTCATGATGCTAACAATAATTTTTATTGTTTAGGTACCATTCAAGAGTTTTTTGACTATAACCCAAATGGTGTACTCCATTTAATACCTGTAGCAAGTGGCGATACTATTAGCGAAATTTTAGCATTAGCTAGTGTAAAAGCTGCAATTAGAACGGCTTCAAAGGCTAAAGGTATTGCAATTGCAAATTCAGCAGAAACCGCAGTAGATTTAGAAAACGAGGTAGAACCAGTACAGGCTGTAATAGCTGCTTTTGCTGCTGAACATCGTTTGATTGATTTTATTTTGTTACAGGGTAACAATGGAACAGGAGGAGATGTTTGGGCTTATGGTGATTTACCTGATTTGCGTGCTAAAAATGCACCTAATGTGTGCATAAGCATCGGCCAAGACCCTTATGTAGCTGTTCAAGATGCTGCCTATCGTAAACAGGCTGATATTGGAACAGTATTGGGAAATATTATGGTTAGAAATGTGAGCGAAAATTTGGGTTCGGTGCAAATTGTATCGCCACCAGATGCTTACAAAGCAAATCCAAATTATACCTTAACTAGAGGCAACCGTTGGAAAGCGGCTCAGTTAGCAAATGGTATAAAAATGGAAACCTTAAGCCCAACTGTTCAAACAGCCATTAGTAACAAAGGTTACATTTTTGCAGGCAAGTATGAGGGTTATGATGGTTTGTTTTTCAATGATTCGCCAACATGTGTGGCCGCTACAAGCGACTACAGTTCTGTAGAAAATAACAGAACATGGAACAAAGCTGCTAGGCTTATACGATTGGCATTATTGCCAAAAGTTAAAGGTAAGGTAAAAAAAGACCCTGCTACTGGTTTTATAAAAAGTACTACCATAGGTAACTGGGTAGGCCTTTGTAATAAAGCACTTAATACAATGGTTACTGCTGATGAAATAAGCGGGTTTTCGGTAAACATACCTAGTAATCAAATTCCTAATGCTAGCACTCCAGTAGTGGTTAAAGCTAGTATAGTTAAAGATGGAATTGTATTTGAATTCTCTGTTGATTTAGGACTTGTAAACAATATTTAAGATGGCTGAAGTAGTAAATAAATTTGGAAAATTAATTGGCTGGAAAAAGATTACCGTTAATGTAATGGGCAGAGACCTAGAAGGTATTAGCCGCATTGCTTATGGCGATAAAGTAACAAAAACCAATGCCTATGGAGCTGGTAACTTACCAGTAGGCCGCGAGGAGGGAAACTATGAACCTGATGAGGTTGTATTGGCCTTATTTGAGGAGGAGGCTAGAGGATTAATGTTAAGTAATCCTAGTGGCCGAATTCAAGAAATAGCACCCTTTGATATTACTGTTGAATATGAACTTCCCAATGGTGTAATTCTGCGTGATAGGATTATGGATTGTGAGTTTACCACAAACGGTAAGGATGTAAAACAGGGCGATGGAAAGATAGTAACTGAATATAAGTTAATATCATCAGTAGTTAACTGGAATACAATTTAACGCATCGGCTTGGCACAGCGACCGATAAAATTTAAAACTTAAAAAGGCTGCTGTTTTATAAAGTAGCAGCCTTTTTTTTACAACAAACAACATGGAACTTTTAGAAAATAAGATTTTAGAATTTAAAGCCAAATATGGCGAAAAAAATGTTTATCAAGTAGATATTAAACTTGATGATGAACAGGTAGAAAGTTATATAATTAGGAAACCTGGTCGAAAAGAAATGGAGGCTGTGGCTCAGCATTCGGTTAATAAGGATGTTACCAAAGCCAATAATATATTAATTGCCAATTGTGTTTTAGAAGGCAATAAAGAACTTATTGAAACTGATGGAGACATTTACACTACATTGTTAAGTAACATAAGTGGTTTAATGAAAACTCGTCAGGTTAGTTTAAAAAAGCTTTAGACTTTTGGGACTTAAGTTCGCCTGACAGTCCTGAAGGTGAAAACCTAAAAGTTATTGCTCAGGGAAATGCAATTATTAGGCATTACATAAAAAAAGACCCCAACGAGTTAAGCGATAGTGAATGGGCTAAATACTTGCAAGAGGCAAGTTATATACAACAAATTGAAACAAAGAAATTAGAAAGTACTTTAAGAAAAGTACTCCAAGAAGCATTAAACGCATTATTCCCAACCAATTAAATGGCAGACCAAAAAACAAACTGGATACTTGAATTAACAGATAAAATAACAGCTCCTTTAAGAGCTGCTACAGCTTCGGTTGATGCTATGGAAACAGCTGTAAAAGATGTTACAAGGTCAGTAGATGCAATGGATGACCATGTTGTAAAATCTGCTAATAATATTAGTGAAAATGTAAATAATGCAACTAAAAGTTTAAGTATAATGGCCTTGCAAGCTGGTAGCGAAGCTATGCAAAATCTTGGCCAGCCTTTTTTGGATGGAATGGAAGGAACCTATGCTTACGATAAATCATTGCGCCAGCTTCAATCAATTACAGGTGTTACTGGTGAAGTAATAACTGATATTGGAGAGCGTGCAAGAAAAACTGCTACTGATTTTGGTGGCGATGCTGCTGAAGCTGTTAATTCCTATACTATACTTCTTTCGAAATTAACTCCTGAAATTGCCAAAAACCCTCAAGCTTTGGATATGATGGGTAGAAGTGTGGCTATGCTTGCAGAAACAATGCAAGGCGACATGACTGGAGCTGTTAATTCTGCTACCAGTGCTGTTAATCAATTTGGGGTTGATTTAACTGATCCAATTGCGGCAGCTCAAGAAATGGAGCGAATGCTTAACATTATGGTAGCCTCTGCAAAAGTTGGTAGCCAAGATGTACCTGTTTTAGCCAGTGCGTTAGACGAGGTGGGAGCTATGGCGAAAAATGCAAGGGTTGGATTTGATGAAACAAATGGAGCTTTGCAGGTTCTGGGCAAATTTGGAAAAGAAGGAGCTGAAGGAGGTGTAGCTTTACGTAATGTATTTTCAATCCTTCAAAAACAGGAGTTTTTGCCAAAGGATGTATTAATGCAGTTGCAAGCGGCTGGTGTTAATGTAGATACCTTGAGCAATAAGAATTTAACTTTAGCCGATAGGTTAACTGAGTTAAAGAAAATTAGTGGAAACGATGCGCTTTTGGGTGGCATGTTTGGGCAGGAAAACTCTTTGGCAATTACTGCTTTATTGGGAAATATTGATTTAATGCGCCAATACACAAAAGATATTGCTGCAGACCAAACTGCCTTAGGCGATTCTGTTAAAATATTGGCTACAAGTTACCAAGAGCAAAAGGATAAAATTACTTCCACTTTAGATGATTGGAAGTTGAGTATATATGGTGCTACTGGTGCTATGTTGCCTTTTATAGATGTAGGTTTGAGTGGTATTTTAAGTATTATTTCAATAGCACCTGGTATAATGGCTACAGTGCAATTATTTCAAGCATTAAGTAGTAGCCAATTGATTGCAGCTGTGGCCACCAATGTAATGGCTGCGGCTCAATGGATGTTAAATATAGCCATGAGTGCCAATCCAATTGGATTAATTGTAATTGGTATAGCTGCATTGATTTCAGGTATTGTTTTAGCCTATAATTATTTTGATGGCTTTAGGGCTTTAATAGATGGATTAGGCGAAACTTTTAAAGTGGTTTTTGAAAGTATTTTAAATTACTTCAAGTTAATAATGGCTCCCATTAGATTGGTAGTTGGCTTTTTAACTAATGGAACTGCTGGCTATAATGAAGCAAAAGCCGCTATTGAAAATGATGCTGTAAACCTAGTTGCCAATGTTAAAGATGTGGCTACTGGAGCCTCGTTTAAAAAAGGTTATGATAATAGTTTAGCTGCTAATAAAACTGACGAAGCAGCTAAAGAAAACAAAGGTGTTGATGCCAGTGTAAACAAAACAAAGGCTCAAAATCCATTTAACAAAAACCAAGAACCAGCCAAACCACTAACTATTAGTGGAGCTGCTGGTAGTGGCTCAAAAAGCATAAGCATGCATATTGAAATAAAAAACACTTTTAGCAATATAGCTAGTAGCCTTAATGTGCGTGAGGTAGCCGACCAAGTGGCTGGTGTAATTACTGATAGAATAAAAGATACTTTAATTAATGCTGGCTAATGATAGACTTTAGAAATGATGTAGGTACTTTATTTGAGCTGGCTTTTGGAGTTAAAATGCCTCTGTTTATTCCTGTTCCCTTACAGGTAAAAAGGCCAAATAATGTATCGTTTAAAAATGAAGGTGAATTATCAGAGCCTAATTCAATAAAGTATAATAGTGTTGAGGTTTCTAAGCCTACAACATCGGTTCGTAAAAGTCATTTTGGTTTACCTGTTTATAGTTCCATTATGTTTAAAGGTGGTAGCTATAAAAAGTTTAACCGTTTTGGTGTTTTGGAAAATGTAGAAATGAAGGACTTCCCTTTACCAGCTACAACATTAGTTGATTTTAGTAGAAACAAAATTTTACCTGAAACACAGCAAAATGCAAGCGAAGGTGCAACTATTGAAATGTATGGATTTGAGAACTGGAGTGTAAGAATTAGGCTTTTGTGCTTGGCCGATAAAGCACACCCCACAGCTAAAACAGCTGAGGAGCAAAAGTTGGAATTATTAAGATGGGAAGATTTGGCCGATAGCATTAATGTAGTTGGTCAAATTTTTACCGAAAAAGATATTTATAGCATTGTAATTAAAAGCATAAGTGTTAGTCAATTAGAAGGTAGGCCAAACGCTGTTCCAATTGAATTACAATGTATAGCGGTTTTGAGTAGCGAACAGGAAGGAGTGCTTATATGATGAAAGTAATGACTTGTAAAATAGATTTTCCTGAAGGCGAAAAGTTTAAAACTATTTGTAAGCCGCACTCTATTCATATTGATAGTAATTATAAAAATATGATTGCTACTGCAGAAATAGTAGTAGCCCGAAATATTTCGTTCTTTGATAATTATAACCCTCGTAGTGCTTTTAAGCATGGCTCGCCTGTTACTATTGCCATTGGGTACAATGGCAATTTAACAGAGCGTTTTAGCGGTTATATAGTTGAGGTTAGTGCTGACTATCCAATTACTATAAAGCTAATGGACGAAATGTCGAAACTTAAAAAGGTGCCAGTAAACTTTTCATCTACTTCTACAACATTGAGCCAGTTGCTTAATACCATTTGTAACGGTTATAAAGTAGATGCTTTGGAAGGTGTAAGCTTAGGAGCTATAAGGTTAAGTAAAACCAATGTTGGTGCTGTATTGGAAAAGTTAAGGAGTGATTTTGGCCTTTACAGCTACATGGATGGTAAAACTTTGGTTTGTGGCAAATACTATGCTGATAACTCAGATGATGCAATTGGTACCATAAACTTAGATAACAATACAGCCGAAAACAGCCTTGTATATAGAACACCTGAGGACATTATAGCTCTTGTAAAAGGTACTGCCACTATTAAAAACCAAAAAATTGAATATCAAGTAGGAACTGAGGGAGGCGATGTTTATAATTTTGATTACAAGCAAGCTACCAGTTTAGATACTTTAAAGCTTTTGGTAAATAAAGATTATGAAAAATTGAAAAGAGGAGGTTTTTCGGGTTCTGTTTCATCGTTTGGTGATCCAGTTTATACACATGGCGAAAAGGTTAATTTAGTAAGCAATGTTTATCCTGATAGAACTGGTACCTATTATATTGATTCGGTAATTATTGATTATGCACCTAGTGGTTTTGCTCAAAAATTAACAATTGGAGGTAAGGCATGAGTGGCGATAAAGTAAGAGAACTAGTTGAAGCTATTGGCCAAAAAGCTAAGGAGCATATAAAAGTAAATACAGCGTGGGTTAAATGCACCGAAATAGATTGGGAAAATAAAACCATGACTGGTGTTGGTGTGTCTGATAATCTTGAATATTTTGAAGTGAGTTTAGGTTTGGGAGCTATAACCATAAAGCCAGTAATTAACAACTTGTGTTTAATTGGCATTATTGAAAATAAGGAAACTGAAACCTTTTTAATTGAAGCTACCGAAGTAGATAAATACTATTTAAACGCTGTTGAAATAGTATTTAATGATGGCGAAAATGGAGGTGTGGTAAAAGTAAATCCATTAAAAACAGAACTTGAAAAGCTTAATTCTAACATGGAAATACTTATAGAAGCAACAAAGGCAATTGCTACAGTTGCTAATGCTTTAACACCTGGTACTAGTGTCGCTTTTGAAACGGCTGTTGGATTTATGGAAAGTCAAGATTTGTCTGATTTAGAAAATGAGGAGGTAAAACATTAATGGATATTTTACTAGATAATGGTTGGGATTTGGACATTGGAGCCGATGGAGATGTTAGGGTTGGTGAAACTGCGGTTCAGGATGTAGGGAGTTTACTTCAGTTAAATAAAGCTGATTTGAAATATGCTCCTTTATTAGGTCCTGGGCTAATTAGGTTTACCAAAGGAAAGGCTACCAAAGAAGAGATTTTAAAAGAAATAGCCCTTAATTTAAAAATAGATGGTAAGAGAATAAACGATTTTAAACAATATATAAACGTAAAATGAAACATGTAAATTATGTATTAAGTGGCTTTGGCTACGAAAAAGGAGTTAGCGAGTATTTGAATGCTTGTGCTGGGGCTTTTATGAACTCTAACAAAGTGGATTTGAAGCTAATAATTATTGCTATTGCAGGTGTTTTACGCATGTTTTTACATGATTTTGTAGGGTTTGATGTTCCTGTATTTTTTGCCTTTATATTTTTAATAATAGCTGAGGTATATACAGGAATAAAAGTAAGTGTAAAGGTAAATAAGGAGCGTGTTAAGAGTAGGCCAATTGGCAGAATGATACTTAAAATAGGTACTTACTTGGTGGTATTATTAATAGCCAATGTTTTTGCAAAATCAATAACAGCTCCTGACGTTTTGGGTATTTCTTTAAATCCTTTTACATGGCTTTACTATGCTGTATTTACAGGAATAGTTTTACAGTTATTTATTTCATGGTTTGAAAATTTGGGCTGTTTGGGATACAAGGAAACTAAAACACTAGCTGGCTTTATTCTGCGAAAGTTTAATAATTGGTTTGAGTTTGATGGCTCTAAAAAAAATAATTAATGAAAATAGTTGAAGTTAGACAGGGGCAAACTTTGGCCGACATAGCAATTAAAGAATATGGCTGTTATGAAGGTATTGGCTTTTTGCTACAAGATAATAGTAGCTTAAGTGTAGATGTTGATTTAGTGCCAGGTACTTTAATTAACGTACAAGAAACTGTTCCTGAGTTAACTACTAATAATATAACAGTAGCAAATGTGTTTAAAACACAGCAAATTAACCCTAATAGTGGTTATTACCCTGAAATAATAGAAGGGGATTTTTTAGAAGAGGATTTTAAATCAATTGATTATTTAGTATAAAAAATGGCATTAATTATAACAATAGAAGGAAAGTATTCAAAAGAGGATTGGATCAATAATTTTACAATTGTTGCTGCAATGCTTGAAGCTTTATCGGGCAAATTAGATGCTGAGGCTGTTGGAGCCAATAATGGTTTAGCTACTTTAAATAATTTTGGAAAGTTGGTTCAGGTTGCTTTAAACAGCGAAAGACTTGAAAATAAAACTTTGGAAGAGGTTATGGTCGATGTTGCAGATTATGTAAATGATAGTTTATTAACTTTAAACATTAGTAGTATTGATGGTTTGGCAACTGCATTAAGCCAAAAAATTGAAACGGACGAAAAAGGTGTTGCAAATGGTGTAGCTACGCTTAACAGTGAAGGTAAAGTAGTAGAGGTGGCTTTAAATTCGGAAAAAGTAGGTTCGTTATCACCAACTGAGGTAATAGAATTTGCTAATGATTATACCAATTCTCAATTAGACCTACTTAATATAGCTAGTATCGATGGCTTGGCCGATGCATTGGGTGGAAAACAAGATACCATAATGGCTGCTACAGGTTGGAGTGGCAATCGGGGAACCGAAGCAAGAAGCGGATTTAATTCGGCCGATTGGAGCGAAGCCACAGGAACTAAAACAATAGAAGATTTAGCGAGGTATTTTGCAGCTATATTAATGATTTAAAATTAAAAGGGTTTTTGGCCGATTAGTTATGACAATAAAAGCAATTTTAGGGACATCAAAAGCTATTAGTTTTCCAATTAGCAGAAATAATACTCCAGTTATACCAGCAGATTTAAGTCAATTAAAGATTGATTTCTATGTGCAAGGTGTATTAAAGCTAACCTATAAATTAAACGAGCCTGAAAGCGGTTTTGCAATAGTGCATGATAATGAAAAATTCAATGTGTACTTAGAAGCTTCTAAAACTGATAACCTACCTATTGGATTATTTGAATACAAAATTTGGATAAAATGGCCTGATGCAAGATTTGAAGACGATTTTGTTTTGGCTAAAAAAGGAGTGCTACTAGAATGGACGAAATAGTTATAAATATTGCCATTGATGACGAACTTATTAATGTTAATCCTTCAGTTGAAAATGAAGGAGTTGAGGTTCCATTAATTTTTAATCAGGGCATACCTGGATCAAAAGGCGATAAAGGCGAACAAGGCTTAAAGGGCGATAAAGGCGAAAAAGGCGATAAAGGAGACAAAGGCGATCAAGGATTGCAAGGTATTCAAGGCATTCAAGGAGATAAACGTGACCAAGGAATACAAGGAATCCAAGGAATAAAAGGTGATCAAGGGCCACAAGGCGAACAGGGAATTACTGGGGCAAAAGGTTCTGATGCTGAAAATATCAATACCATTATTGATGAAGATAAAAGTCAAACTATTTCAGGTAATCGCCAATTTGTAATACCAACTAATTTTACAGTTGATGGAAGCCTAACCATTGATTACTCTGCTGTTTTCGTTATCGGCCAAAATTTGGTAAACAACGGTTCTGTTACTGCTAACGGTAGGTTATTTATTAATGGCGCTCTAATTGGTTCTGGAGTTTTAATTGGTGAAGGAGCAATAGCCTAATGTTTGAATTTTTAAGCAATAAAAATAAGCCTGGCGGCTATGCAGGTTTAGATAGATTTAAAAAAATAGCCATTAGTATGTTGCCTCAAGTGGTAATTGATTTAATCAATAATCCACCATCTGGAGGAGTTCCTTCAGTAATTAATGAAGGTAACACTTTTACAATTAATAGTAATCAAGAATTGATTGCTATTAATGTAACAAATAATGGAATAGTAAATGTAGATGGCTACTTACTAGTAGCCAATAATTTAATAAACAATGGCTTTTGCCAAATTAATGGAACATTGCTAGTAGGCAATGCCATTTTAGGCAGTGGCTCAATAACAGGAACAGGAAATTTAATTTAATAAATATATGCCAAGTTACATAGAACTATTGCCAATGGATGCGGCCGATGTGCCAAATGCCACAGACGGAAGATACAACTACTTTATTGATGCTGCCGATGAACAGCCAAAACTTAAAAACAGTACTGGAGTAATTGCATCGGCAGGCGGTGGTTCCGCTCAGCTCGAAATTGGAATTGCCCCTTTGTATTCGTTTAATAAAGATATTGCCACCCCAATTTTAACTCCACAAGCTTGGTTTCCTCAAATTGAAATTGCTCAAAATCCTTCATTAATATTAGCTTTAATTAATAAGTTAGGAAACGAAAAAATTAAACATTTCTATTTTGGCCCCGATTTGAGTTGGAACACAAGCAATCTTGCTCTCGATGAAATTGGATATAATAATATTGGTATAAATACAGAACCATTCTGGACTGCTTATGGTATATCAGTTTCAAAAACCAAAGAAATACAAAGAAATGAGGAAGATTCAACAATTGTAAACGAATACATTTTCCGAGTTTTTATAGACAAAAAAACAGATTTTGCAAACCAAAGTGCCATTCATAGAACAGGTAATTATTTTACTAAAGTATGGATTGCAACAGATGGCAATAATCCAGGAATATTTGATGTTTTAAATAATAATGTTGTGGATATAAATGGAGTATCAAAATCAATTTCTTATTTTACTACTTTTCAGACTATTTACGAAATTTAGCTATGTTTGAGTTTCTTAAAAATAAAAACAAACCTAGTGGATATGCTGGATTAGATAGATTTAAAAAGCTACTAGTAGATGTTATTCCAGTATTGAGATCTGATCAATTACCCAATATCCCAATTGAAAAAATTCCTAAACTTAGTAATGATAAGTTACCAGATAAATTGCAATTACAATTAAAGGAGAGGAAGGCCATTATCAAATGCCTTTTTCGCCCAAGTACTGTAAGTTACCCAATATTTAATGGTTCTTTTTCTTGTAATATTTTGTACAATACTTTTGAAAATGATGTATTAATATTTTTTGAACAATTTCCATCAAATACCTTTCGTTTTACAGTAAATACTGATTATGCTTATGTAATTCAATACTCATTTGTAAAAGTAAACTCATACAAGTATGTATTTGCACCTGGATTTACCTCAGATCCAATAGCAAAAATATTTGTTGCTGGTGGAGGTTTCTTCTTTCACTTCGAAGATGGTTCTGGCAACATTGTTCAACCGCCAAGAGATTTTATAGTTGAGTTTAATGAAGTAAGGCCAGTTTAAGAATAATAATTGTAATATAATGGTAACATATAGTTTAACCTCTTTTATATTTTTGGTGGCCGTTTATATTTTGTTAGATGCATTTAGGGACGATATAGTTCATCATAATGCCTACAAACATTGGGGCTACTTTTTCAGCAAAGAAGCTGCTGAGGCGGCCAAAACCACTTTTTTACACAGGTTTTTTCCTATGTTTTTTGATGCTTGGCATGGTGCTAAGTTTGTGCAATATGTATGTATTGCGGCATTTTTAGGGTTATTGTTCAACTCAGTTTTAGTTTTTGTACTCGCATTGTTTTCAATGAGTTTACTTTTTTTAATAGCTTATAGTTATAACGATTAATGGCACGTAATACACAGGAAATAAGAGCAGAGTTGGATTCTGCCTATAAAGAACAATTTGAGCTAACAGACGAGCAAATGACCACCATTTTAGCTAAAGAAAGTAAAGCTGGTGGTTGGGCTACATGGCGTGGCATTTTTGCTATGGCTGCCTTTACTTTGGAGTTGCTTTTTGATAGGTTTGTAACCTTAGTTACTGAAATGGCTAAGGGTGTAGAGTATGGTAATAAAAAATGGTGGTCGTCTCAAATTTTAAGGTTTCAGTATGGCGACCTGCTAGTAGAAACTAATGGGAAGTTTGCTTATGCTGCAATTGATGCCGAAAAACAAATAATTAGCCGATGTGCTTTCCCTGAATATGATGGGTTGGTATTGGTTAAAATTGCTCATTTAAATGGTAGCAACTTAGAGAAAATTAGTGATGCTGGTCAGTTGGCCGCAATTCAAAGTTATATAAAAACCATAAAGCCTGCAGGAATAAGACATCAGTTAATTAGTGCCAATGCTGATAAATTGGCTTTTTCTATCAATATAGTTTATGAAGGTAAATTGGTAGAAGCGGATTTAAAAACAAATGTTGAAACAACAATTAAAAGCTTTTTAAACGACCTTTCATTGAGTGATTTTGATGGACTTTTTAGGCCAAATAAGTTACGAGATGCATTGGAGGCTATAGATGGTGTTCTTGATGTTTTTATAGTATCAGCTCAAAAGCAAGTGGCTGGTTCAACTACTTGGCAGGATGTTAGTTTAACTGCTAATCATTCGGCAGTAAGTGGTTACTTTAGTTTTGATTTAAATACTTCTGTTATAACCTATCAACCTGAGTAATTAT